>JADHSZ010000081.1 GCA_016776635.1 Alphaproteobacteria bacterium
TACTCGAAGGCTATTTGCACTGGGGTGAAGATGTTCTGAATCGTCTGGAGGGCATGTTCGCCTTCTGTCTTGTGGACCGGGAGCGTGGCGTGGCGCTGGCGGCGCGTGATCCCCTGGGTATCAAGCCGCTTTATATGATTCACAGCGGGACCACGGTGGCCTTCGCCAGCGAGATGCGGCCGTTGTTTCGCCTTCACCCGCCGCAGGTGGACGAAGTGGCGCTGGCGGAGCTCGTCACCTTTGGCTGGGCGGCGGGACGGTTGAGCAATTGCAAAGGTATCGAACGCCTTCCCGGCGGCACGCTGGTGACGGTGCCGCTGGCCGGGGGTGTTCCGGCGGAGCGGCGGTTCTGTGATCCTCTGGAGACTCTGCGCCCCGACCCTGATCCAGGCCGCGCCGACGCCGAAGAACAGGTGCATGAGGCACTGGAAGAGTCGGTGAAGGCGCATCTGGCCAGTGACGTGGGCTATGCCATGCAGCTTTCCGGTGGCGTGGATTCGAGTCTGGTGGCGGCCCTGGCCCAGGGCGAAACCGCTGGCAGGCTTACCTCCTTTGCGGTTTCTCTCGGCGATCACCCCTATGACGAGGGGCGTTATCGGGACATGGTGGTGCAACGCTATGGTCTCGATCATCACGAAGTTGCGGTTTCCGCCACGGATTATGCCCAGGCGTTGCCGCGCGCGGTGCGTCACATGGAAGGTCCGCTTCCCCACGGTGGCTGTGTCACCCTGATGTTGTTGTGTGAACGTATCCGCAAGCACACCAAGGTGGTGCTGACCGGCGAGGGGGCTGATGAAATGTTCGGCGGCTATCAACGCTATGCCCATTGGCGCAAGACCCATTGGCAGGAGCGGCTGGGGCGGTTTTTGCCGACGCGGATTCTTCCCTCCCTGTGGCCGGTGGCGGGAATACGGCGCATGGGCGGTCTCGATGCCGCGGCTTACGCCTCGGTCTATCATGATTTCCAGGCGGTCCAGAAGACATTCCCCGGCCTGGTGCCGGAACCGGGCGCGCGGGAGGCGGCGAGCCGCCGTTTCTCCGATTTCCGCGATCGCCTGTTTGCCGTGGACCAGGCTGCCTATCTCGAATCGCTTCTGGTGCGCCAGGACAAGATGAGCATGGCGGCCTCGGTGGAGGCGCGGGTGCCTTTCGTTCATATGCCGTTGCTGCGCCTCGTCAACAGCCTGCCCCATGCCTTGCGCGCGCCGGGAGGTGATACCAAGCCGTTGCTCAAGCGTATGGCCGAGCGCCATCTTCCCTATGATCTCATCCATCGCCGCAAGATAGGCTTGTGGCTGCCCTACGAGGAATGGTTCGCCGACGCCAGAGGCGCGGGGGGATATCTCGACGACCTGACGGGGCCTGAGTCGCGGCTGGCGGCCTATGCCGAGAAGGGAAAGCTGATGGACCTGGTGGACAGGTGCCGTGCCGGCGCCCGTTCCGCGGGGCTGGTGCTGGAACGGCTTGTGGGCGTGGAGCTATGGCTGCGCTCCCTGGCCGGATAAAGGATAGCTTCTCTCACCATGTGGAAAGAAACTCTTTTATCGCCTTCTCTATCGTCTTCTCCGGGCTTTTTGTCCTGGCGAACCATGTTTGTCATCTGGGCGGTGGCGGTGGCGGTGCGGATGGCCAACCTGGCCGCCATGCCCCTAGAGCCGGGGCTTCTTCTGGTCGAGGATGCGTGGCTCTACTGGGCCAATGCCCTTTCCCTGTTGGAGCACGGAACTTTCGCCGATCCCGCCAGTTCAGGCCGCATGCCCGGCTATTTCCTGTTAGTGGCGGGGCTGATGGGTGTGTTCGGGCCATCACTTTTCGCGGTGCTGGCGGTTCAGGCTCTGCTTGATGCCGTCACCTGTGTCCTGGTGGGCATGATCGGGGCAAGGCTGTCCATGAGCGTGGGGCTGGTGGCGGGGCTATTGGCCGCGGTCTGGCCGAACATGGTGATCATGAGCGCTTCGGTGCTGACGGACAGTTTCTTCATGCTTCCCTTCACCGTCATGCTCTACGCATCCGTACGTTTTCTCGAAACCGGATCGGCCCGTTGGGCGGCATGGGCCGGGCTGTTTCTCGGGGTAGCCATCATGGTGCGGGCGGCTGCCCAGTATTTCCCATTGGCCATGGTGTTTGTGGTTGTGGCCGTTCCCCTGTTCAGGGGGAGCGACTGGCGCAAGGGCTTTCTCGCGGGGCTTGCCTTTCTTGTGGCCGTGGCCCTGCCCCTGACGCCGTGGCTGCATCGCAATGTCACGCAGTTCGATAGCCTGGCGCTGACGTCGCAGGGGGGTGTGCACCTTCTATACTGGGTTGTTCCGGGGGTGCTTTCCCGGACCCAGGGCATCCAACAGGGGCAGGCCGTGAAGGAACTGCGGGAGGAATTCCAGGCCGAGATGGAATCGCGGGAGCTGGACACATCTGGTATGAACATATTTGCCAGCGACAGGGCTATGACGAATTTTTCCCTGGCCCGGCTGGCTGAAATTCCGCCGCGAGATATTTTCAGTTCATGGGGCTCGGGCATGACGGTTAATCTGGCTTCTCCGGCTATCGTCGCCGATCTGCGGGTGCGCGCCATGCCCCATCCCAGTTTTATGGGCACCTCCCACCTCGACCTCCTATCGCGAATTACTCTCTATGTACAGGAGGCGTCGCCGCTCTATCTGGCGGTGGTCGCCGTTGGAATGATCGGCGCCGTTCTGGCTTCCCTGCTCCAGATATACGGTTTTGTCCTTCTTTCCCGGGTCTCGGGATGGGTGGCGATTCTGAGCGTTGCGGGTATGTTGTATTTTTTACTTATCAGCGGGCCCATCACCGCGCCTAAATACAGGTTGCCCTTCGAGCCGGTGCTGATCATCCTTCAGGCCATGGCGCTGGTGGAGTTATGGCCGCGTTTGCGCCGCATGGCGGGGGGAAGCATATGACGGGGGGAAATATTCGCGAATGGTGATCTGGATTACCGGACTTTCAGGCGCCGGCAAGACAACGCTGGCCACTGCGCTCTACGAGGCCATGAAGCCTGCCCTGCCCACCCTGGTGCGGGTTGACGGCGACGAGGTGCGGGCGCTTTTCGGCAACTCCCTGGGTTTTGCCGAATCCGACCGCCGCCTTCAGATCCAACGTCTGCAGAGTCTCGCCACCATGCTGGACGACCAGGGCCTCACCGTGATCGTGGCGGCTCTTTACGCCCATCCCGAGTTGCTGGCCTGGAACCGGGATCATTTTTCCGGCTATTTCGAGGTCTATCTCGAGGCCTCGCTGGAGCTGGTGCGCAGCCGCGATCCCAAGGGGCTGTACGCCAAGGCGGATTCCGGCGACATGGCCCATGTGGTGGGGGTAGACGTGCCGTGGCACGCGCCGGACAATCCCCACATGACGGTGACGGCGGGGGACGATCTCGACACGGACGCGGTGGTGCGCGACATCATGGAGCGCCTACCCTCCCTTGGCGGAACCGGGAAATAAGCGGGAAGTCATGAGCGAACTCGTCCTCACCCGCCCCCAGTATCTTGAATTGGAAAAGCTCAGCCTGGGCGCCTTTCGCCCGCTCACCGGCTTTATGAACGAAGATGAGTTCCGGGGCTCCGTGGAAACCATGCGGCTTCCCGGCGGCGCGGTCTTCCCCCTGCCCGTGGTGCTGGACGTGGATGGGGAGACGGCCGCGCGGCTGAAAGGCCTGCCCCAGGTGGCGCTGGTCTATGACGGCGAACAGGTGGGCGAATTGCGCCCCGAAAGCGTCTTTACCTGCGACAAGTCGGCGGTGGCCGAAAAGGTCTATGGCACCACCGATTCCACCCATCCCGGCGTGGCGTTTTTCATGGCCGGCGGCGACCATTTCATAGGCGGCGCGGTGGCGCTGACCAAACGCGCCAGCTTTGATTTTTCCGGCGATGAACTGGCGCCCGAAGAAACCCGCGCCCTGTTTGCCGAGAAGGGGTGGCAAACCATCGTCGGATTCCAGACCCGCAATGTGCCCCACCGCGCTCACGAATATCTGCAACGCATCGCCCTGGAACAGGTGGACGGTCTCTTCATCCAGCCATTGGTGGGGCGCAAGAAAAAAGGCGACTACACGCCACAGGCGATCCTGCGCGGCTATCGCACCCTGATCGGGGAGTTCTACCCCGCCGACAAGGTAGCCATGGGAATCCTCTCCACCTATATGCGCTATGCCGGGCCGCGCGAGGCCGTATTTCATGCCCTCATCAGGCGTAATTACGGTTGCACCCATTTCATCATCGGCCGCGATCATGCCGGGGTCGGGGATTATTACGGCACCTACGAGGCCCACGAGATGACGCGGCGTTTCGACGGCGATTTGGGGATCGAGATCATGTATCTGCACGGCCCTTATTTCTGCGGCCGTTGCGATGGCATCGTCACCGAACAGACCTGTCCTCATGAAAAAGACCTGCCCGACTCCGTTACCCATATCAGCGGCACCGACATGCGGGCTATGCTGCTCGGCGGCAAGGAGCCGGACGCCCATCTCATGCGGCCGGAGGTGATCGCCGCGCTGCAAGGGACCGAACTGTTTATCGAGGATGACGAAATATGAGCGCCACCCGTATCGTCTGCACCATCGGTCCGGTCACCAATAACGAATCGGCGCTGCGTGATCTGGCGGCGGCGGGAATGAGCGTAGCCCGGCTCAACGGCTCCCATGGTGATCTTGACTGGCATGCCGCTGTTATCGCCCTGCTGCGCGAGGTGGTGCCCGAGGTTCCGGTTCTTCTCGATATTCCCGGACGCAAAATTCGCACTACCGATCTGGCCCACGAGCCCGAATTTGCGCGCGGCGATACGGTAATACTGACCACCGAAGAAGGTCATGACGGTTCTAAAAAAGTTCCCGTCAACCGCGCCTCCCTGCACGAAGAGGTGAATGCAGGCGACGTGATCCTGGCCGATGACGGCACCTTGAAATTCAGCGTGGAAAAGGTCTTAGGACAAGACATCCATCTCCAGGCCGAAGGGCCGGGGATACTCAAGAGCCGCAAGGGTATTAACGTTCCCTCGCTCTCTCTGGCGGGTGAGGGGGTGACACAGCGCGACCGCGACATGGTGGCCTTTGCCCGCGAGCATGGCGTTGATTACATCGGTATCAGCTTCGTCGATTCCGCCGAACATGTGAACGCGGTGCGCGAACTGTGCGGCGGCAACTGGCCGCGTATCGTCTCCAAGGTGGAAAACCAGGGCGGGCTGGATAATCTGGAAGAGATCGTAGAAGCCACCGATGCGGTGATGATCGACCGCGGTGATTTGTCGGTGGAAACCAATCTCGAAAACCTGGCTTTGTTCCAGAAACACATCCTCGATGTGTCCCGCGCCCATGGCAAGCCGGTGATCGTGGCCACGGAAATGCTCCATACCATGATCGAGAATTCCTTCCCCACCAAGGCCGAGGTCAGCGACATCACCAATGCCGTTCTCGACGGCTGTTCCGCCGCCATGTTGTCGGGGGAGACGGCGGTGGGCGCCCACGCCACGGAATCGGTGGCGGTCATGCGGCGGGTCGCCGATGCCGCCGAAGCCGATCTTCAGGCGCGGCTCGATGACGGGCGCGAGGCGGTGCGCCGCAGCGACCGGCCCACCAGCGTGCCCCAGGCCATGGAAGACGCGGTGGCCCTGATCTGCCGTTCGCTGCCCATCACCAAGATCGTTGCCGTGACCATCTCCGGCTATGCCGCCCGCATGACGGCGGCGCGGCGTCCCAGCCAGCCCATCATCGGCGTCAGCAACGACGCCATGGCGGCGCGCAGCTTCAACCTGTTCTGGGGCGCCGAGGGCGTGCATGTGGAGATTCCATTTTCCAAGACCTCCACCGATCATGTGGTGAAATGCCTCGAGGAACTGTGGCGGCGCGGCATTCTCGACGACGATGATCTGATCCTGGTGACGGCTCTGGGCTACCCCCGCTCGGGCAACCGCATGAATCTTCTCCAGACCCATGCGGTCTGTGACCTTGTGGAATCCCTGAGCTGGAAAAAATGATCAGGAACGGGGAAAACCGGGCGGCTCCGCCGCTCTAGGAAAACACCCTCATGTGTGGTTTTGCCGGTTTCATTGACCTCGCCCGGCGCACGCCGGAAGCGGACCTTCTGGCGCGCGCCGAAGGCATGGCCGCGCGACTCTACCATCGTGGTCCCGACGGGGATGGTGTCTGGGCCGATGCGTCCGCCGGGCTGGGGCTGGGGCATCGCCGGCTCGCCATCCTCGACATTTCTCCCGCCGGGCATCAGCCCATGGTCTCGTCCGATGGCCGCTATGTGATCGCCTATAATGGCGAGGTCTATAATTTCCCCGAACTGCGCGCCGAGCTGGAAGTGGGTGGCGTGGCCTTTCGCGGCAGCTGTGATACCGAGGTGATGGTGGAAGCCATCGCCGCCTGGGGCCTTGAGAGGGCGCTGGGGCGCATGGTGGGTATGTTCGCCTTCGCCCTGTGGGACAAGGCCGAGCGTATTCTTTACCTGGCGCGTGACCGGCTCGGCATCAAACCGCTCTATTGGGGAAATTGCGGCGACCACTTTCTCTTTGCCTCCGAGATCAAGGCCCTGCGCGCCCATCCCGCCTGGAAGGCAGGGGTGGACCGGGAGGCGTTGGCGGCCTATCTGCGCTTCGGCTATGTGCCGGCGCCGCGCAGCATCTATGCCGGCATTGCCAAGCTCGAGCCGGGCACGTTTCTTGCCTTGCGTGAGGGCAGTGAGCCGAAAATCCGGCGCTATTGGGATTTGCGGGAAATCACGATTTCCGCCCACGCCCGGCAACGGGACCTGGACGACAGCGAAGCCACCGACCGGCTGGACCGCCTTTTACGTGATGCGGTGAAGGGGCGCATGGCGGCCGATGTGCCGCTGGGGGCGTTTCTCTCCGGCGGCGTGGACAGTTCCACCGTCACCGCCCTGATGCAGGCCCAGAGCTCGCGGCCGGTGGAAACCTTCTCCATTGGTTTTTCTGAATCCGCCTTCGATGAATCGAGCGAGGCCGCCGCCGTAGCCCATCATCTCGGCACCGATCACACGGA
>JADHSZ010000028.1 GCA_016776635.1 Alphaproteobacteria bacterium
TTTGACAAGAACCTCAAACTGACGGTGTGGAACGAGCAATTCGGGCAAATCAGGGGCTATCCCGAGGATCTGTTGAAGGTTGGCCAACCCTTTGAAGTCCTGATGCGTTACGACGCCGAACATCATGAATTCGGCGACCAGGACGCGGAACAGGTGGTGGCTGAAAAAGTTGCCACGGCCGAAAAGTTCCTGCCCCATAATCTGGAACGCCAGCGCCCGGACGGCCGATATATTGAGGTAACTGGCGGGCCTGTTCCCGAGGGTGGATTTGTCAGCACCTTCTCCGACATCACCGAACGCAAGAAAACCGAAGAAAGAATAACCGCCGCCCAGGCGGAACTGGAAGAAAACCAGCTGCAACTTCAGGCCATTTTGCAGAGTCTGACCCAGGGGGTCGCTGCCTTTGACCATGACCTGAAGCTGACGGTGTGGAACGAGCGCTTTAAGTCGCTTCGCGGCTATCCTGGAAAACTGCTCATAGTGGGCACCGATTTTGCCGACTTCATGAGGTTCGACGCCGAGCGCAAGGAATTCGGTGAGTGCGATGTGGAGACGGCGGTCCGCGAGAAGGTCGAACTGGCCCGCACTTTCCCGAAACATAACGCGGAACAAGAGTTGCCAGATGGTGGTTGTATCGAGATCAAGGGCGGCCCCATAGTCGGCGGCGGTATGGTCACCACCTACACCGATATCACCGAGCGCAAACAGGCCGAGGTGGCAATCCGCCAGGCCCGTGACGCGGCCGAAGACGCGGCCAGGGCGAAGGCCGATTTTCTGGCCTCCATGAGCCATGAAATCCGCACCCCCATGAATGGCGTGATCGGCATGGCGGACCTGTTGTCGCAGACCGAGCTCGACGACGACCAGCGCCAGATGCTGACCACCGTCCGGGAATCGGGCAACGCGTTGCTGACCATCATCAACGACATTCTCGATTTCTCCAAAATCGAGGCCGGCAAGCTCGATATCGAAAGCATCCCCCTCTCCATCGCCGATGTGCTGGAGGGGGCCTCGGCGACGCTGGTTCCTACCGCCACCATGAAGAAGGTGCGCATCATCACCTATGTGGACCCCAATATCCCGGCCAGCGTGCTGGGCGATTCGGTGCGTATCCGCCAGATCATCTTTAACCTTGCGGGCAATGCCGTGAAGTTCTCCGACCAGGGCGAGGTGATGATACGCGTCGATTTGCAGCCCTCGAAGGGGAATAAATTAAACCTGCGCTTTTCCGTCATCGACGATGGCATCGGCATGTCGGACGAGGCCCAATCGCGCCTGTTTCGGGCCTTTGAACAGGCGGAATCCTCCACCACGCGTAAATTCGGCGGCACCGGGCTGGGGCTGGCCATCTGCAAGCGCCTTACGGAAATGATGAAAGGCGAGATCGGTGTCGAGAGCGCGCTGGGCGAAGGCTCCACCTTTACCGTGGATTTATCTTTCGGCAAGACCAAGAAACTCCGCGGCGCCGAAAAGGAGCGTCATCTCGACGGCCTGAACATATTGGTGGCCTCGGACAACGAGCGCATGGCTTTCGTGATGGAAAGCTACCTCCGCCACTGGAAGGCGGAAGTGAAGGTGGTGGGTGATGAGAAGGCGGCTGTTGCTGCCGTAAAGAAAAAGACTGCTGCTTTCGATGTGGTGGTGCTGGAACTCGGTCTCGATGACGCGCGTCAGAAGGCGGCTCTGAAGAGTCTGCGCGGCGTGGCAGAGGGCCTCAAATATGTGCTGTTGACGGCGTCCGGAAACCGTTCCGCGCGGATCGAGGGGGAAGACTGCGTCACCGTGGACGCCGGCCCCCTCGTTCGGTATCGTTTCGTCACCGCGGTGGCGGTGGCGGCGGGCCGGGCCAGCCCCGAAGTAAAAAAAGACGATGCTGTGGAGTTACTTCCCGATGTGCCGCTGCCCAGCGAGGAAGAAGCCCTGGCCCAGGGGCGGCTCATTCTGCTCGCCGAAGACAATCTCACCAACCAACAGGTCATCAAGCGCCAGCTTAACAAGCTGGGCTATGCCTGTGAGATTGCCAATGACGGCAAACTGGCGCTGGAGGCGTGGCGGGACAAGGACTACGCCCTGTTGCTCACCGATTGCCACATGCCCAACATGGATGGATTCGAGCTTACCGGGTCCGTCCGCAAGGACGAGGAAAGCACCGGCAACCGCAGGCCCATCGTCGCCGTTACCGCCAATGTGCTTCAGGGTGAGGCCTCGCGATGCCTCGCGGCGGGCATGGATGACTATTTGTCCAAGCCCGTGGCCATGACGGACTTGAAGGCGAAACTGCAAAAATGGATGCCGTCACAGGAAGCCGGGACTCCCGAAGCGACCAAGACCAAAGCCAAGACCAAAGCCAAGACCAAAGCCAAGACCAAAGCCAAGACCAAGACTAAGGCCCCGGCCAAAACTAAGACCAAAACCAAGACCAAAGCCAAGACCAAGACCAAGGCTCCCGCCAAAACCACGGCCAAACCCGACGTCGGCTCTGATGCCGGCCCCGCGCAGGACGATGTATCCTCGGTGCTCGTTCCCACTTTCCTGCGGGAAACCTTTGGCGATGATGAAGACATGATCCGCACGCTGCTGAAGGACTATGTGGGCCCGTCGCGCGAGATCGAAGAGGAAATCAGCACCGCCTTTGCGGCAAAGGATGGCGCGGCGCTGGGTGCGGCGGCCCATAAGCTGAAATCGGCCTCCCGTTCGGTGGGCGCCGACAGCCTGGCCGATCTCTGTGCCGATCTTGAGAAGGCCGGGAAAGGTGACGATTGGCCCACCCTCGAAAATCGTTATCCTGAACTGGCCCCGCTCATGAATGCGGTGGTCGCCGCAATTGAAGTCTTCTGAACCAGACATATGCGAGGCGTGATATGAGTGAACCCGACTTTGGAAAAGTAACTCTGCTTGTTGTCGAGGACGAGATGTTCATGCGCTCCCTGATCGTCAACACCATCAATGATCTGGATTTTCGCAAGATTGCGGTGGCAAAGGATGGCGTGGAAGCGCTCAAGGCGCTGAGATCTGATCTACCGGACGTGGTGCTTCTCGACATCGAAATGCCAAACCTGGACGGGTTCGGTTTCCTCGAGACGCTCAGGGGTTCGGAAAAAGGGGAATATCCCAACCCCGACGTGCCGGTCATCATGCTGACGGGCGACGCCCAGCAGGGACATGTGGAAAAGGCCCTGAAATATGGAATCCACGGCTATCTCATCAAGCCCATCACCAAGGAAAAGGTTGTATCCCGGCTCAATTATGCCCTCACGCATCCGCCCATCAGCGCCGGCGATCCTGGAGAGCAAGAGTGAGCGCCTATGTCTGAGAACAAGGAACAACGGCTTCTCGTGGTGGATGACGAGGACTTCAACCGCAACCTTCTGATGCGCCAGCTCGAAAAGGAGGGGTTCGCCAATGTGGAGGCCGCCGAGAACGGCTCCCAGGCGTTGGAGATGCTGCGGCAGGGTGACTTCGATCTCGTGCTGCTCGATATAGAAATGCCCGAGATCGATGGTCTGGCGGTTCTCGAAACCATGAAATCGGACATGCGGCTGCGCGATATCCCGGTAATCATGATCTCCGGTGTCGAGGAAATAGACAGTATCGTCAAATGCATCGAACTGGGCGCCGAAGATTATCTTTCCAAACCCTTTAACCCGGTGATGTTGCGCGCGCGCACTAATGCCTGCCTGGAAAAAAAGCGTCTGCGCGACCTCCAGGCCTCGCATCTGGTCCAGATCAAGGACGAGAAGAAAAAATCAGACGCCATGCTCAATGTTATCCTGCCCAGCGCCATCGCCAGTGAACTCAAGGCCTCGGGCAAGGTGGTGCCGCGGCGGTACGACAATATTGCCGTCCTGTTTTGCGATATCGTCGGCTTTACATCGTTTTCCGAGAACAACGACCCCGAAGCGGTGGTCTCGGGGTTGCAGGACCTGTTCACCCGTTTCGAGGCAATTACGCGCGATCACGGCATGGAAAAGATCAAGACCATCGGCGATGAATTCATGACGATCGCCGGCATGCTGACCCCCGATGCCGTGCCCTTGCTGTCGGCCGTTAAATGCGGCCACGCAATGATCACGGCGACCGGGGAGCTGGAGAACGGCTGGGAGGTCAGGGTAGGGATCGACAGCGGCCCCGTGGTGGCCGGCGTCGTCGGCGATGAAAAATATCAGTTCGATGTCTGGGGGGATACGGTCAACACGGCGGCGCGTATGACCGGCCAGGCCTCGCCGGGAACGGTGGCCATGACCTATGACAGCTGGCTCCAGTTACAGGAGGAATGCGAGGGGCGTTCCCTGGGGCAGGTGGAGATCAAGGGCAAGGGCGCCGTGGAGGTGGTGGAATGCACCGCCATGCGGTGACTTTTATACGATGATTTTCATACGATGACTCTCGGGGGCTGGAAACACCCTGGCGCGGAGGGGGTGGCTTGCCGAGGGGGTGTTTCCAACCTATTTTATGGATGATTTTGCGGGTGTAGCTCAATGGTAGAGTAGAAGCTTCCCAAGCTTTTGACGGGGGTTCGATTCCCCTCACCCGCTCCAATTTTTTAACCTTTCTTCGTGAATTTTCCGAAGTTGGGCCCATGTCTGCCTATATCCGTCCATGTCCCAGAGGGGGAGTGGATGCGTTCATAGTCGGTTCATGCGGTATTTTTATACTCCCGCCGCCCTGGAATTCTTTAAAATAACCCCATAAACCCGCCGGAAAATATGCCCTTTCGCCTAAACCGCCTCATTTTGAGAGATCATTGCCGCATCGCCCCGCTTTGCGCGGTTTTTGCGGGCGTGTTCCTCGGCCTGTTTGCCTTCTCTGCCTTCGTGGCCACACCGGCGCTGGCGCGCGAGGATACCCTCCAGGAGATCGAGGAACGCAAGGCCTGGGACGAAAAGCGCAAGAAACTGCGTGAGGAACGGCGCAAGAAAAAGGGCGTCACAAAAAAGAAATCCGGCCCGCCTGCGGAAAAAATCAAAATCGCCTTCCTAACCCAGGAAATAAAAATACCACCGGCGTTGTCCAATCTCGATCCCGTGCTCACCGATGAGGGCGTTTACGGCGCCCGTATCGCTATTGTGGACAACAACACCACGGGGAAATTCCTTAACCAGGACTACATCCTCGACGAAGTAACCGTGCCGCTGGATGGCGACCTTACGGAAGCGTTCAAGAAGCTGGTGGCCGGCGGCCACCGCCATGTGGTGGTCAACCTGCCGGCGACGGACGTGCTGGCGCTGGCCGACTTGGCCGAAGCTTCCGAAGTCATGATCTATAATATCAGCGCCCCCGACGATGCGTTGCGCAACGAGCAATGCCGCGCCAATGTTCTCCATACCATTCCCAGCCGCGCCATGCTGGCCGACGCCCTGGCGCAGTTTCTGGTCAAGAAAAAATGGAAGGAATGGTTCCTGGTCATCGGGCCCAGGGAAGGGGACCGTCTGTTCGCCGCGGCCGTCAAGCGCGCCGCCGACAAGTTCGGAGCCGATATCGAGGAGGAAAGAGTCTGGGATTTCACCGCCGACATTCGCCGCACCGCGTCTGCCGAGGTTCCCGTCTTCACCCAGGACGTGGACTATGACGTCTTGATCGTCGCCGACGAGCCGGGGGAATTCGGCGAATATCTGATCTGGCGTACCTGGGACCCCAGGCTGGTGGCGGGTACTCAGGGGCTGGTCCCCACCGCCTGGCACCGCGCCCACGAGAGATGGGGCGCGGCCCAGATGCAGAACCGCTTCCGCCGCGAGGCGGGGCGCTGGATGACCTCGGTGGATTACGCGGCCTGGATCGCGGTGCGTTCCGTGGGCGAGGCGGTGACCCGCGCCAAATCAACCGATTTTACCAAGGTCAAGGAATTCATGCTGGGGCCGGAGTTTTCCCTGGCCGCCTATAAGGGGATCAAGGTCACCTACCGGCCATGGAACGGACAGCTCAGGGAGCGCATTCTTCTTGCCGCTCCCCGCTCCCTGGTATCGGTGTCGCCGCAGAAGGAATTCCTGCATCCGGTGAGCGAGGTTGACACCCTGGGCTATGACAAGCCGGAATCGAAATGCGGGAATCCAGGCTGACCGCCACATTGTCGCCGAAATGTTTTCCCATAAGAAGGCCACTTAGAACGGAGTGCTGAATGAAACCGAGTGTGAGAATGAAACGAGTATTAAGGAGGCGCGGACGGCTGGCCGTTTTCGGGGCCGTCTTTGGCGCCGTCTTCGCTGCCGCCTTTGGTGCTTCCTGGGGCTTGTCCGCCGCTGGCGCTTGGGCCGACACGGCATATATCACCAATGAAAAGGACAACTCCATCTCGGTGATCGACATGGACAAGCTGGAAGTGGTGAAGACCGTGAACGTGGGCCAGCGCCCCCGCGGAATCATCATGAACGCGGATGGCACGGAGATTTTCGTCTGCACCAGCGACGATAACCGCATCACGGTTCTCGACGCCAAGACCCTGGAAATAAAATACCACCTTCCCTCGGGGCCGGACCCGGAGCTTTTCATCCTCCATCCCGATGGCCGCACCCTCTATATCGCCAACGAGGATGACAATATCGTTACCGTCACCGATGTCATCGACAAGGAAATCATCGACGAGATTCCCGTCGGCGTGGAGCCCGAAGGCATGGGCATGAATCCTTCGGGAAAGATGCTGGTCAACACCTCCGAAACCACGAACATGGCCCACTTCATCGACACCGACACCCATGAAATTGTCGATAACGTGCTGGTGGACACCCGTCCCCGCGTCTCCATTTTTGACAAAGAGGGGAAGCGGGTCTGGATCACCTCGGAAGTGGGCGGCACCTTGCGGATTCTCGATGGCGAGAGCCACGAGCTGATCAAGAAGATCAAGTTCGATATCCCCAGCGTCAACGACGAGGCCATCCAGCCCGTGGGCGTACGCCTCACCAGTGACGGGAAATATGGATTTGTGGCGCTGGGGCCGGCCAACCGGATCGCGGTGATCGACGCCCAAACCCTGGAGGTCATCAAATATATTCTCGTCGGCCAGCGCGTCTGGCAGTTGGCGCTCACCAGCGATGAGAAACTTCTGGTCAGCACCAACGGGGTGAGCAACGATGTGACCGTCATTGATGTGGAAAAACTCAAAGCCATTAAATCCATCAAGATGGGAAGATTCCCATGGGGCATAGTGATCCAGCCGTGACCCAGCCTGACATCCAGGAAAGAGTGGCGGCGCTGGAGGTTTCCGGCCTGACTCACGATTTCGGAACCACGCGGGCTCTTAATGACGTGGCCGTGGTGATCCATCCCGGTGACTTCACGGTGTTGCTGGGCCAGAACGGGGCCGGCAAGACCACGCTCTATTCCCTGGTGACGCGGCTCTACAGCAACCGCACCGGAGCCATCAAAATCTTCGGATACGATGTGCGGCGCGACTCCTCCCAGGCCCTGGCCAGAATCGGCGTTGTCTTTCAACAGCCCACGCTGGACCTCGATCTCACGGTGGAACAGAACCTCCATTACCACGCCGCGTTGCACGGAATCAGCCGCGCCCAGGCCGGGGAAAGGCTCGAAGAGGAACTCACCCGTGGCGGCCTCCTCAATCGCCGCCATCACAAGGTGCGCCAGCTTTCCGGCGGCCAGCGGCGGCGGGTGGAAATCTCACGCGCCCTGATGCACCGTCCGAAGATGCTGCTTCTCGACGAACCCACCGTGGGGCTGGATATCGGCAGCCGCCAGGATATTCTCGACCATGTGCGCAGCCTGTGCCGCGAGGACGGCCTGGCGGTGCTGTGGGCCACCCATCTGATTGACGAGATCGATGAAGGGGAACAGGTTGTGATCCTGCATGAAGGCAAGGTCTTAGCCGCCGCCGGCGTGGAAGATGTCTGCAAACAGGCGGGCACGGCGACCATCCGCGAAGCCTTTACCGCCCTGGTGGGGAAAGAGCCCGACGCATGACAGCCATTCAATATTTTCGATGTTTCGTGGGTATCGTCTGGCGCGAAGGCCTGCGTTTCGTGCATCAACGGGAACGGTTCCTTTCCGCCATGGTGCGGCCCCTGGTGTGGCTCTTTATCTTCGCCGCCGGGTTCCGCTCGGTCCTGGGCGTGTCCATCATTCCGCCCTACGAGACCTACATCACCTACGAGGTCTATATTGCGCCCGGCCTGATGGCCATGATCCAGCTTTTCAACGGCATGCAGAGTTCGCTCTCCATGGTCTATGACCGGGAAATGGGAAGCATGCGCACGTTGCTGGTAAGCCCGTTGCCGCGCTGGTTCCTGCTGGTTTGCAAGCTGTTGGCGGGGGTGGCGGTTTCCGTGATCCAGGTCTACGCCTTTCTCGCCATCGCCTGGTTCTGGGATATCCAGCCGCCGCTCGTTGGTCTGCTGACCGTGCTGCCGGCCCTGATCCTGTCGGGCTTGATGCTCGGCGCCCTGGGCATGTTCCTGTCCTCGGCCATCAAACAGCTTGAAAATTTTGCGGGAATCATGAATTTCGTGATTTTCCCCATGTTCTTCGCCTCGTCCGCCCTCTATCCACTGTGGAAAATGAAGGAATCCAGCCTGCTGCTTCACAATATCTGCTGGGCCAATCCCTTTACCCACGCCGTGGAGCTGATCCGCTTCGCCTTTTATGGCCAGATCAACTGGCTGTCACTAGCCTATGTGGCGGTGGCAACGGTGGTGTTCCTGGGGCTGGCGGTTTATGGCTATGATCCGGGGCGCAGCCTGATCACGCGCAAGGCCGGGGCTTAAGCCGAACCATCGGGAACATTAGGAAAGAGAACCATGACACATTTTCTGAAAACAACCTTGTTCGCCCTTGCCCTGGCTCTGCCCATGACCATGACAGGCGCCCACGCCAAGGGTGATCTCGCCATAAAGGCGAAGATGCTGAAACTGGAGCTGGGCTCCAAGGAAAGCGACTACGCCATGTCGAGCAAGGAATTCCAGCTCGAGACCGGCCAGGCCTACCGCCTCAAGATCATCAGCAACGGTCTCAAGGAATATTCCTTCGAAGCGCCCGAATTCTTTGAAAATATCTGGATACGCAAGCTCGAAGTGGAGGACGTGGAGATCAAGGCTCCGGTGATCGAGGAGATATCCTTCGAGGAATACGAGGAAAGCGAGGCCGAACTCTTCTTCGTGCCCATCAGGACCGGGGTTTACGAATTCAACTTCGAGGGCTTGGAAGAACGGGGCATGGTGGGTAAGTTCATCGTCAAATAATGAAAACGTTTTTTAAATTTCATAACTATGCAGGTGGAAAAGTGCGGTTACTAAAATTTACTTTCTTATGTGCGGCGGTTGTCGGTCTCGTTTTCTCCACCGCCCGCCCGGGGCTGGCCGAGGAAGATTATGAATCCGAATGGCCCTGTGTCCAGCGGCTGGTTGACACCATTCCCCTTTCCACGGTCTGGCAGGGTCCTTCCACGGAGGAATTCACCGCCACCTGGTGGGAGGACGAAAATCTTCTCCCGCTGGTCGACGAGCTTCTCGATGAAACCCTGACGGAAAAGGAATCCGCGGACATTATCAACGGCTATGCCCAGACCCTGGGAGCGGACAAGGGCGAGAAGCTGTTGGCGCTTTTCTCCGGATTGTTCCAGAGGTCGGGCGAACTCCGTGCCCGGCAGATCAGGGGCATTAAACAGTTTTACCGCCGCCAGATTGAGAGGGCGGAGCGCATCGGCCTGATGTCCGAGGAATTGCGAAAGATGGGGAAAGAAGGCATTGGCGAGGAAAGCCCTGAATATGTGGGCTTGTCCAAAACCCTCATCTGGAACACGCGGATTTATGACGAGCGCAACAAACTCACAGACTATGTTTGTGAAGAGCCTGTTTTCCTTGAACAGAGGCTGGGCGTTCAGGCCAGGGCTATTCTCGAGAACCTGCAATAACCTTCCCGGAATTTCCCGGAGATTTTACGCCCTCCCAGGGCCTCCAGAATCCACCAGAAGCTCGCGGCGTTTTTTGGGGCGGGAACGTGGCAAAAGCCGGGTTTATGCCCAGAACGATTCTTAGAGTTATTATGAACTGTAAGTGAACGGGGCGCTCAGTAACAATTCAGTAACAACGGGGTAGTTTCATGCCATCGCCTGTAAGGGCTTTTATCAACCAAGAACCAAGGAGAAAACTCATGGCTTGGAATACTCCGAAGATCACCGAAATTGCTGTCGGTCTCGAGATCAACAGCTATGCTTGCGCCGAAGTCTAAGCGCAACTAGGTGAAAAACCCCCGGTATCTCCAATGATGCCGGGGGTTTTTTTATGTCCAAAGTTCCCTCTGTAGTTCCATCTGGGGTTCCGGCAACGGCCCCATCCGGGGATTTCCGTCCCGGCCCGGCCCCGGAAAGGCCCAGAATCCCTAATCAGAATCCCTCATCTGAATATGAACGCCAGATGAACGGCGCGCTCAGTTACAATTCAGTATCACAGAGATAGTATGGCGCCATCGATTTGATCAAATACGAAACCAAATTTAGGAGCTATCACCATGTCTTGGAACACACCGAAGATCACTGAGATCGCCGTTGGCCTCGAAATCAACAGCTACGCCTGCGCCGAAGTCTAAGCGCGGTTCGTTCTCAAAAAAACCCCCGGCGCGATTGTGCCGGGGGTTTTTTCATGCCCGGGTCGCGGCGGCGCTTTCCGCCATCTCCGACGCCTTGAACGCGGGCGCGGAAACTGAATGCCAGATGAACGGCGCGCTCAGTAACAATTCAGTGTCAGTAGCCTAGCTTGGCGGTATTAGTTCATCGACACAGACAAATCCATTTAGGAGAAAACCCATGGCTTGGAATACCCCGAAGATCACCGAGATCGCCGTCGGCCTCGAAATCAACAGCTACGCCTGCGCCGAAGCTTAAGTTTCGTTATCAAAGCCTCCGGGGCCTCTCATGGCCGCCGGAGGTTTTTTTACACCATAGTTTCCCGTGAACGGGTGCCGGCCGTCATCGCCGCCGCCGCCGCATGTCTGTTTTCCACAGAGAGGGGTGGTGCGGGCGCGGGGGGCCTTTCCCCGGCTCATGGAGGAAATTGGGATTATTTTTTTCACTCTCTCGGGCCTTTGTTCCTCCCCAGGCATAAAGAGAGCTTTTGAGGAAGGATTGACCTCTTGCTAAAGATTCTCGTTCTAGGATCCGGCGCCGGTGGCGGTTCCCCACAATGGAACTGCGATTGTCCCGTATGCCGTAAGGTCCGCGCCGGAGAACCCGGCACCGTGCGGCGCACTCAATCATCCATCGCGGTCAGCGCCGATGGCGATAACTGGTTCCTGTGCAACGCCTCGCCCGATCTCGGCCAACAGATCATCAGCATTCCCGCCCTCCAGGCGAACTGTGATTCCGGGCGCCACAGCCCCATTGTGGGTGCCGTGCTCACCAATGGCGACGTGGATCATGTGACCGGGTTGTTGACCCTGCGCGAGAGCCATCCTCTCGCCGTTTACGCCACCGGCCGGGTCCAGAAGGTTCTCAAGGACAACAAGATTTTCAATGTGCTGAATCCCGATTTCGTGGAACGCAGGGCCATGGAAATGGATACCCCGCTGGAACTGAAGACCAAGGAGGGAAAAGCCTCGGGCGTCATCATCGAACCCTTTACGGTGCCCGGCAAGATTGCCCTGTGGCTGGAAGATGAAACAGCCGAGAATTTCGGTTCCCAGCCCGAGGACACCATCGCGCTGAAGATCAGCTCCGCCGACGGCGCGTCTACGTTCTTCTATATGCCCGGCGTTGCCGAGATGCCGCCGGAGCTGGCCGAACGCCTCAGCGGCGCGTCGCTGGTCTTCTTCGACGGCACCTTATGGAATGATGATGAAATGAAGAACAACCAGGTCGGCGTTAAGACCGGCGAGCGCATGGGGCATATGAGCAATTCCGGAGACGACGGCACCATTGCCTGTTTTGCGCCGCTCGGCGTGAAACGGAAAATTTTTATTCACATCAATAATACAAACCCAATTTTAATTGAGGGCACACCTGAAAGGACGGAGGCGGAAGCCGCCGGCTGGGAGGTGAGCTATGACGGAATGGAGGTTACGCTGTGAGTGAAGAAAAAATGTTATCCCGCGATGAAATGGAAGCGACTCTGCGTAAGCTTGGGGATGAGCGTTATCATAACCTGCATAAATTCCACCAGCTTCTTCATGGCGGCAAGCTCAACAAGGGACAGGTCCAGGCCTGGGCGCTGAACCGTTATTATTATCAGATTATCATCCCGGTCAAAGACACCGCCTTGATGTCGCGCATGCGCGACCCCGATCTGCGCCGGGTCTGGATCCAGCGCGTGCTCGATCATGACGGATCGACGGCGGGCGAGGGCGGCATCGAGCGCTGGCTGAAGCTCACCGACGGTCTGGGGCTGGATCGCGATCTCGTCAAATCGACCGATCAGCTTTTGCCGGGCACACGTTTCGCCGTGGATTGCTATATCACCTATGTTAAGGAGCATTCGGTTCTCGAAGGGATGACGTCGTCCCTGACCGAGCTGTTCGCGCCCTCCATCCACCGCGAGCGTATCGCCGGTATGCTGGAGAACTATGACTTCATCCATGACGATATCATGGTTTATTTCAAACAGCGCCTCAACGAAGCTCCCCGTGATGCCGAACATGTTCTTGAACTGGCCCTGTCATGGCCTAAAACGAGAGCCGAACAGCAAGGCGTCATTGACTCTCTGATCTTCAAACTCGATTGTCTGTGGGCGCAGCAGGATGCGCTTTACAATGCCTATATCGACGGCCACATCCCGCCCGGCGCCTTCGTACCAGAGGATTTCGATGACCGACCGCGTTTTGATTGATGAGGGTTCGGTTCCGAAGCTTCCCAACCATGTGAAGCTTCGTTTTAACGAGCAACGCAAACAGTGGGTGGTATTGGCCCCGGAACGGCTGTTGGTGCCCGACGAAACGTCGGTTGAAATCCTTCAGAACTGTGACGGCGAGGTCTCGGTTTCGGGAATGATCGATGTTCTGGCCGAGAAATACAACGCCCCGCGCGACATCATCGGCAAGGACGTCATAGAACTTCTTCAGGGGCTCGCGGATAAGGGATTCATCGTCACATGAGCGAATCCATCAAACCTTCAACGCCGCAAACGGACACCGAGACCGGCGATGACGAGACCCCGGTCGTGGCCATGGACGCGCCGCTGGCGCTCTTGGCCGAGCTCACCCATCGCTGTCCCTTCCAATGCCCCTATTGTTCCAACCCCCTGGAGCTCGAAGCCGCCAGCAAAGAGCTCGACACCGCCGCCTGGTGCCGGGTCATGGACGAGGCGGCGGAGATGGGAATGCATCAGGTGCATTTCTCGGGCGGCGAACCCACCCTTCGCAAAGACCTCGAAGAGCTTGTGGGCCACGCCACCAAGACCGGGCTCTACAGCAACCTGATTACCGCCGGCGGCACCCTGCTCGATGAGGCGCGCATACAGAACATGGCGAAGCTGGGCCTGGAACACGTCCAGCTCAGCTTTGACGACATCGACGAGAAAAACGCCGACCATATTTCCGGTTACAAGGGCGGGCATAAGACCAAGCTCAATATCGCCAAATGGGTGCGCGACGCCGGCCTGCCCCTGACCATTAATGCCGTCTGCCATCGCCAGAACATCCATCACCTCGAGGACTTCATCCAATTGGCCGTGGATTGCGGCGCCGACCGTCTCGAGGTGGCCCAGGTCCAGTACTACGGCTGGGCCCTCAAAAACCGGGCCGCCTTCATTACCACGCCGCAACAGCTCGACGAGGCCACGGCCACCGTCGAGGCCGCGCGCGAACGCCTCAAGGGCACCCTGGTGATCGACTATGTGATCCCCGACTATTATGCCAAAAGGCCCAAGGTCTGTATGGGGGGCTGGGCGCGGCGCTTCATGAATATCAATCCGATTGGGCTGGCGCTGCCCTGTCATGCCGCGGAAGTCATTCCCGAGCTGGAATTTGATTCGGTCAAGGACCACAGCCTGGCCTGGATATGGGAGAACTCCCAGTCCTTCAACAAGTTCCGGGGAACCGACTGGATGCCCGAGCCCTGCCAGTCCTGCGACAGGAAGGAGCTCGATTGGGGCGGCTGCCGCTGCCAGGCCTTCGCCCTGACGGGGGAGGCCGCCAATACGGACCCCGCCTGCGATCTCTCGCTCTTCCATGAAAAGATTTTCGGAATGGCCGCGGCCGAGGCTCTCAAACCGCCGCCGGAATTCATCTACCGCCGTATGGGGGCGAAGTTCAACACCCCCCACTAGAGCGGTTCCTATCAGCCCTGAGCCGCTCTAAGAAGCTTCCCCGCGCGCGGGGGGCCTGACCTGTTTGCGGCTTATTTCTGGGAGGTTTCGCTGCTCTTGCGGCGGCCTCTTTTGATTTTCATCAAAGGCACACCGTATTCCTCAAGGATGGCGGTGATCTCGTCCTGGTTTTCCTTGATCAGTTCGTTGAGGGTGCGCTTCCAGTTCTGTTCACCGATGCGCACACCCATGGTCATGAGGAAATCCATCCTGTTCTCGTGACGGTCCAGGCTCTTGATGGGGATGAGCTCCACATCCAGCCCCTCCGCGCTGGCGTGATAGGCGGCCTTGGGTCCGAACATCAACGCCACGTCGGTGAGCCCTTCCTTGAGGTCCTGAATCATCAGCCTGCCGATGGATTTCTTGCGGGTGTCGAAACGCAGGGCATAGGATATGCTCTTATCGGCGAGGCCGTATTCGACGATCAGTCGTGAGGGCTGGGATCCGGCGACGACGCCGATTTTGAGATTGGCCATCTCGGGATCGTCGAGGCTGCGCGCCGTGATGCCGGAATCCTTCGGCACCACCATCATATAGCCGGTGCGGTAATAGGGGTTGGTGTTAAGCATGGATTTGACGCCGGCGGGCACACCCATGACCACGTCACATTTTTTCAGATCCAAGGTGTCACGCACGAATTTGGGCGAAACCTGGGGATACCATTCATAGACCACGGGGCGTCCGAGCTTCTCGGCGAAAAGCGCGGCGATCTTGTTGTCAAAGCCCTCTTCTTCCTTATTGGAATAAGGCATGAGGTTGCCGTCGGCGCAGACCCGGAATCTTTCACGGTCCACGGCCTCGATATAGGTCCGGGAGTGGGCATTTCCCCCTTCCAGGATCAACAAAACGGCCATCAGGCCGAATGCCAGGAGGGGCCGGCTAAAAGAGGCCGGGTTACGGAGTATCTGCAGAAAGGGGCGTCGGGACATCATGGATTGCCTCAAAAGACATATATGGGTGCGAACGGGCGTCGAAAAAGGGCGCTTGGGAAATGTATTCACAAGCCGGTATGGCAAAATAGTACGGATTCTTGAGGCTTCTGATAGACCGGTTACCCTGAATGGAGCCTGAACCGCGTTTTAAAGGGCAGATCGGTTCATTCGGGGATCAGCCGAGAGGGGCGTCCGGGCGCAAGCACGCCGTCGGCGCGTGCCCTGAGATAGGCATAGATGTTGCTGAGATGGGGAAAGATTTCCGTATTTTCGCCAAAGGCCGGCATGATATTGCGGTTGGGCTGGCTCAGTCCGCTGGCGACGATGACGGCAAAGCTGTCGTAATCCATTTCTTTCAGGGAGTCCACCAGGGCCGGGGCATAAGGGGTGCCCATGCCGTCCTCGCCGTGACAGATGTGGCAGACCTTGTGAAAGCGCCGATAGCCGTCGAAGGTTGCCGCGCCGGTCTTGCCCTCGATCACCTTATAGGGGAGTTCCGATTCCTGCCCCCCATCCGCGCCGGACGCGAATGGGGGGGCAAGAAACATGACAACCGGCAGAATCAAGAGAACCAGACGCCACTGCCTCATGTTTTTCACGCAACTCATGTCCAACACCTACCTCGAAGGCTGGCACACATTTGCAGTGTGCGGGAATTCCCTCTGTTTTGGCGTAGCGGACAGAAACCGGATAAAAGACCTTCTCTCTAATCCAGTACGGGCGCGTCGAAACGCTCGGGCCGGCCGGGTGCAAGCACGCCGTCGGAGCGCGCCTTCAGGTACATATAGATATTATCCATATACGGAGCCAGGTTGACGTCCGTGCCGAAGGACGGCATGACGTTTCCGGCGACCGCAACACCCTCCGACCTGCCGTTGATATAGACCTCCGCGTAATCCTCATAGCTCATGGTCTTCAGGGGGGTCAGCAGTTCGGGGCCAAGATGACCCAGGCCGTCCGTGCCGTGACAGCGGTGACATTCACTGTGATAGCGGCGGAACCCCTGATAGGTCGCCTTGTTCACCATGCCGTCCTTGACCACATATTGCGGTGTGTCGTCATCGTCGTCATCGGCGAGCGATGCGGAGACGGGCATGGCGATCATGGCGCCGGCGAACAGGGCGGCGCCCAGAAGACGCGGCAACACGGCGAGCCACTCTTTAATGGAAATGGTTTTCTTAAACAAAACGGGTACTCCCTCCCTCGGGTTTTTGAATGGACGGCGCCTGTTTGTTTTTATTGTTGTCTACCGCCGGGCACTAAATAAATTCATGTTGAACCGGGCACGATCATACAGACATAGGTCATAAAAACAACAAGGGAATTCCACAGTTTTTTCATGGATTTCAATGGCTTACGAATTCTTCCTATTTGATCGCCGGGGAGCGGAAAAAAAAACAAAAAAAAACCCGGCATCCCCTGAGGGATGCCGGGTTCAAAAGTGTTATCGAAAGACCTACGGCAGGGTCAGGACGGTGAGAACACCACCAGCCTGCGTGTAGTTCTTCAGATGACGGTAGCCACCGATGGCGCCAAGAGCGGCACGGTCGTTACCTTTGGTATCGTTGAGTTTACCTGCGACGCCATAACCGGCCCAGCCGCCGACTCCCGAATAGAAGCCGATGTACTGTTTGCCTTTTTGGGCCCAGGTATTGATGTTGCCGATGATACCGGAGGGCGAGTTGAAGCGATAGAGTTGCTTGCCCGAAGTTTCGTCAACAGCTTTGATGTAACCCTCGAGGGTGCCATAGAAGACGACACCGCCAGCAGTCGCGAGAGCACCTGACCATACGGAGAAGGGCTCTTTAAGCTGCCAGACGATCTTGCCTTTACCGGCATCCCAAGCGGTGAAGTTACCCATGTTACCACCAGGTCCGGGGAACATATCCAGGTTCGCACCCACATACGCATCGCCGGGCACATACTGCACTTCGAACGGCTCGTAGTTCATGCAAACGTGGTTTGCCGGGATATAGAACAGCTTGGTCCGGGGCGAATAGGCCACGGGCTGCTGATCCTTGACGCCCAGAGCCGCCGGGCAGATGCCCTTGGTCAGGTAGTCAAGGCCTTTACCACCATGCTCGGTGCCATACTTGTCCACGAGAGCCGGAATACCGGTCTTCATGTCAACATGGGTCGCCCAGTTAACCATCGGGTCAAACTTCTCGGCAACGAGAAGCTCACCGGTGGCACGATCCATGGTATAGGCGAAACCGTTACGGTCGAAGTGGACGAGAACCTTACGGTTCTTGCCTTTAACTTCCTGATCCACAAGGACCATCTCGTTGATTCCGTCATAATCCCACTCATCGTGCGGGGTCATCTGGTACAGCCATTTGGCCATGCCGTCGTCCGGATCGCGGGCCATGATGGTCATGGACCACTTGTTGGCGCCGGGACGGGCAATCGGGTTCCAGGTGCTGGGGTTGCCAGTGCCGTAGTAGAGCAGGTCGAGATCCGGGTCAAAGGCCCAGAAGCCCCACAGGGAACCACCACCAATCTGCCAAGCGTCGCCTTTCCAGGTCTTGAGACTGGAATCTTTGCCGACAGGCTTGAGCATATGGGTGGTCTTGGCAGGATCAACCAGGATGTCGCTGTCGGGACCCATGGAATAGGCCCGCCAGGTACGCTTACCTGAATTGATGTTGTAGGCAGTCATGTTGCAACGCACGCCGAACTCGGCGCCGGAGCAACCGATCACGACCTGGTCCTTCACGACCAATGGCACGGAAGTGTTGGTGGAAGCAGCGTTACCACGGCTCGGCTTGATGCCCGTTGCGTCGCTTTCGCCAACCTTACCGGCAGACATGTTGTGGGCCTGCCAAACAACTTCACCCGTCTTGGCGTTGAGCGCCTGAAGGGTGCTGTCGGCCAGACCAACAAAGATCTTGCCACTGGCATAAGAAACGCCACGGATCACGTTATCACAGCACATAACGCTGGTAACGCGAGCCTGGGTTTCACCAGAAGGATATTTGCCGCCCTGCACTGGAGAATGCTTCCAGATGATACGACCTTCATTGTTAAGGTCGAGGGCAAACACGATATTAGGAATCGGGGTCACAACGTACATGACATCACCGATCACCAGCGGACCACCTTCGTGGCCACGCAGAACGCCAGTTGAGAACTGCCAAGCGACTTTCAGGCTGCCAACATTGCTCTTATTGATTTGATTGAGCTCTGAATAGCGGGTGCCTGCATAGTTACCACTTGGAATTGCCCAGTTGGCGGGGTCAGCACTTAACTTCAGAAGTTCATCGTTCGCCTGGGCAAGGCCCGGGAGAGCGAAAACCGCAGAAGCTACGAGAGTCGTTTTAAGAATACTCTTCATAACTGAGATTTCCTCCCCATAAGGATATTTATCATTCAACCGGGCAAAAGCGCCCGACCAAACACTTAACGGGTGTTTTGAAGTTTGGTTGATTCCCCCCCTGGGTCACGAACCACTTCCGCCCAACTGTTAAAGGACAGAAACAACCACATAAAAGATTACGTGCCCGTCGGCTCACGTCATAAAGAGGTTCTAAACACTTCCAAACCTATACAACCCAGCGCATCTTAAGGGGCTTCTTTCTGATGGGTCAAGACTCTTTATGATTTAACGGGCTTTTATCTCCTTTTGTTTTAAAAAACGTTGACATAAGGATTCTAAGTGATTCAGTTCCCGGACTTTCCCCGCTTCATGGTTGCCCCGGTCCGGTCGCCGGGTCCGGTCACTGGTTCAGCCGTCGGGTTTCCGGACCCGCCCCTTCTGTTTCTCCCCGCCCCCCGCAGGGGAATATAAGAAAGCAAAGAAGATGTTGTCGTCGTTGGTCCCAGCCCCGCAGTTTCTTTTGATGTCTCTTTTGATGTCTCCTTTGGTGTCTCTTTTGAAAAACTTTACGGGTTTTCCGGTTTTGGTTCTGCTTATCCTGACCATGGCCCCACGTCCGGCACTCCCTTCGGACCCGGCACAGGCATCTTCAGCGGGGCCTGGGCCGCTCGCCGTGGAAGAGGTGGCCGCCGGGGTCTTCGTCCATACCGGTCTCCACCAGGACACCGCCAGGGAAAATCACGGGGATATCGCCAACATAGGGTTCGTGGTGGGGACCGGGGGTGTGGCCGTTATCGATACCGGAGGCAGCTATCACCTCGGCCAACGGCTGTATGACGCCGTGAGACGGGTCACGGAGCTGCCGGTGCTCTACGTCATCAACACCCATGTGCATCCCGACCATATTTTCGGTAACGCCGCCTTTGCCGGGGATGGACCCGAATATATGGGCCATGTGAAATTGCCGCGCCAGATGGCGGCGCGCGGAGACTTTTATCTGGGAAGGCTGAAAGAGCTCATCGGCGAGGCGGGAGCCGAAGGCACGAAAATAGTGCCGCCGACCCGCACCGTGGCCATCGGCGAGCCGCTGGAGATCGATCTCGGGGGACGGACGCTGACCCTGACGGCCCACGCCGTAGCCCATACCAATAACGACCTCACCGTGTTGGATTCGAAAACCGGGATTCTGTGGGCGGGCGATCTCGTTTTCATGGAACGTATCCCGTCCCTGGACGGCAGTATTCTCGGCTGGAAAAAGGTTCTGGAGCGGATGCACGGGATGAAAATCACTAAAGTCATTCCCGGCCACGGACCGGCTTCCGCGTCATGGCCGGCGGCCCAGGACGCCCAGTCCCGGTATTTCGACGTGCTTATCGAGGGTATCCGCCCCATCGTCCAGCGCGGCGGCACCATCCCTGCGGCCGTGGCCACCGTGGGAAAAAGCGAGGCGGATCAGTGGGTGCTCTTCGACGACTATAATCCCGGTAACGTCACCAACGTCTTTGTTGAACTGGAATGGGAATGACGCTGGGAAAATGATGATTCTGGGAAAATGATGATTCTGGGGTTTCGGCACCGGGCACGGGGCGCGGCTGTTCACGAATTTTTGATAAAAAAAGGTCATATTTCCCCTTGAAGTTCCGTGTTTTGCGCTGAAATAGTGTATTATTCATTGAAATGGTGATGCCGTACGCCTGGCGGGACAGGGAATGTCCCCCATGGGTGGTATTTCAGGGGCGGCATTTTTGGAGAGGGAGAGAGAAATGCTTTCTGGATGGCGACAGGCTCTGATTACCGGCGAGGCGGCCTTCAAGGCGGCCGCGGTGGTTCTACTGACGGCTTTTATGGCGTTTTCTACTGTGCCGTCATCCGCCTGGGCCGAGGAAACCCGCCGCGACGATGTGAGCCCCGGCTTCAACCACGATGCCTGGAACGATATCCGGGGCATGCTCTATGAAGACCAGGTCATCAAGGACGGCAAGGGCGTCATTTCCCTGACGGCTCCCTACCGGGCTGAAGACGCCGCCATTGTACCTATCACCATCGCCGCGGCCAAGCCCCAGACCAAGGGCGAGTTCATCGAGTCCATTACACTGGTCATCGATCAGAATCCGTCGCCCGTGGCCGCCGTCTTTCATCTCACGCCCGACAGTGGCCTTGCCACCATCGACACCCGTATCCGCATCAATGCCTTCACCGATATCCGCGCTATCGCCAAGATGAATGACGGCCGTCTTTTCATGGCCACGGAATTCATCAAGGCCGCCGGGGGGTGCTCCACGCCCGGCCTCAGCGAGATGGACGAAGCCATTGCCAGGGCCGGCAAGATGAAAATGAAATTCCTCGCTTCCGATATGGAAGGTGCGGGCGGCCAAGCCCAGCTCTTGATCCGGCACCCCAACTTCTCGGGGCTACAGATGGATCAGATTTCCGGTGATTTCATCCCCGCCCATTATGTGGACTCCATCGAAGTGACCCGTGGCGGGGCCAAGATTCTCGGCGTCGAAGGCGACATTTCGCTGAGCGAAGATCCCAGCATCCGGTTTTATTTTGGGGACGATACCTCGGGCGACATATCGGCCGTGGTTACCGACACCCATGGCAAGACCTTCAGTAAAAGCTGGCCGGTCTCGAAGCTGGCGAAAAACTGACACCGGATTTTCCACTCTCTTCCAATAAAAAAGCGCCGGTGTAATCCGGCGCTTTTTTATTGCGTGTCGCAGCGGAAAAAGAACGTCTCTAAAAGCACTGCAGTTCGGCGGAGGCCTGGGCTCTCAGGTATTTGTCCAGGAAGCGCTTCGTCATCCTGACGGTCTGATAGACCTCCGCATTGGGTGTATTAGCCTGCTGCAAGGCGCTCAGCGCCTTTGCCTTCAGGAAATCCTCGTAGCTGAGATGGCTGGCGATGATATCCACCACACAGGAGCACTCCCGCAGTTCCGTGGAGGTGACGGCCCTGCCATCGAGACAGGCGACCACGTATTCCACCCGTGCTTGGGTGGGAAAATCATTGGCCCGCCTCTTGGCCGTGGCAACACTGCTCGCCACCATCATGGAAACCAACAAGGTGCCGCAAAGAATATATTTCGCATTCGCTTTCATCGCATAGTTCCCATTTTACAAAGGGTGTCCCATAGCCCGGTGGCGGACTATTTCTTTCTCACCTTGACCCCAAGAAAAGTCATGACTTCGCTGGTCAGCGGTTCGCCTCCGTCAGCCGACGGCGTAATGGCGCTGATCTGGAAAAATCCGCCGGGAATCTGGTGAGACATGGTGAAGATATAGGTTTTGTCCGCATATTTCGAAAAACGGGAATACAGCTTCTCGCTTCCTTTAACGATGGCCACCGACTCTTTGCTGAAGGGTTTAACGATAATATTTTTTCCTTCATAGGTTTTTCCGTCGAACTCGAAAGTGGTGTCCACCACCTGGGAATTCCCGGCCAGGGCGTGGCGCACGCGGTTGCGGAAGAAAAGCGCATTACCGCCCGTCTGGCGCTGCATTTGCCGCACGTCGTTTTCCAGAAAGGCCTGGAAGATAAAATTCAGATTGATCCCGTTGGCCGAGGGGAAGCGGATCTTGTTTCTCCCCGATAAAAACCGGAAAGAGACGTTCTTGCGTCCCGAGGGCAGGACCTTCTTGATATTGATGGTGATCTCGTCGTCGAAACCTTTTCCAAGGGTACCGGATTTCTTGAAGCCATAGACCAGCTGGACGGGCTCGGTGATGGATTCGAAGTGGTTGGTGCCGAACAAAAGCTTGTTGGCTCCGGAGATATCCGCTTCATCGAAGGTATAATCGCCATCGGCTCCGGGTTCGGCGCGAACGGATGCTTGTGGCGCGACCACCAGGAAAACAGCAACCACAGCAAAAACAGCCTTAAAATCCACTCTACATTCTCCACATCCGGTAAATTCCGGGCAAATTTATCTGACCTAATCCGAAAGCCATTTCACACAATCCGCTTCGCTGGCCATAAGGCAGAACGCATATGAACAAAGCCTGAAAAAGTGGCCTGATTGTGACCTTCCCCGGCGGCGAAACCCGCGCCCCCCTGCCTTGCGGGCTTGCGGGGGGGGTTATATGCCATGCTCTGGCCTTTCTGTCCATGACGGGGACGGAATTGACAAATTGCTGGCCCGGGGGCGATTTGTTAGGTTGAGCCCGCATTTATTGGGGCTTTGTTATTTTGGAGAATCGGTGTGGCAAAGGATACGCCTTCAACACAATCCGGCCCGGCGGCGGCGCAAGGCGACGCCCCTTACCGCATCTTTGTGCGTGACCTGGTGCTGACGGGCCTGATCGGCATTCACGCCCATGAACAGGACCAGCCCCAGCGCATCCAGTTCAATGTGGACCTTTTGTCGGAAGACGGGTGCAGTACCGCCGATGACGACATCGCCAACGTGGTGTCCTACGAGGATATCGTTTCCGGGATCAAGGATCTTCTCGCCCGGGGCCATGTGGGTCTGGTGGAAACCCTGGCCGAGGAAATCGCCGCCATGTGCCTCGGCGACGGGCGTGTGCGCGTGGTGCGGGTACGGGTTGAAAAACTCGATGTATTCGACGAGGCCGCGAGCGTCGGGGTGGAGATCGAACGCCACAGCCGCGCCGGCACGTAACCACATAGAGCGGTTCAGGGCTGATAGGGATCACTTTGATGGAAGCAGATCGGTTCATTCGGGTAGGCGCGGCGCGCAGCGCGATGCCGTCGCATCGGGCAAGCGCCGCAACGCTCACGAGGGGCCGATCCGCCCCACCTTCGGCCGGGTGCTTTTTCCCCGTGGCGTCGTTACGCTTCTCATCCTATACGTCAGAATCGAATTTTGGGGTATCGCATTTCGAAGCGCGCCTTGCACTGGGACAAAACCATCGACAAAATCATCCCGGTCAAAAGGTTCCTATCAGCCCTGAACCGTTCTAAATCATGTGGGTGGTGAAACTGGGCGGCAGTCTGGCCCGAAACGGCCGGCTCCGCCCCTGGATAGAGGCTCTCACCGGCCAGGACAGGAGTGAGCGTCCCCCCCTCGTCCCCAATTTAGTCATAGTTCCCGGCGGCGGCCCCTTCGCCGACCGGGTGCGGGAAATGCAGGCCACTCTGGAATTCGATGAGCCCACCGCCCATGGGATGGCGGTCCTGGCCATGGAGCAGTACGGCCTGATGCTTGCCGGTCTCTGTCCAGGGCTGGTTCCCGTCTCGTCGAAGGCGGCGCTGCTGAAGGCCTGCCAGAACGGAGACATTCCGCTATGGATGCCCTCGCGCATGGTTATCGGGCGCGGCGATATTCCGGCTCTTTGGGAGGTGACGTCGGATTCGCTGGCCGCCTGGCTGGCCGGTCATCTCAAGGCCACATGCCTGATCCTGGTTAAATCGGTCGATCCGCTGGCGGATGATCCCGTCTCCGATACCCGCCAACAGGAGGAACAACCGACGGTCACGCTTTCCGCGCTACAGGAAAGGGGGGTCATCGACCGCGCCTTTGGGAAATTTGTATCCGGTGACGGGGTTGATGTTCGCTGTCTGGGGCCTGCGGACCTGGCCGGGTTTGTGGCTGCCCTGGAGGGCGGCACGGCGCCGGGCGTGAAGGTGGAACTGACGGGTTGACCTTGCTCCTACTTGTCTCTGCGGCCTAAAAAGAAACCTCAACAACCCCAGATGTGAAAGACAGGCAATGACGAGCGACCACAAACAACAAAGATGGGCATGGGTTCTCACCGGATCGGGGCATTTTTTCGATGAAAGCCTCGACATCATGTCGCGGCTCGAGGGCTGCGATGTGTTCATCAGCCAGGCCGCGGAAGAGGTCTTGCGCATGTACGGACACAAAAGCCCCTTTCCCGAGGATACCCAGGTGTTCCGCGACACCACGGCGAGCGCGGCCCCGGTGGGCCAGTTCTACAAGGGCGTCTATCACACCCTGATCATGGCCCCGGTGTCCTCCAATACGGTGGCCAAATGCGTCGCCGGTATCTCCGATAATCTGGCCACCAATGTGTTCGCCCAGGCCGGAAAGTGTCGCGTGTCCTGTATCTATTTCGCCTGTGACACGGCGCCGGAACTTCAATCCAAGGCGCCCAAGGGTATGGTGGAGGTCTATCCCCGCCGCATCGATCTGGAAAACGTAGAGCGCCTGAAGGATTTCGAGGCCACCGAGGTGGTGGACAGCATGGCGGCGCTGGAACAAGCCATCATGGCGAGAAGGGAATGTCTGAAAAAATCCTCTTCCTGACGGGAAGGCTTGCCGAGAGGCAATTGAACCGGGTTCTCGATTCCATGCAGCCCGCCGATTTCCTGTACAAAACGCAACAGATCGGCATCAGCGTCGCTGCCCTGATGACGCCAAAGCTGATCCGCCGCCGGGTAACGGAGGCCGGTGACGCCGACCGCATTCTCGTGCCCGGCCGCTGCCGTGGTGATCTCGATGAGTTGAGCAGCCATTATCGCGTGCCGGTGGAACGCGGGCCGGACGACCTCAAAGACCTGCCGGCATTTTTCGGGCGTAAGGGAAAGCCCCCGGATTTAAGCCGTCACGACTGTCTCATCTTCGCCGAAATCGTCGAGGCCCCGCATCTGTCGGTGGAGGAAATCCTCACCCAGGCCGCGTCTTACGCGGAGGCCGGAGCCGATGTGATCGATCTCGGCTGTTTGCCCGATACCGAATTTCCCCATCTCGAAGAGGCCGTTTCCGCGTTGCAGGCCCAAGGCTACAAGGTCAGCGTGGATTCCGCCGAGGCGAAGGAACTCTCCCGCGCCGGCCGGGCCGGGGCCGATTACATCCTCAGCCTCAGCGAAGAGACCCTTCATCTGGCCGACGAGATGGACTCGGTGCCGGTGCTTATCCCCGCCAAACCGGGAGACATGGACTCGCTCTACCGTGCCATCGACGCCATGACGGCCAAGGGCAGGCCATTTCTCGCCGATCCCATCCTCGACCCCATCCATTTCGGATTTACCGAATCCCTGGTGCGTTACCGCGATTTGCGCCAACGCTACCCCGATCTCCACATTCTCATGGGGGTGGGCAATCTCACCGAACTGACCGGCGCCGACACCACCGGCATTACGGCGCTGTTGATGGGGGTGGTGTCGGAACTGCGCATCGGCGCCGTCCTCGTGGTCCGGGTCAGCCCCCATTGCCGCCGCGCCGTGCACGAGGCCGATCTCGCGCGCCGCATCATGTTTGCCGCGCGTGAGGAAAACAGCCTCCCGGTGGGCATCGATGACGGCCTGATGGGGCTCCATGACCGCCGCTCCCATCCCTACAGCGCGGATGAAATCGCCGAGCTTGCCGCCCTGGTCCGGGATCCCAGCTTCCGCGTTCAGGTCAGCGAGGCCGGCCTGCATGTGTTTAACCGCGACGGCCATCACATTGGTGACGAGCCCTTCGGCCTGTTCCCGAAGCTGGGCGTGGACTCCGACGGCCCCCATGCATTTTATTTGGGGGTAGAGTTAGCCCGCGCTCATATCGCGTACCGGCTGGGCAAGGTCTATACTCAGGACCAGGAACTGGATTGGGGATGTTCCGCCGATCCCGGCCCCGCCACGGGAGAAGACGCGGAAGGCGAGAACGCATCCCTCGGCCACACCCTGGCCGTTGCTGCGGAAAAGCGGGCGGCGAAGAAACGAGCGGCAAAGAAACGTAAGGAACGCGGCGCTAAAGGAGAGGCCACGAAAAAAGCCCCGAAGAAAACTAAGAAAAAGGCCCCCAAAAAAACCACGGGGAAAGCTAAGGAAAAAAAGAAATGATCCGCGAGACCATCCTCACCACCATGAATACCCAGGGCGATGTTCACATCGCCCCCTTCGGCATCACCGTGGAGGAGGACGATCTTGTGATCGCGCCGTTCCGTCCCTCGCGCACCCTCGACAACCTCATGGATAATCCCCATGCGGTGATCAATTACACCGATGATGTCCAGGTTTTCGCCGGATGTCTGACCCATCGCCGGCACTGGAAAACACGCCCCGCGGTGGAAGTGCCCGGCGTTATTCTTCATCAGGCCCTTGCCCATACCGAGGTTCGTGTGACAAAAATTGACGAGGATGAAAAACGCCCCCGTCTTCACTGCGAGCCGGTTTACGATGAAATGCATTCGCCCTTTCAGGGGTTCAACCGGGCCCAGGGCGCCGTGATCGAGGCCGCCATCCTCATCAGCCGTCTCGAAATCATGCCCCTGGAACAGGTGGAAAACGAGATCGTCTATCTTTCTTCGGCGCTGGAAAAAACCGCCGGGCCCCATGAATTGAAGGCCTGGGAATGGCTGATGGAATATCTCGATGAATTCAAGGCCCATTCGGGTAAAGGCTCGGGCCTGGGATTCATGAAATGACGGCATTCCTGGCCAGCGTCGCCACCCTCGACGAGATGGAAATCGCGTTTGGGGCGGGAGTGGATATCCTCGATCTCAAAAACCCCGCCCTTGGCGCGCTGGGCGCCTGGGACACCCACGATCTGATCCGCGCCGTGGCGTTCATTGGCGGCCGCACACCGGTGAGCGCCACCATCGGCGATCTGCCCATGGAGCCCGAACCCCTCGCCGCCGCCGTGGCCGCCACCGCCGCCACCGGGGTGGATTTCGTGAAGGTGGGATTTTTTGCCGAAAATAATGGTGATGGGGATGCTCAACTCTGCGCCCAGGCTATCGGCAATTGTGAGCGCGGCGCGGCGCGGCTGGTGGCGGTGCTGTTCGCCGACCAGTCCCCCGATTTCTCCCTGCTGGGCGTATTGGCGGCCAACGGGTTCTCCGGGGTGATGCTGGATACGGCCGACAAAACCAGCGGCGGCCTGCGCCATCATCTTGAGGACCACAGACTGGCGCGGTTCGTCGAAGACGCGGCGGCGCGGGGCATGTTCTCAGGCCTGGCCGGGTCGCTGGCTCTCGGTGACGCCCTGCCTCTGCTTGAATTGGGGCCCGACTATCTCGGCTTCCGGGGGGCGCTGTGCGGCGCGCAAGACCGCCGGGGCGCTCTCGACCCCCATGCGCTGGCGCAACTGGTGACGGTGTTTCAAGACTGGAACGCTTCCCGCCCGAGCCAGGCCACGGCAACCGCCGGGGCGCAGGCCGCCGCTTTTTCCCCGTCATAGGAGCCCGGCGCAATACCTGGTGGCAGAAGTTCCGCGAAGTCGCGATAGGGACGTTCCAGTTTTCCCGCCAGTTCTGCGATGACGCCGCGTCCGCTTCCCGCCCCGATCACCGGGGCATCTTTCCCCAGCCCGGCCCGTGAAATCACCTCGCCACAGGCGGCGAGCAGCTTCTCCTCCTGGCGGGCAATGAAAAACTCCGCCAGTTCCCGCCATGCCGCCATCCCGGCGTCGTCCAGATCGCATCCCACCATGCGGGCGATCCGCCGCGCGCTGTCTTCATCCGTCTTGCCGCCGCCATCGGCCGCGGGCAAAAGATCGGCGCCCTCGGGCAGGCTCCCGGCCAGGCGATGGGCATCGGCGCTGGTGGCGAAATGTTCCGCCATCACCCCCACCTGCTTTCCCATAAAGGGCACGCTCCCGGCCAGCGCCATCAGCGGCGTGCGCGCCAGCCCCGTATAGACCAGCTCGCTTTCGCTAAGGCGCTGGAAATCGCTGTGCCCCACCGCCGCCACCCGGCCTCGGACCAAGGGAACGATGTCCGTGGTGCTGCTCCCCATATCCACCAACAGAGCGTCCCCCATCTTGGCCGCCGCCAGCTCGGCACTGGCCCGCCAATTGGCCGAGGCTACCGTGTCGGCATGGTCAAGCGCCCGCTCCGGGGCCAGCATACCGTCCCGCCCGGCATAGACCAGGACACGGCTTGCGGGCATCTTCGCGCGGGTGGTAGCGATGATCCGCCGCACGCCCTCATCACGGCTTTCAAAAATATCCGCCAGTTCGCCGGTCATGGTAACGGCGTTCAACTCCGTGGGGCCCAACTGTTCCAGAACTTCGTCCATGGCGCTTTCGAGACGGTCCAGCCCCATCCACAGGGGACAGGCGGTCTGGATCACGCCGCGAATGCCGTCCTGGTCCAACAGCGCCGCCTTCAAATGCGCGCCGCCCATGTCCCATCCCGTGATGGCGCCGCTATTCATGACTCATCTCTCCCATCTCAACGGTGATGGTTTTTTGTGGGGTGCAGTCCGGCAGCGGTTTTTCTTCCAACAGGCCGAGAACCAGCCCGGCGGGGTTTACGCCCAGGCTTTCGCCCAGCCCCACATAGGAGGTGGTCAAACGGGGATTGATTTCCAAAACCGTAATGCCTTCCGTGCCGCAGATAACGTCTATGCCGTTATACCCCCAAAGTCCGGGCAGCAGGGCGGCAATGGCATCCGCCAGCGCCGAAAAAGCCTCGCGATGGTTCTCCATGCCGCCCACTTCGATGGCCTGTACCCGGATGTCTCCCCCGGCCATGGTGATCCTCTGGCGGTTACAACTGAGCAGGCTCGCTTGTCCGTCCCGGCACAACAATGAAAGACTCGCCACCTCACCCTCCATATAGGGTTGGATGATATGGCCGGGATGTTCCCCCAGCCAGTCCCGCGCTTCCTCGGCACCCGGTAAAATCCGCGTCTCCTCGGCCCCCGCGCCGTCATCGGGTTTCACCACCCAGCCGCCGGGATGTTGTTGGGACGAGGGTGGAATCTCATCCCCCTCGCTATAACAGGGAACCACGGCGACGCCGCCCTCCCGCAACAGCGCCGCGGTGGCCCGCTTGCTCGCCGTGATGCGAATGGCCTTCGGGGTGCTGGCCAACAGAACGACGCCTCTCTCCTTTGCCATGTGACAAAGACGCTCCATGGCCCCGTCCGTTTCCGGCGCGATGGGCCAGAACGCATCGGCGTTTTCCATGTGGCGGCCCCAGAACGCCCAGATGTCTTCTCCATCCTCGGGAGAGACAAAGGTCGCGGACAGGGAAGGCGCGGGCAGGCGGGGATCACGGGAAACAATAATTTCGCCAACCCCGGTCTGCACGGCACTCAGATCGCCCACCAGGGCGGCCAGCATCATCTCGCCCTCACGGGTCAGTGATACCAGCGATGGCGGCAGGTCTTCGCTTTGCAGCCCGCCGCCGGTAATGTATTCGCAAATGAAAATCCGCAAGGTGATCCGCTCTTGAAACTGATTCCCGTTCTCGACCTCAAATCGGGCCAGGTGGTCCATGCCCGCCGTGGCGATCGAGACGCCTACCGTCCGGTTGAAACCCCTCTCTGCCGGGGCAGCGGCCCCGTGGATGTATGCCGGGGGCTGCTCGGGCTGCATCCTTTTACCACGATCTATGTGGCCGATCTCGATTCCATTGAAGGTACCGGCTCCAACGAGGCCGTGATGGCGCAACTGCGCGCCGCCTTCCCGGATGTGGCGTTCTGGGTGGATGCGGGCTTGTCCGCCGCCGCCGCGCAGGATTGGCTGAGCCATAACAGCGGCGCTCTGGTGCTGGGCAGCGAAAGCCAGACCAGCGCGCAAGATGTGGCGGCGCTGGTGGCGCAAGAAAATAACCGCGTGATTCTTTCCCTGGATTTCAGGGATGACATTTTCCTCGGTCCCAAAGAGCTTCTCTTACGGACGCAACTCTGGCCAAACCGGGTAATCCTCATGACCCTGGCCCGTGTGGGGGCGGATGCCGGTCCCGACTACGAGCGGCTGGCCGAAATCATGAGCCGCGCGGAAGACCGACAAATCATAGCCGCGGGCGGGGTGCGCGATGGCGATGACCTCATTCGCTTGGCCGCCATGGATGTATCTAGCGTGCTGCTGGCCAGCGCGCTCCTCGATGGGCGGATTGGTGAGGACGAGATATCCGCGTTCTATGAGGGGCCCATATAAAAAGGGAGGCGTTTCCGCCTCCCTCTTCATAATCCTTAAGCGAGCCCTTCTGGCGTGAGAACGCCGAAGCCTTTACTCACCCGTCAGGAGCTTAGCTAACTTCGTAAACCAACCATCACCTGATGAATCGGCTGACGAGCTGCGGGACTGTCAACCAGCGGCAAACGGATGGGATGCCGACTTGGCCTGAGAGACCACGTCCTGAGCCTTGGGCTCGCCGGCGACAGCGCGCTTGATGGACTCTTTGACGGCCTCATAGTTGTACTGCTGGATCTTGCTGTCGTCGTCGGCTTCCCAGTGAATGAACACGCCAACGCTGATGAACAGGTCATCGGCTTCGGCGGCGGGAATGGTGCCGTCGGCAACACAGTCGGTCACGGCCTGGGCCACGCCGGCCTGTGCCGGACCAAACATCTGAACCGCCTGTTTGGCGCCCTTGATGGTCACTTTGTTGAACATCACGGTGGCCGGCTTGGCCATCAGGTTCGGAGCAACAACAGCCAGAAGCGACGTAAAGCCGTCCTTGTTGTTGGTCAAAGAATTGGCAAAGCACATTTCAGCAGCAGAGCCACGGGGGCCGATGAGCAGGTCGATATGAGCAACTTCGTTGCCGTCACCAACCAGAGATTCACCAACCATCAACCTATCGATTTTCGCCATGAAGGATATCCTCCCCTTAGAGTAAAACGCGTTTGTTATTGAACGTTCTTGAACGTAACGATGCCGTGCTTATCAGCACATGCAAAACCATCCCAAATTCCCCTAGGTGGAAATCGGACGGGCCAATATATCCTCAAGCTTTGCGGCGAGCAAGCTCGCAACCGTTAAGTCGGCGCTGGTTCCGGGGTTAAGCTTGCGGTCCTTCAACTCGCTATCGAATGCCAACATGGCCGCCTTTTTTTCTTCGGCGCTGGCCAGCGTCGCCAGCCTGGCCTCCAGTTCCACGGCGCGGCCACGCACCTCTTCGGCCACGGTGGCGGAATATTTACGTTCCATATGACTGTCGGGAAAGCGGCCCAGGAACCTCATATAGACAAGCGCGGCCGCCTCTTCCTCGCGCTCCCCCCCGCCTAGAGCCTCGCGCCAGCGCGCCACGCCAAGGCCGAACACATCCTCGAAATCATGGGTGTATTGCCAGGCGATGCGGTCCCGTGCCTCCGCCGCGGCCATGGCCTGGCGCAAGTCCACGGTGGGCTCGTGCGCCACGTCATGTTCATCGCTGTTGCCCAGACCCCCCGGCGAGGCCATGCGAATGGCCTCATAAACATAGCTGGCATCCTCAATATTCAAGTTCCGCAGAACCCGGCTCAGGCGCTCCCGCAGCGTCCCTTCTCCCTCCGCCGCTAATGCCGCCTCGGCCAGGGGCGCACAGAGCAGCACGATACCGAGATTGGTGTTACAGCCCACTTCCACCACGCTGCACTCCACGGCGCCGAGAATTTTCTCGCCCAGGGAGGTGTCCCGGCGCGAAAGGTGCTCCGCGGCGATGGCGGCGCTGGCGCGGAAGTGGCCCACGGTCATGCCGTGACCCTCGGCGTGCACATGCACGTTGCCGGGTTTGAGCGCCTCAAGCTCCGTCAGGCAGGCCTGTTGGATGGCGTCCCGGATGGTCTCTTCGGGGATGCTCCCGCCCATAATTCCGCTCAGCCGGCCGCCGCCTGGCGGTCGCCCTCGGCCAGCCGGGACAGGAAGTCATCGGCGATGGCCTGGGCAAGGTCGCTCTCGCATACCCCCTGCAGCCCCTTCCAGGCGGGGACGCTGTTGACCTCGAGCACGAAATGCACGCCCTCGCGGTCACGGATAATATCCACCCCGGCATAGTCTGCACCCAGGGTAGCCGCCGCCTTCACCGCCATTTGCGACAGTCCGTCATCCAGTGCGGCGGCTTCGCAGGTGGCGCCCTGCAAGACATTGGTGATCCAGCCCTTGCCGCGGCGGATCATGGCGGCCACCGCCGTGCCGCCCACCACCAGAACCCGCCAGTCATGACAGGTGCCGGGCGCGCCGTTGCTTCCCGAATCGATGAACCGTTGCAGGTAATAGACGCCGTCCACCTCTTCGGGTTCGGGCAGGTGCGACGCGCTATCGAGAAGCCGCAGGCCTTTCCCTTGTGCGCCGAACAGGGGTTTCAGCACCAGCTTGCCGCCGTCTTTGGTTTCCCGCTCAAGAACAGCCTGGGCCTTCTCGGGGCATTCGCTCACCCAGGTGGGCGGGGTGGGCAGTCCGGCCTTGTGCAACAGGAAACTGGTCATGGACTTGTCCACCGTATTTTCGATGGCGCGCGCGTCGTTGGTGACGGGAACGCCCATCTCGCGCAGGCCGTGGAGCAGCCCCAGCCGCAACGTAATCTGTTCCAGGGAGCCGGAATCGATGAGCCGCACGAAGGCGCCGTCGGGAAGGGCGTCCTCGAAGCCAGGCAGGTGCAGCCCGGAAATACCTCCTTGGGTGTCGTTCTGGGTTTGGATGGCGCATTGGGCGAAGGACAGCCACACCACTTCCGCCCCCCGTTTCTGCAATGCTTGCGTCAGCCGCCGGGCATGCCAGTCGGGGTCGTCGCTGAACAGGGCGATTCGGCTATGCGCCTTCATAACCGAAAGACGTGTTGAGGATGGCCTCGTTGACCTCTCCGGCGTGGAAGCTGCGACCGCTTTCCATGGCCGTGACGATCACCCGCGCCGGGCTGAACAGGCTGCCGTCGATGGCGTAGAAATCGCCTTTCACGGCTTTGAAGGTTTCCTCGAAGGGCTTGCCGTAATCCCGTGAATTGCTGCTCGGCAGGTCAGTGGCCAGCTGCTGCGCCTCGTCGTCGGGGCCCGACACGAAAAGATGCGCCGCGCCGCCATAGATGATGGCGTCGTTGGTGCGCCCCATCCCGGCCAGGAAGTTCCCGGCCACCGGCGGCAGCGGCGCGCTGGCCATGCCGTCAATGACCCGCTCCAGGGGAAAGTGAAGCTCATGGACCTTATGCATGGCCACTTCCAGCACCCGTCCCACCACCTGAAGGCTTCCCGCCAGGCTGGTGGTGGGGGTCAGGATCAAGGTCAGGTTTTTCGCCGCGATGCCGCAATCCTCGGTGACCTTTTCCACCAGTTCCTCCGGCGGGGCCTTGTCCACTTCCAGAACCAGACAGGCGGCATCGGCCTTGTCGGTGTAGCCCAACTCCTTGAACAGGTCTTCACGCCCGGCAAGGGCCCGGGCCGGACCCGACCCCAGCGAGAAGAAATCGCCAAAAGCAAGGCTCCACCCGGCGTACTGGCTGCCCAAACAGGAAAGCACCGGATTGGTGGAATGAATACTGATGGCCCAGGGCCAGTTGGCGAAGGACCATGCCGGTTGCAGGCTGGCGCTGCCCAGTCCGCCCATACAGATGTCCGTCACCAACAGCCCCGCTTCCAGCCCGCCGGGATGATTAATACCGCAATCCACCACGGTACAGCCCTTGGGGCCTTTCTCGACGCCGATACGTAAGCTTGCCGCGCCTTCCACCAGGCATTGCACCAGCGGCGCCACGGCGGCGTTGACGCTGGGCCATTGGCCGGGGTCTTGATTGGTGATCTTCTGGCTCATGAAGTTGGGTCTTTCCTAATTCATATCAGTTGCCAGCACCCTTACACCGGGCG
>JADHSZ010000029.1 GCA_016776635.1 Alphaproteobacteria bacterium
ATGGGCAGATAGATGCGCTGGTTATAGCCGGAATAAAGCTGGCGCGGACGGCCGATCTTCATGGCCTTGTCTTCCGTCATTTCCTTCCATTGCGCGATCCAGCCCACGGTGCGGGCCATGGCGAACATAACCGTAAACATGGAAGTGGGAATACCCAGCGCGCGGAGGATGATACCGGAATAAAAGTCCACGTTGGGAAACAGCTTCTTCTTCTTGAAATAATCGTCTTCCAGGGCGACCCGCTCCAGCTCCATGGCGAGCTCGAGAAGCGGCTCATCGTGATAGCCCAGTTCTTCGAGAACCTCATGACAGCTTTCGCGCAGGACGGCGGCGCGGGGGTCGTAATTCTTATAGACCCGGTGGCCGAAACCCATAAGCCGGAAGGAATCGTTCTTGTCCTTGGCGCGTTTGATGTACTCGGGGATGTTGTCCTTATGTCCGATCTCGCGCAGCATGTTGAGAACCGCCTCGTTGGCGCCGCCATGGGCCGGACCCCAGAGCGAGGCTATCCCCGCGGAAATACAGGCGAAAGGATTGGCTCCAGACGATCCCGCGAGGCGCACCGTGGAGGTGGAGGCATTCTGTTCGTGATCGGCATGGAGGATCAGGATGCGGTCGACGGCCTTGGCTTGGACCGGGCTCACCAGATAGTTTTCGCAGGGCGTTGCGAACATCATATGAAGAAAGTTTTCCGCATAATTGAGGTCGTTTCGGGGATAAATGAAGGGCTGGCCGATGGAATATTTATAGGCCATGGCGGCGATGGTGGGCATCTTGGCGAGCAGCCGGCTAACGGCGATCCAGCGTCCTTCGGAACTGGTGAAATCATGAATATCATCGTGGTAGAAGGCCGAGAGCGCGCCTACCATACCCACCATGATCGCCATGGGATGGGCATCGCGCCGGAACCCCTGGAAGAACTTGATGATCTGTTCATGGACCATGGTGTGGTGGGTGAGGGCCTGCATGAACTTCCGTTTCTGTTCGCCGGTGGGTAATTCGCCGTTAATCAACAGATAACAGACCTCCGGATAATCGCTGTGTTCGGCCAGGGTTTCGATGCGATAGCCGCGATGCATGAGAATCCCAGCCTCGCCGTCGATGTAGGTAATGGCCGAATTACAGCTTCCCGTGGAGGTAAAGCCCGGATCATAGGTAAAAAGCCCGGTCTGGGAATACAGGGTCCTGATATCCACCACGCTGGGGCCTTCCGTTCCCTCCAGGATCGGCAGCTCAAAGGCTTTTCCCGTACGGTTGTCGGTAAGCGTCACCGTGTTGCGCTGATCCTTTTGCGCCTTGGCGGAGGTTCTGGAAGCCTTTGTTTTGGTGGGATTCATGGGGCGCTGCTCCTTGGGTCGAAACGAGTTCACGGAGTAAATGTCACGGACGCCAGCCGACGGCCAGACGTCCACGCCGGATTCGTGCTAATTTTTACGAACGTAGAAAACCTTCCCTTGGAACCTAGTATAGCAGCATTTTCCATAACGGGAGAAGTGGCAGTTGATTTCCCTTATTTCGCCACGTCGGAGAGCCGATTCAAGCTTTCTTCACGGCCCAGCACGTCCATCACGTCGAAGATCGGCGGCGACGTCTTGGACCCGCTCAATGCCGCCCGCAGGGGCTGGGCTATTTTCCCCAGCTTGGTTCCGGTCTCCTCGGCATAGCCCCGCACCAGCTCTTCCAGGGCTTGCGCCTCCCAGTCCTCCGCGGCCTTGAGCAGGGGCAGGATGTCCGCCACTTTTTGGCGCCCTTCCTGATCGAGAATAGCGGCCGCTTTCTGGTCCAGGGGAACGGGGCGGTTGATGGCATAAAATCTTGCATTTTCAGCAAGTTCATCAATTTTTTTTGCTCTTTCCTTTAATCCCCCCATGGCCTTTTCAAGGCGTGATTTCGCGGTTTCGTCGAGCCCGTGGCCCAGCGTGCTTTCAAGGCTGGGAAGAATCAGTTCCACGAGACGGGAATCCTCCGCCTGACGCAGGTAATGGCCGTTGAGATTATCGAGCTTGGCGAAATCGAAACGGGCGGGGGAACGGACCACGGCGTCGAGGTCGAACCACTCGATGGCCTGTTCGGTGGAGATGATCTCGTCGTCGCCATGGCCCCAGCCCAGCCGCAGGAGGTAATTGCGCAGGGCCTCGGGCAGATAACCCATCTCGCGATAGGCCTCCACCCCCAGCGCCCCGTGGCGTTTCGACAATTTACCGCCGTCGGCGCCGTGAATCAGGGGAATATGGGCGAATACCGGGGGTTCCCAGCCCAGGGCGAGGTAGAGCTGGGTCTGGCGGTAGGCGTTGGTGAGGTGGTCATCGCCGCGGATCACATGGGTTATGCCCATATCGTGATCATCCACCACCACGCCCAGCATATAGGTAGGCGTGCCGTCGGCGCGCAACAGCACCATGTCGTCGAGATGTTCATTGGCGTTGGTGACGCTGCCCTGGACCAGATCCTCGATCACCGTGTCGCCCTCCCGGGGGGCCTTGAAGCGGATCACGGGGGGGGTGCCGGACGGGGCGTCGGCCGGGTCGCGGTCGCGCCAGCGCCCGTCATAGCCCATGGGTTTGCCGTTGGCGCGGGCTTCTTCGCGCATGGCCGTCAGTTCCTCGGGGCTGCAATAACAGCGATAGGCCTTGCCGGCTTCGAGGAGTCCCTGCGCCGCTTCCACGTGGCGGGCGGCATTGGCCGATTGATAGACCGCCTCGCCGTCGGGGGAGAGCCCGAGCCAGTCAAGCCCGTCGAGGATGGCGTCAATCGCCTCTTTAGTGGATCGCTTGCGGTCGGTATCCTCAATCCTCAGCAGATAGGTTCCTCCGTGATGGCGGGCATAGAGCCAGTTGAAAAGCGCCGTACGGGCGCCTCCGATATGAAGGAATCCGGTGGGAGAAGGGGCAAAGCGGGTTACGACCGTCATGGCAGGTATACTGTTTCCGTTTGTGTGGCCGAGAGAGACGGTCCTGCGCCGGATGGGTGGCGCGGGACGGTGTGGCAACGTGTGTAACACAGGATTTCCGGTGTTTCCATGATCACTGACGAAGATTTTCGCGGCCTATGGCGGTTCCGCCTGGGGATCGCCGCCTCCTGGATCGGGGCGCAGTTTGCGGCCGAGCGGGAACAGTGGATTCTGTGGTCGCCGGTGGCTCTGGGGACGGGCGTGGCCGCTTATTTCCTGCTCTTGTCCGAACCCCCGGGATGGACCGGGGGGCTGATGCTGGTGCTTTCCTTCATTGCCCTGGCGGGGATGTGGCGGGCAAAAGGCGGAGGGGCGCTTCTCTTTGCCTTTTCCATTGCCCTCACCTGTTTTGCCGCGGGTTTCTCGGCGGCCCAGCTCCGCACGTTTGTGGTGGCCGCTCCGGTTCTCGAAAAACGCACCGGCCCGGTGGCTCTGGAGGGTGGGGTGGTTTCGCTACAGCCCCACGACAAGGGCTGGCGCATGGTCCTGGAGAACCCCGCCATTGGCCGAATGGAGCAGCGGGAGGCGCCCGAGAAGGTCCGCGTCACGTTACGTGGGGAGCTGCCCGGAGCCGTTGCGGGGGACCGGGTGCGGCTGCGCGCGGTGGTGATGCCGCCGCCCCAGCCCGCGGCACCGGGCGGTTTCGATTTCCAGCGCCATGTCTATTTCCAGGGAATCGGCGCCGTGGGTTACGGCCTGGGCCGCGTGCAGCAACTGAATACGGCTCAGGACGGCGAAAACACTTTTGCCGTCTGGCTTTCCAACCTGCGTTCGCGGCTTTCCGCCCGTATCAGGGAAAGCACCGGAGACAGGGCGGACGGGAAAGGCGCGGCGAGCCCGGCCGGCGCCATCGCCTCGGCCTTGTTGACCGGGGAACGAGGCGCAATTCCGGGGGACGTTATCGACGCCATGCGCGATTCCGGCCTGGCCCATCTGTTGGCCATTTCCGGCCTCCATATGGGGCTGGTGACGGGAATCCTGTTCTTCGCCTGCCGCGGCCTTCTGGCCCTGATTCCCACCCTAGCGCTTCATTATCCCATCAAGAAATGGGCGGCGCTGGCGGCCCTGATGGGGGCGTTTGCCTATCTTCTCATTACCGGGGCCACCATCCCCACCCAGCGCGCCTTCATCATGACCGGGCTGGTGCTGGTGGCCGTGCTCGCTGACCGCACCGCCATCTCCCTGCGCATGGTGGCCTGGGCCGCGGCCATAATTCTCTTTATCAGCCCCGAAAGTCTGCTGGGGCCCAGTTTCCAGATGTCTTTCGCCGCCGTGGTGGCCCTGGTGGCGGTGTATGAGGGGCTTCGGGACCGCCTTCCAAGATGGCGGGCCAAGACCGACGAGCGGGGAAACTGGTGGCGCATCCCGTCTCTCTACGTGGGCGGGGTGGCGCTGACCACGCTGGTGGCCAGCCTCGCCACCGCACCCTTCGCCATTTACCAGTTCAACCGCTTCGCTCTTTTCGGACTGGCCGCCAACCTGGTGGCGGTGCCGCTGACGGCGCTGTGGATCATGCCTTGGGGGGTGCTGGCCTTCCTTCTCATGCCGCTGGGCCTGGAACAGATCGCCCTGACGCCCATGGGCTGGGGAATCGAGATGGTTGTAGGAATCGCGCGCATGGTGTCGGGCTGGCCCGGGGCTGCCGTGCTGGTACCTTCCATGCCGCAATGGGGACTGGCGCTGATGGTTTTCGGAGGGCTGTGGTTGTGCCTGTGGCGGCGGCGCTGGCGGCTTTTGGGGGTGCCCGTTCTCATCCTTGGGATGCTCTCGCTCTTTGCCGCCGACCCGCCTCATATCCTGATTTCCGGGGACGGAAAGCTGGCCGCAGTGCGCGCCGAATCCGGCCAGTGGCTCCTATCATCTGGGCGCAAGGCACGCTGGACCGCCAATTCATGGCTGCGTATGACGGGTCAGGAGGAGTCCTCCCTGTGGCCCGATCACGGACAAAGTCCCGGCGGGCGCTTAAGCTGTGACGGGTTGGGCTGTCTCTACCGCGCCGAGGGCAAGACCGTAGCCCTGGTTTCCCGCGAAGACGCCTTCGACGAGGATTGCGCGGTGGCCCATCTGGTGCTCGCCACCGTGCCTCTGCGCGGGGCATGTGACGGGCCGTCGCGGGTGATCGACCGCTTCGACCTGTGGCGCAACGGCGCTTATGCGGTATGGCTGGAGGGGGACAACATCAGGGTGGAGAACGTGCGGGAAAATCGCGGGCCGCGGCCCTGGGTGCACCACCCCTGAGTGCAGAGAAAGAGGAGGCGAGAGATTAAAATTCGGTGGAACTCATTATATAGCCAGAGCGGGAAGACTCATTAGGCGGAATATTATAAATCTGGCCGGTAATTGTGTTCTTTACCGTGATTGCAACGGTTGAAGAGGCCGAGGAAGCCGCTTGGAGAACAATTGGCTTAAGTTCATTTTCATCTAATGGGTAATGGGCGCTATCAATGGTGTTCACGCCAACAAAGACTGAGCTAATGACCACCACCGAAAATGTTTTGTTGATATGTTTCATAGGCTGACTATGCGGCGCTAATACTTACGCATCAGTCCCACGATACGGCCCTGAACCCTGACCCGGTCTGGTCCGAAAATACGGGTCTCAAAATCCTTGTTGGCCGGCTCCAGGGCGATGGACGCGCCCTTGCGGCGAACCCGTTTCAGGGTCACTTCCTCGTCGTCGATCAGGGCCACCACGATGGTGCCGTTCTCGGCGCTGTCACAGTGTTCGATGAGGGCGGTATCGCCATCGAAGATTCCCGCCTCGATCATGGAATCGCCATCCACCTCTAGGGCGTAGTGTTCACCGCGGCCGAGCAGGCTGGCCGGAACCGACACCCGGTTCGATTCGTCGCGCAGGGCCTCGATGGGGTTGCCCGCGGCGATGGCGCCGTAAAGGGGCAGTTCAACGGACTCCACCTCGTTGGCGGGGACCGCGCCGGGGAGGGATTTGAAATTACCGTGGATTACCTTGGCGTCGAAACCGGTGCCACCCACGTCCCCAGCCATGTCTCCGGAGGCGGGCGTGGAAGCGGCGACATCCCCGGGCATTTTGAGAACTTCCAGGGCGCGGGCGCGGTGGGCCAGGCGGCGGATAAAACCGCGCTCTTCGAGCCCGGTGATGAGGCGGTGAATGCCCGACTTGGATTTCAGCCCCAGGGCATCCTTCATTTCGTCGTAGGAGGGGGAAATGCCGGTCTGTTCCAGGCGTTCGTTGATGAGCATCAACAGTTCGTGCTGTTTCTTCGTGAGCATGAGAAAAATCCCCTCTTAAATCCAGCAAGACCCACGGCCAGCCCTGCGTATAACACTGAATTACAGCTTGCTCACCAACGAGAACAAAAGCAAAACGCTTATAATGTTCTAGTTTGGTTCTTATCTGCCGTCAAGGGGTATTTTGCCTCGGATGGCGGATCAGGAAGCCATGAGGTGAGGGCGCAGGGCAATAACGGAGGCAAGGTCTCCGGCCTTGGCCGCCGGGGCGAGGGGAGGCCGTATCAACAGGCCGTCGGCCTCGGCGAGAACGGAAAGCATGGCGCTGTCCTGTTTGGGGAAGGGCGTTGCCGTGAGATTGCCCTCGGCGTCATGGGACAGGCGCACGCGCATGAAATCCTGCCGTTTACCGTTACTCTTCAGTTCACAGGCCAGCCGTACCGGAATTTCCCCTGATCCCCGGCCCGCCGTTCCCAGCATGGCGTCCATGGCGGCTCCCAGGAAGACCACGGCGCAGACCAGGGTGGAGACCGGGTTGCCGGGGAAGCCGAAGAAGGGGGTGTCGGAAAGGCGCCCGAACATGACCGGCTTTCCCGGACGCATGGCGACGCCCCAGAAATCAACCTCCAGCCCGCAGGGGCCCAGCGCGTTATGCACGATGTCGTGATCGCCCACGGAAACGCCGCCGCTGGTGACGAAGGCGTCGCTGCCCTTGGCGCCCGCGGCCAGGGAGGCCAGGGTCCCTTCGTCGTCAGGCGCGATGCCAAGATCCACCGCTTCGCCGCCGCGCGATTCGATGAAGGCCACCAAGGCGGGGCCGTTGGAGCCCGGGATATGGTCCGGGCCCGGCGTTTTGCCCGGCGGCGTCAGTTCGTCGCCTGTGGACAGCACGGCGATACGGGGTTTACGGCGCACGCTCAGATGAGACATGTTCATGGCCGCCGCCAGGGCGATGTCGTGGGGGCCGAGCCGGCGCCCGGCCGCCAATCCCATGTCGCCGCTTTTGAAATCCTGGCCCTGGGGGCGGATATGGGTGCCTGGGTCGGAACTTTTTTTCACCGTGACGGTGGCGCCGTCCCGCTCCGTGTTTTCCTGCATGACCACGGCATCCGCGCCTCGTGGCACCGTGCCGCCGGTGAAAATGCGCACCGCCTCGCCGGGCGCCACCTCGCCTTCGTAACATCCTCCCGCGGGGGCCTCGCCCACCACTGTAAGCGATGCCGGGGTTTCCGCCACATCCCCGGCGCGCACGGCATATCCGTCCATGGCCGAGACGTCGGCCGGGGGGTGGCTGACGGTGGCGTGAACGTCCTCGGCCAGCACCCGGCCCAGGGCATTCTCCAGGCTCACTTCCTCGCCGGGAAGGGGTGCGAAAGCCGCCGTCACCCGCGCCATGGCTTCTTCAACTGATATCATTATTCAGACTCGTAAGTTCCTGATTTACCACCTGATTTATGGGTAAGCCTTATATCGGTTATCTGCATGGAACGGTCCAGGGCCTTGCACATGTCATAGATGGTCAGCGCCGTCACCGAAACCGCGGTCAGCGCCTCCATTTCGACTCCGGTGCGGCCCTTGAGCCGGCAGGTGGCGGCGATATCCACGGCGTTGCGTTGCTTGTCACAGGTCAACTCCACGGTGACCACGTTGAGGGCCAGTGGATGGCACAGGGGAATCAGTTCGGCGGTGCGTTTGGCGGCCATGATTCCCGCGGTACGCGCGATCCCCAGCACGTCGCCCTTGCCCACGGCGCCTTCCTCGATCTTGGCCAGGGTGTCGGCCTCCATGATCACCGAGCCCTTGGCCGTGGCCGTGCGCTCGGTGGTGTCCTTGTCCGACACGTCCACCATGGCCGCCTTGCCCTCTTTATCGAAATGGGTGAAGTCGCCCATGTGCCTAGTCTCCCTCCCTATCTTCCCTTTTTGGGGCACCAGTCTTTACATCGTTATCGCGGTTGTTGCCGAGAAGTTTTTTCGTGGCCGCTTCCACATCCTTCTCGCGCATCAGGGATTCCCCCACCAGAAAGGCGCGCGCCCCGGCTTGCCCCATGCGCTCGAGGTCGGCGTGGCTGTGAAGCCCGCTTTCACTCACCAGGAAACGCTCCTGGGGCAGGATTGCGGCCAGTTTTTCGGTGGTGGCGGGGTCGGTTTCGAAGGTCTTGAGGTTGCGGTTATTGACGCCGATCAGGGGAGATCTCAGGGCCAGCGCCCGCTCCAGCTCCGCCTCGTCATGGACCTCCACCAGCACGTCCATGCCCAGCTCCCGGGCCACCCCTTCCAGTTCAACCGCCTGGCCGTCATCGAGAACGGCCATGATCAGCAAGATACAATCGGCGCCCAGGGCCCGCGATTCCACCACCTGATAGGGATCGAGCATGAAATCCTTGCGCAGAACGGGCAGGGACACCGCCGCCCGGGCCACGGTCAGATAACCGTCCTCGCCCTGGAAATAGGGTTCATCGGTCAATATGGAGAGACAGGCCGCGCCGCCCCGTTCATAGGCGCGGGCGATTTCCACGGGATCGAAATCTTCGCGGATCAGCCCTTTGCTGGGCGAGGCTTTTTTGATCTCGGCGATAAGGGCGTGGCGACCGCTTTCATGGACGGAGCGTAATTTTGGAAAAAACCCCCGTGGCGGCGGCGCGGCCTTCGCCGCCTGCGACAGGTCATCGAGACTGCGCACCTGTTTGCGGGCGGCGATGTGGTTCCGCTTGTCGCTGCAGATGCGGCTCAGAACGTCGCTCATGGCCCCTATTTCCCGTTGGTGATGGCCACGAGTTTCTCCAGCGTTTCCCGTGTGGCGCCTTCGTCAATGGCCGCCGCCGCCAGTTCCGCTCCCGCCGCCAGATCGTCCGCGCGTCCGGCGATGATCAGTGCCGCGGCGCTGTTCATGAGGACGATGTCGCGCAGCGCGCCTTCCTCGCCGTCGAGAAGGGCGCGCATCATGGCGGCGTTTTCTTCCGCCTCGCCACCCATCAGGTCTTCGGGCGCGGCGCGGGCAATCCCGGCCTCCTCCGGCGTCACCTCGAAACAGGAAACGCTGCCCTCCTTCAGCTCGGCTACATAGCTGGGGCCGGTGGTGGTGATTTCATCCATGCCGTCGCTGCCATGCACCACCCAGGCCCGCTCCAGGCCCAGCCGGTCCAGCACATGGGCCAGCGGTTCGACCCATGCTTTATCGAAGACCCCCACCAGCTGTCGTTTAGCGCCCGCCGGATTGGCCAGTGGCCCCACCAGGTTGAAGATGGTGCGGGTGCCGATTTCCTGTCGCGCCTTGGCCACATGGCGCATGGCGGCATGATGGCGCGGAGCCATGAGAAAACAGATATTGGCCTGTTTCAGGGCCAGTTGCAGCAAGGCCGGTTCGGCCTCGATATTGACGCCCAGCGCCGCCAGAACGTCGGACGATCCTGATTTCGAGGTCTGTGCCTTGTTGCCGTGCTTGGCCACTGGTACGCCACAGCTCGCCGTCACCAGGGCGCTGGCGGTGGAGATATTGAAACTGCCCTTGGCGTCGCCGCCGGTGCCGCAGGTGTCTATGGCGTCATCGGGGGCCTCGATGGTTTCGGCGCGCTCGCGCAGTATGCGGGCCGCACCCGTGATCTCCTCCACGCTTTCGCCGCGCAGGCGCAGCCCCATGAGAAAGGCGCCGATCTGGGCGTCGCTGGCCTTACCTTCCATGATCAGGGCGAAGGCGGATTCGGCCTCTTCCTGGGAAAGGGTCTCGCCTTTGGCCACCAGGGCCAGATAGGGCTTAAGGTCGGACATGGGCCTCCCTCAGGATCGCGGCGGCGTTAATGTGGGAGGAGTGACCGGCTGTCCGGTGACCATTTCGAGGAAATTTCCGAGCAGCCGGTGGCCGTTTTCGGTGGCGATGCTTTCGGGGTGGAACTGGACCCCGTGAATGGGCAGTTCCTTATGGGCCAGACCCATGATCAGGCCATCATCGGACTGGGCGGTGACTTCCAGACAATCGGGCAGGCTTTCCCGCTCCACGATCAGGGAATGATAACGGGTGGCGGTAAAGGGGTCGGGAAGGTCCTTGAGCACGCTTTTCCCGGCGTGGGAGATGTCGCTCACCTTGCCGTGCATGGGGGCCGGCGCCCGCACCACCTTGCCGCCGAAGGCCTGGCCGATGGCCTGATGGCCGAGACAAACACCAAGCAGGGGCGTGACGCCCCCAGCGGCGGAAACGTCAGCGGCGTTCTTGGTGATAAGGTCGAGACAGATTCCCGATCGGTCGGGATCACAGGGGCCGGGAGAAATAACAATCCCCTGCGCGCCCAGGGCCAGGGCCTCGTCGGCGGTGAGGGCGTCATTGCGTTTCACCACCACTTCGGCGCCCATCTCGCCCAGATAATGGACAAGGTTGTAGGTAAAGCTGTCGTAATTGTCGATTAACAGAAACATTTCATGGAGTTAGAGAAGTTTCGGGGAGGCAGCATGCCATCAGGGTCTTATATCAGGTGGCGGGAGAAGATGAAAAGCGCCCAAATATCTGGCCCCCTGGTTCCTTGACCCCCTCTGGACTTGACTCCCTCCGGGTGAGGGAATCCAAATAGCCCCATGAAGCGGTTCTCCTGGATGCCGGCCCTTTCCGAGGTCCGCGCGATTCTCACCAAATTCAATCTGGCTAAATTCAATCTGGGCCGGATCAAACAGTACCGGCTGCCCCTGACCTTAGGCGCGGCCACCCTGCTTGGCGGGATTGGCCTGGGGATGATCCTGGGGCTCTTGGACCGTGCTCCTGGTGACGACCGGAGCGGCGAGCGGGCGCGGCCGTCGCCCCCGGCTCCGGTTACGGCCCCTCTTAGCGAGGAGGAACCCCGCCGCCGCCTCACCATCACGCCCCTTCCCACCGAGGAAGAGACCCTTGAAAAGATGGCGTCCCAGGGCTTCACCCTGGAGGAACCGGACGGTGACCCTCCGGTGGAGAGCACGGAGTTCGGTGAAGCGATCTATGTGGAGCCGCCGCCGTTTACGCCTCCCAGTGATGAATCAAGCGAGGGATCAAAGGCCGAACAGACCCGGCAACTGGCTGTGGTGGCGCGGCCGCCGGCTCTCGATGACGTGGATGGGAAAGCAGTCACACCGGCCTGGCTGCGTCATGCGGTGGCGGTTCCGGGGCTGGGGCCGGATAGGGGAGAAGACCACCGGCCTTTAATCGCCATCGTGGTGGATGATCTCGGGATGAACCGCCACAGGACCGCCCAGACCACGGCCCTGACGCCGCCTTTGACCCTGGCCTTTTTGCCTTATGCGAATGACCTCAAGCGGCAAACCGATTCGGCGCGCAAGGCCGGGCACGAACTTCTCGTCCATGTGCCCATGGAGCCCCTTAATGGGGCTTACGATCCCGGACCCAAGGCGCTGATGACGGGGATGAAGGACAAGGAAATCAATCGCCTCCTCGACTGGGATCTTGCCCGTTTCGAGGGGTTCGTGGGACTCAACAACCATATGGGCAGCAAGTTCACCGCCCACCGCGAGGGCATGGAGACGGTGATGAAGGCATTGCGCAAGCGCGGGCTTCTCTACCTCGATTCCCGGACCACGGGCGCCACCAAGGGTCTGGAACTGGCGCGCGAACTGAATGTGCCCCATGCCGTTCGCAATGTGTTTCTGGATAACGAAGTTTCCGTGGAAGCCATTCGCTCGCGTCTCGCCGATCTTGAGGACGTGGCGCGCCGCCAGGGCTTTGCCGTGGGCATTTGTCACCCCCACCGGGCGACCCTGGAAGCCTTGGCGGAATGGATCGCTACCGTGGATCAACGGGGATTCGCCCTGGTGCCCTTGAGCGCCATCGTCCGCCGCCGCATGGAATTGGCGGGCTAGTTCGTTTCTTCCACTGGGCCGTATCTTGAGATACGGAAATATGTAAATACATAATCTTGCTTACTATTTCTTGACAGTATCGCTCTATATGGGATGTAAGAGCCCGGTCTTTTCTTAATTCCATCACGTTTTCTCCCGATTCCAGCACAAGGCACGGTCTGAAACATGAAGCGTTGGGGCGATCTCCATTGGATTATCTGGCTGGCATTGCCGATTGCGGGCTTTGCCGCCATCTGCGTTTTCGCGGCCCTCGATCCGACGGGGTATCTGGAGGTTTTCGAGGGCGATCTTGCCGCCTTCGAGCTCAGCGTCGCCACGATTCCCATCATCGCCGCCGCCCTGGCCTTTCATACCCTTACCTATCCCGCCGTGCGCTCGGAACTGCGTCTGGCATTCTGGATCACAACGGTGGCTATGATCGCCCTGGGTTTGGCTTGCGTGGATACGGGATGGGGGCGGGATGTGCTCGAGCTTTCCTTCCCCGAGTGGTGGCCGGGCGAGGATGAGGCTCCCGGCGCGGTAGCGGAAGAAAACCCCATGAAGGAAGCCGTCCGCGCCCTGATGTCGGCGGTAGTGGTGTTCTGCGCCCTGCTGTTCCCCTTCCTCAGCTGGGCCATGCCCTATCGGGAAGGGGTGTTTTCCCTATTCCGTCTGATCTGGCCCACCTATATCGGAATTCCGGTGGCGCTTCTGGCCATGCTGAGCCGCCTTCCCAGGGGACTCGCCGAGGCCAATATGGAGGTCATGGAATCCGACGGCCTTCATCACAGCGAGGTGGGGGAGATGTTCATCTACGTCTATCTCTTCCTCTACGTGCTGTCGCTGCATCACCGCCTCAACCACATGCAGCGGGAATATTCCGCCGCCATTTAGGGCGGTTTCCGGAGATTCACGGAGAGGAGGGCGATTGCGCCCGAGCGGGTGCTAGTCCTTGCGGGGGGTAAGCTGCCTGGCTTCTTCGGCGGCGCGGATCAGGGCGCGGGCCTTGTTACAGGTTTCCTGGTATTCGGCCTCGGGGTCGCTGTCGGCGACCACGCCGCCCCCGGCCTGTACATACATGACGCCGTCCTTTACCACCGCCGTGCGCAGGGCGATGCAGGTGTCTATATGGCCGTCACAGGAAAAATACCCCACCGTGCCGCCGTAAATCCCGCGCCGCGCCTGTTCCAGTTCATCGATAATTTCCATGGCCCGCACCTTGGGCGCACCGCTGACGGTACCGGCGGGAAACCCGGCGATCAGGGCGTCCACCACGTCGTGGCTGGGGTCTATCTCGCCCTCCACGTTGGAAACGATATGCATCACATGGGAATAATATTCGATCACCATCTGCTCGGTGACGTGGACGCTGCCCACCTTGGCCACCCGTCCCACATCGTTGCGGCCCAGGTCCAACAGCATCAGATGTTCCGCCAGTTCCTTGGGGTCTGCCAGAAGATCCTCGGCCAGAGCCTTGTCTTCGGCCGCATCCTTGCCACGGGGGCGGGTTCCGGCGATAGGACGAATGGTGACCACGTCCTCGCGCAGGCGCACCAGGATTTCCGGGCTCGACCCCACCACCGCGAAGCCCTCGAACTGGAAGCAAAAGAGGAAAGGCGATGGGTTCAACCGGCGCAGCGCGCGATAGAGAAGAAACGGCGACAGATCGAAGGGCACCGAGAATCGCTGCGACGGCACCACCTGAAAGATATCTCCGGCGCGGATATACTCCTTCGCCTTCTCCACAATGGCGTGGTACTGCTCGCGGGTGGTGTTGGATTCGGGCTGTGGCGGCGGTTCTCCCGTATCGGGGCCGAGATGCCGGGCTTCCTGATCCGTTGACAGCTCGCCGCTCAGTCCGGCGATGATGTCCTCAATTCGCTGCCCGGCCTGGGCGTAGGCTTCCTCGGCGCTTGCCTCATTAGGCCAGACCGGCGTAATGACGAAAACACTGTCCTCGATATTGTCGAAGACCGCCATCACCGTGGGCCGCAGATACATGGCGTCGGGCACATCCAGCCGCTCCGAGTTGCTGTCGGGCAGGGATTCCATCTCGCGCACCATGTCGTATCCCATATAGCCGAACAGCCCCGCCGCCATGGGCGGCAGCCCATCGGGAATTTCAATCCGGCATTCGGCGATCAGGGCGCGCAGGGACTCTATGCCTGTTTCGGCGCAGGGCTCGAAAACATCGGCTGCGTTCAGGGCGTTGCGGTTGATCTCGGCCTTGGCGCCGATACAGCGCCAGACAAGGTCGGGATTGAGGCCGATAGCGGAATAACGTCCGCGATGAGAGCCGCCCTCTACCGATTCAAGAAGGAAGCTGTTGGCTCTGTCGCCGGCCAGTTTCATCATGGCCGAGACCGGAGTTTCCAGATCGGCGGCCAGCAAAGCCCAGACAAGCTGTGGCCGGTTTGCCGCGTAGGTTTTTTCGAAGCTCTGGAAATCCGGAGAGGGGTTCATTGAGTCCGGCCTTAGCCCCTGGCATGGCCAGGGCAAGCTCTAGAGGGAGTCATCGAGCGCCCGTTTGTTGACGGAAATCTTGTAGTGCTGTCTTAACTGATAGGCGAACTGGTTGATCAGGTCGCTGCCCATGGAGCCCATGAGAGAGTCCTGCATTTGCTGGCTTTCCTCATCGTTGCTGGCGGTGTCGCCGGACTCGATGCTGGCGACCCGGGCGACGACGAACCCATCACTGGTTTCCGCCATGCCCACATGACCGACCCCGGAGGCGAAGATTTCCTGAGTCAGCTCCGGCGGGATGGTATTGGTGCCTTCACGGGTAAAGGGCTCCGAGGTTTCCACTTCCAGGCCCAGATCCCCGGCCACCACGGTGATGTCCTCGCCGGCCTTGACCTTGTCGGCGATGAGGCTGGCCTGTGCCTTGGCGCTCTGCTTCTGCTGTTCCTGGCGCCAGGTATCCACCACTTTGTCATAGGCCTTCGCTAGGGGCATCAGGCCAGGCGGCGTGACCTTATCCACGCGCAGAACGTAAAAGCCGTCCTCCTCGGTTTCCACAAGGTCGGCCTGTTCGCCTTCACGCGTTTTGAATACGTTGTTTGTGAATTTCTCACCCGGCAGACCGGCGATGGCTTCGCCCTCGGCGTTCTTTCCGGTGGCGTCGATGGCTTCCAGACGCGTCACCTTGAGATTAAGATTATCGGCCACCGTCTCCAGCGAGGCGCCGCCGGCGAATTCGTCTTCCACCTGCTTGATGATCTCATAGAGGGCGTCCAGCGCTTCCTCGGCGGCAAGCTCCTCCCTGATCCCCTCCTTGACCTCCTCGAAAGAGCGGATGTTTTCTTCCTCGACGCCGGTGACGTGGATAATATGCCAGCCGAAGGGAGACTTCATCGGCGCGCTGACGGCGCCTTTCCCCAGGGCAAAGACATCCTCGACGATTTCATCTGGCAGGTCCTCGCGCAGGTTCCAGTCGAGGTTGAGGGTTTGCGCCTCTCTTCCCGTGATCTCCTTGGCCATGTCGAGGAATTTTCGGCCCTTGTTTTCTTCCTTGGCCAGGGTTTCGGCGGCGCGCTTGATGTCTTCCTCGTTCTCGAGATGAATCTGCTCGAGGCGCCGCCGCGGCGGGGTGGAATAGCCGTCGATGCGGTCTTCATAGGTTTGCGCCAAGACCTCATCGGCAATGGAAATCTTGTCCGCCAGATCCTTGGCCGCAAGATTGATCATAGTCACCGAGCGGTATGCGGGGGACTGAAAGCTGTCCGGGTGTTCCTCGTAATAGGCCCGGACCAGCGCCTCTTCGGGGGAGTCGAAACCGGGAATCTCGGCGGCCTTGATGAGAATCCGGTCAACGGCCCGCTTTTCCCAGCGGTAAATCGTCAGCGGTCTGAGCATGGTCTCGGGCAGCGCGACGCCAATCTCGATGGAATCGATAAGCTGTATGCGCGACAGTTCGCGGCGCAGCGAGGTGACGTAGGATTCCTCGCTATAGCCGTTCTCGATCAGGTTGCGCCGGAACAGAAATTCGCTGAATCTGTTGTCTTCGTCCTTGAATTCCTTGGTGCTGAGAATTCTGTCCCGCACAAGTTCGTTGCTGACCGACAGTCCCATGTCAGCCGCGGCGGCATCGAACAAAGAGCGTTCAATCAAATTATCCAGGGTGCCGTCCACCAGCCCCATGCCGCGCAGTTGCTCGTCGGTCAATTCCATGCCAATGGCCTTGCTCAGTCCCTGAACCTGACGATTGAGTTGGGTGCTGAACTCTCTTGCGCGGATTTCTATATCGCCGACGCTGGCGATGACCACGTCCTGGCCGGGGCCACGGAAAATATCACCTATTCCCCAAACAGCGAAGCTGAGGACGAGAACGGCGAAGAGAATTTTGACAACCCAGGAACTGGCTTTGGAGCGGAGTATGGTGAGCATAGGCGGACACTTATCTCAAATGTTGTGGCGGGATTACGTTCTGTTTGCAGAACAGCCCCGTAAAGGTCAAGACCTTGACGGAGAACCTTAAAAACGGGCGGCATCATAGAAGTGACGGCAGGCCCCCGCAACAGGCGATTAACCCGGATTCCCCATGGCCGCCATATTGGCGGAGGTGGCAACACTTCCACCGCCATGGTAAGAGCGTGGTAACGGGGCCTGAGTTTCATGGCCGTACAGTGACGCAAGCGGGAAAGGAGTTGGGGTAATGGAAGAAAGACGGCCCCTGATCGCCGGAAACTGGAAGATGCACGGGCTGCACCGGGAAGGGGTGGCGCTGGCGGCCGCGGTGGCGGAAAAAGCCGCTTCCCATCACGGCCACCTCCATCTCGATCTTCTTGTCTGTCCCCCGGCCACCTTGTTGCGCGAGATTTCCGAGACCTTGGCCGAAAGCGTCATCGCCGTGGGCGGCCAGGACTGTCACGCGCTGGAAAGCGGCGCCCATACCGGCGATGTGAGTGCCGCCATGCTCAAGGATGCGGGCTGTTCCCATGTGATCGTCGGCCATTCCGAGCGCCGCGCCGATCACGGTGAAAACAGCGACCAGGTCAGGGCCAAGGCCACTGCCGCCCACGCCTGTGGCTTGACCGTTGTCATCTGTATCGGCGAAACCCGGGAACAACGCGACCGCGGCGAGGCCATGGATATTGTCGGTTCCCAGCTTGCGGGCTCTCTTCCCGACGGGGCCAATGCGGAGAATACGGTAATCGCCTACGAGCCGGTCTGGGCCATCGGCACCGGACTTGTGGCGACGGTGGCGGATGTGGCCGAGGTCCATGCCGGGGTGCGCGCCGGTCTGGCCAAGGCGCTCTCCGATTCCGACGCCATGCGTATTCTCTACGGCGGTTCGGTGAAACCGGGAAACGCGGCGGAGCTGATGGAACTGAAAGATGTGGACGGAGCCCTTGTGGGCGGCGCCAGCCTCAAGGCGGAAGATTTCTGGGCCATCGCCGAAACCTGTCTCTAGCCACCACCGCCGGTGAAAAGCCTTTCTGTGGAAAAGTGTCTGGCTTTAACGGACGTTAGCCATTAAAAAGCCTGCAATGAAATTCCCATCGGCGAAAGCCACACCCGAAACCAAAGGCTCATCCCCATGACTACTGTTCTCCTCATGATTCATCTTTTGCTGGCGCTCGCTTTGGTGGGGGTTGTCCTCATCCAGCGCAGCGAAGGCGGAGGCTTGGGCATTGGCGGCGGCGGTGGCGGCATGGGCGGATTGATGTCGGGGCGCGGCACGGCCAACCTTCTGACCCGGACCACGGCCGTTCTCGCCGCCTGTTTCATGGCGTCGAGCATGCTTCTGGCTTATGTGAGCGCCCAAGACGTAGCCCCGGAATCCATCCTCGAGGAACTCGATAAATCGGCCGAGGAGGGAGAGTTCACGGACCTTCAGACGGAACTTCCCATGGGTGAAACGGAAACAATGCCGGAATCGGAAACCGAATCGGAAACCGAAACGCCCAGCGTTCCCGTGGATCAGTAAAAAAATGTGCATTTTTCCATGCCTTCACCGCTTCTTTTCCTTGGGGCGGGGATGGAACCTGTTGTAGATTGTCGGTCCATGACGCGGTTCATTTTCATCACTGGCGGCGTGGTCTCCTCATTAGGAAAAGGTCTCTCCTCCGCGGCTCTGGGCGCGGTTCTCCAGTCGCGCGGCTTCAAGGTGCGCCTGCGTAAGCTCGATCCCTATCTCAACGTAGACCCCGGCACCATGAGCCCCTACCAGCATGGCGAGGTCTATGTGACCGATGACGGGGCCGAGACCGATCTCGATCTCGGCCATTACGAACGTTATACCGGCGTTCCCTCGCGCCAGAGCGACAACGTCACCTCGGGGCGTATCTATTCCGACGTCATCGCGCGCGAACGGCGCGGTGATTACCTGGGCGCCACCATCCAGGTCATTCCCCATGTCACCGACGCCATCCAGGACTTCATCAAGGCCGACCTCGACGGCGAGGATTTCGTGCTGTGCGAGATCGGCGGCACGGTGGGCGATATCGAAAGCCTGCCTTTCCTCGAGGCCATCCGCCAGCTGCGCAATGAGTTGGGACCGGAACGCACCCTGTTCGCCCACCTCACCCTGGTTCCCTATATCCCATCGGCGGGCGAGTTAAAGACCAAGCCGACCCAGCATTCTGTGAAGGAACTTCTTTCGGTGGGAATCCAGCCCGATATTCTCATGTGCCGTTGCGACCGCGAGATTCCCGACGAGGCCCGGCGCAAGATCGGCCTCTTTTGTAACATCGCCGAGGAAGACGTGATCGCGGCGCTCGACGTGGACACCATCTATCAGGTGCCGGTGAGCTATTCGGAGCAGGGATTCGACGAAAGGGTGTGCAGTTATTTCGGCCTCGATCAGGGAGGCAGCGCGGACCTCACCCGCTGGAAAGAGATCGTCCACCGCATCCGTGAACCCGAAGGCGAGGTGACCATCGCCGTTGTCGGTAAATATACCGACCTTCTCGATTCCTATAAGTCATTGGCGGAATCCCTTACCCATGGCGGCATCGCCAATAATGTGAGGGTCTATCTCGAATGGATCGATTCGGAAATCTTCGAAAGCGAGGATACGGTGCACCATCTCGAAGGGGTGGACGGCATTCTCGTGCCCGGCGGTTTCGGGGAGCGCGGCGCCGAAGGCAAAATTCAGGCCGCCCGTTTCGCCCGCGAACGCAACATCCCCTATTTCGGCATCTGTTTCGGCATGCAGATGGCGGTAGTGGAGGCGGCGCGGAGCCTGGCCGGGATCAAGGATGCCGGTTCCACCGAATTCGGCGACTGCAAGGAACCGGTGGTGGGTCTGATGACCGAATGGCTCAAGGGCGAAATGCTGGAAAAACGTAAGACCGACGGTGATCTGGGCGGCACCATGCGGCTCGGCGCCTATGAATGTTCCCTGCGCAAGAAAAGCCAGGTCCAGGGCATTTACGGCGAAAACACCATCTTCGAGCGCCACCGCCACCGCTATGAAGTGAATATCGAATACAAGAAGCGCCTGGAAAAGGCGGGGCTGGTCTTTTCCGGCATGTCGCCCGACGGGGTATTGCCGGAAATCGTAGAAATTCCCGGTCACCCCTGGTTCATCGGCGTCCAGTTCCATCCCGAACTGAAATCCAAGCCCTTCGATCCGCACCCGCTGTTTACCTCGTTCATTGAGGCTGCGGTGCATCAGTCGCGTCTGGTATAGGAGGCGGGCATGACAGAGCAACGCACAGAGCAACACCAGGTACATATCGGCAATCTGACCCTGGGCAATGACCTGCCGCTGGTGTTGATTGCCGGCCCCTGTGTCCTCGAAAGCCGCGACCACGCCCTTGAAATGGCCGCCGGGCTTTCCGAGATCACGGCCGGGCTGGGACTCGGCCTGATCTTCAAGAGTTCCTTCGACAAGGCCAACCGCACCAGCCTTTCCGGCATTCGCGGGGTGGGCATGGAGGTGGGCTTACAAATTCTCGCCGATGTCGCCGATAAATATTCCTGTCCCGTATTGACCGACGTGCACGAGCCCGAACACTGCGAAGCGGCGGCCCAGGCGGTGGACGTGTTGCAGATTCCGGCCTTTCTCTGCCGCCAGACCGACCTCTTGCTGGCTGCGGCGGCCACGGGACGGGCGGTGAATATCAAGAAGGGACAGTTCTTAGCACCCTGGGACATGGCCCATGTGGCGGCCAAGGTGGCGGAGTCGGGTAACCACCATATCCTGCTCACCGAGCGCGGCGCGTCATTCGGCTATAACACGCTGGTTTCCGACATGCGGGCTCTGCCTATTATGGCGGGGCTGGGCTATCCGGTGGTGTTCGACGCCACCCATTCGGTACAGCAACCGGGCGGGCAGGGCGGCAGCAGCGGCGGTCAGCGCGAGTTCGTGCCGGTACTGGCGCGCGCCGCGGTATCCGTGGGCGTGGCGGCGGTCTTTCTCGAGACCCATCAGAACCCCGACCAGGCGCCCTCCGACGGCCCCAACATGGTGCCCCTGAAAGAACTACCCGGCTTGCTGGCCACCCTGTTGGAATTCGACCGCCTGGCCAAGGCCAATCCGGTTGCCATCCCGTGAGCCACCCCCTACATTTCCGTACCCGTCCCTAACCCAGAGAAGACACCAATGAGCGCCATTATCGACATTCATGCCCGCGAAATCCTCGACAGCCGGGGTACCCCCACCGTAGAGGTGGATGTGGACCTTGAATCCGGGGCCATGGGCCGGGCCGCGGTGCCGTCGGGCGCGTCCACCGGCGCCCATGAGGCGGCGGAACTGCGCGACGGGGATGCCAAGCGTTACGGCGGCAAGGGCGTGCTGAATGCTGTGGAATCCGTCAATGGTGAGCTCCTGGATGCCCTGTCCGGGATCGAAGCCGATGATCAGGTAATGATCGACCGCCTGATGGTGGATTTGGACGGCACCGACAACAAAAGCCGCCTCGGCGCCAATGCCATTCTCGGCGTCTCCCTGGCCGTGGCCAAGGCCGCCGCCGACGAGGCCGGGTTGCCCCTCTATCGCTACGTGGGCGGGGCCAGCGCCGATACCCTGCCGGTGCCCATGATGAACATCGTCAATGGCGGCGAACATGCCGACAACCCCATTGATATCCAGGAATTCATGATCATGCCGGTGGCCGCCGATACCATCTCCGATGCCGTGCGCATGGGCTCGGAGGTGTTTCAGGCCCTCAAGGCGGGGCTGAAAAAGGAAGGCCACAGCACCAATGTGGGCGACGAGGGCGGGTTTGCCCCCAATCTGGCGAGCGCCGACGAAGCCCTGAGCTTTATCATGCAGGCCATCGAGAACGCCGGTTACAAGCCCGGCGAGGACGTGATGCTGGCGCTCGACGCCGCCTCCACCGAGTTTTACGTGGACGGCAAATACGAACTGAAGGGTGAGGGCAAGTCCCTGGATACCGACGGCATGATCGCCTATTACCAGGATCTGGTATCGCGCTATCCCATCGTCTCCATCGAGGACGGCATGGCCGAGGACGACTGGGACGGCTGGAAGGCGCTGACCGAAGCTCTCGGCGATACGATACAGCTGGTGGGAGATGATCTTTTCGTCACCAATCCGGTGCGGCTCGCCGATGGTATTAAACGCGGCGTCGCCAATTCCATCCTCGTCAAGGTCAATCAGATCGGCACTCTGAGCGAGACTCTGGAAGCCGTCTCCATGGCCCATAAGGCGGGCTATACCGCCGTTATGTCGCATCGTTCCGGCGAGACTGAGGATTCCACCATCGCCGATCTGGCGGTGGCCACCAATTGCGGCCAGATCAAGACCGGCTCCCTGTCGCGCTCCGACCGGCTGGCCAAATACAACCAGCTCATCCGCCTCGAAGAACATCTCGGCCCGGCCGGACGCTATGCGGGACGCTCTGTTCTCAAATGATTTCCTCACGGAAATGTCTGAAATGATTTCTTTGCGAAAATGAACGAGGAAGGGGAGGCCACCGGAAACGGGGATACGGCCACCCTTCTGGGCGAGGCGCTGGCCCGTCATCAGGACGGCGATCTCGACGCCGCCGTGGCTCTCTACGGAAAAATTCTCACCGCCGATCCCACTTGTGCCGATGCCCTCCATCTCCTGGGCGTGGCGGCATTGCAGAAGGGCGATCCGGAAAAGGCCGCGCAGCTCATCGCACAGGCCATCGCTCTCCATCCCGCGGCGGATTTCTACAGCAATCTCGGTGAGGCCCTGAAGGCCGGCGGGCATCTGGACAGGGCAGGGGATGCCTTCGCGCAGGCGATCAGCCTCGATCCCCGGTCGGCGGCCGCCCATTACAATCTTTCCACCGTCCACAGCACCAGACAAGAGTTTGAGCAATCCATAAAGGAATGCGAAAAAGCACTTGAAATTAAAGCTAATTTTTCAGAAGCCTATGGGGGAATGGGGCAGGCGCTGGAAGCCCTGGGGCGCTACGACGAAGCGCTCTCCTGCTATGGCCGCGCCCTTGAAATTTCGCCCCAGCCAACCCAGCCCAAGACCCGTTTGCGCATGGCCACGGCGTTGCCGGTGATCCCGGAATCAAAGGACGCTATCGTCGCCGCCCGCGAGCGCATGGGGCGGGAACTGGACCGACTGAGCGAGGACAAGCTGGCCTTCGACGATCCCTTGGGCGTCATCACCAATATCAATTTCTATCTTGCCTACCACGCCATGAACGACCGGGCGTTGCAGGAAAAGCTGGCCCGTTTCTATCTTCAGGCCTGTCCCTCCCTGGACTGGACGGCGCCCCATTGTGAGGTGCCCGTTTCTCCCGATTCCGGCCCAGATTCCGGCAAAAAGGTGCGGGTGGGTGTGGTGTCCATGCATCTTTACTTCCACACCATCGGCAGGCTGGTCCACGGACTTATCAACCATCTTCCCCGGGAACGGCTCGAGGTTGTGGTGTTCCGCCCGCCGGGCAAGGAGGACAAGCTCTCGGCGGGCATCGACCGCGCCGCCGATAAAATGGTGCGCATTCCCAAAAACCTTGCCGCCGCCCGTGCGGCCATCGCCGCCGAAACGCTGGATGTGCTGTTCTATCCCGATATCGGCATGGAGCCCTTCACCTATTTCCTGGCCTTTTCCCGCCTTGCCCCGGTGCAATGCGTGACCTGGGGGCATCCCGTGACCACCGGTATTCCCAATATGGACTATTTTCTCTCCTGCGCGGATATGGAGCCCGCTGATATGGAATCCTCGGGGGCGGACGGCCATTATTGTGAGCGCCTGATCCGTCTTGCCGCGCCGCCCACCTATTACGAACAGCCCAAAATCCCCGAGGATTTGGCGAGCCGGGAGGATTTCGGCTTTTCCGATGAAAACCGGCTCTATGTCTGTCCCCAGAACCTGTTCAAGCTGCATCCCGATTTCGATGCCGTTTTTGCACAAATCCTGCGCCGCGACGGGGAGGGCCTGCTGGTGCTGATCGAAGGCATGCAAGCGCACTGGAACCGCCTTTTCATGGAGCGTTTTTCCAAATCCTTCGCCGATCTGGCCGACCGGGTGCGGTTCGTCCCGCGCATGGATGCGTCGCGCTTCTTCGCCCTGCTCAATGCGGCGGATGTGATTCTCGACTGTCCCTATTTCAGCGGCGGTAATACCACCTTCGAGGCCCTGGCCGTGGCCGCTCCCATTATCACCATGCCCGGCGAGTTCATGCGTGGCCGGGTGAGCGCGGGGCTGCTGCAACGGATGGGGCTCAACGAGTGCATTGCCGGCGATTTCGATGATTACGTGGACCGCGCCGTGACCATCGCCGGAGACAAGGAAAAGCGGGCCGATATTTCCGCTAAAATTCGCGCCGCATGGCCGAAGCTCTACCGTGACGGAGAAAGCCTCAAGGAATTCGAGTCCTTCTTTATGGAGGCCGCCGCCGCTGCCGGGCACGGTCAAAGCCTCTCCGCCTGGCCCCCCGTCTAATTCTCTGAAAGCGACTGAAATCGGCTCTCTCGCCCAAAGTCGGACCAGAGTCATAATTGCAACACAGGCCGGCGACTTATCCACAGCCTTGCGAATTTTGTTGAACCCTTTAGTGCCTTGTGATTCTATTCCTGCCCATGGGATTACTCGATGAAGTCCGCCTTCGCGCGCGCCATATCGTTGGCCCCGTCCTGTGTCTGGTGCTGGTGGGATACTTCGCCTATCACCTGGTCAACGGCGAGCGCGGATTTATCGCCTTTCTTCAGCTCAACCAGCAAATCCACGAAGCCAAGGCCAGTGCCGCCTTCCTGGCGAAAGAGCGGGTCGAAATCGAAAGCCGGGTGGCCCTCATGCGCCCCGACCGGCTCGACCCCGACATGCTGGGGGAACAGGCCCGCGTCATGCTCAGCATAGGCCATCCCGACGAAGTGGTGATTTTCTCCCGCGTGATAAAGTAACCACCTGTTTCGGCTTTCTTTTCCGCGCCTGTATATTTCTCTGGGATGCTTGTCCGGGTGCCTGCCCGCCATACTTGCAATGAATGGCGGAACCGGATTACCTGTTAAGGTTAAGAAAATATTCGTTTTTTCCCCTTCATGATAGAGGAAGAAACGCTATGTCTTTGGGCAGGAGTTAAAGGTTTATGGCGAGGACAAAGCCCACCCCTAAATCCCGGTCAAAGTCCAAATCCCCGGTGAAGCCTAAATCTGCGAAATCTGCGGCCAAGAAGGCGCGCGCGCCCAAAACCCCCTCCAAACGCGCTGCCAAATCCACCACCACCGGATTCGACGCCAAGAAAGCGCTGCACTTCTACCGCGAAATGCTGCTCATCCGCCGTTTCGAGGAAAAGGCGGGCCAGCTCTACGGCATGGGGCTGATCGGCGGTTTCTGCCATCTCTATATCGGCGAAGAAGCGGTCATCACCGGCATGAAGGCGGCCGTCATCGATGACGACTCCTTCGTCACCAGCTATCGCGATCACGGACATATGCTGGCCTGTGGCATGGACCCAAACGGCGTCATGGCCGAGCTCACGGGCCGTGAAGGGGGCTATTCCAGAGGCAAGGGCGGCTCCATGCACATGTTCTCGGCGGAAAAGAACTTCTACGGCGGCCACGGTATCGTCGGCGGCCAGGTTCCCATCGGCACCGGGCTAGGCTTCGCCTTCCAGTACCGGGGCGAGAAGAGGGTCTCCCTGACCTTCCTCGGCGACGGCGCGCTGAACCAGGGCCAGGTTTATGAATCCTTTAACATGGCGGCTCTGTGGAAACTGCCGGTGGTCTACGTGATCGAGAACAACGAATACGCCATGGGCACCGCGGTGGACCGGGCGGCGGCCTCAGGCTCGGCGCTCTATCTGCGGGGCGAGGCTTATGGCATTCCCGGCATGCCGGTGGACGGCATGGACGTTTTCGCGGTGGAAGAGGCGGGGAAACAGGCCGTGGACCATGCCCGTTCGGGCAAGGGCCCCTTCATTCTCGAGATGAAAACCTACCGTTATCGCGGCCATTCCATGTCCGATCCGGCGAAATACCGCACCAAGGAAGAAGTGGACAAGGTCAAGCACGAGAAAGACCCCATCGCCCATGTGCGCCAGCTGCTTCTTAAACACAAGGCGGCGGACGAGGCCGCGCTCAAAAACATAGACCGTGAAGTGAAGGAAATTGTCGCCGAGGCGGCCGAATTTTCCCGCACCAGCCCGGAACCGGCGGCCTCCGAGCTCTATACCGATATTCTGGACGAGTCCTGAGGAATATAGGCCATGTCCATAGATATTCTCATGCCCGCCTTGTCGCCCACCATGACCGAGGGCAAGCTCGCCAAATGGCTTAAAAAAGAGGGCGATACGGTTGAATCGGGCGATGTGCTGGCCGAGATCGAAACCGACAAGGCGACCATGGAACTGGAAGCCGTGGACGAGGGCCGTCTCGGCCGTATCCTGGTGGCCGAGGGCAGCGAGGGCGTGCCTGTGAACCAGCCCATCGCCCAGCTCCTGGAAGAAGGCGAGAACGAGTCCGCTCTGGGAGATGTTCCCGCCGCCCCGGCTCCAACTGCCCCCGCACCCGCCGCCACACCCGAACCCCCACCGGAAGCCGCGCCTGCGCCACAACAGAGTGCGCCACCTGCCGCTCCGCCACCCCCTGAAGAGGAATGGACGGGCGAGACCGTGACGCTCACCGTGCGCGAGGCCCTGCGCGACGCCATGGCCGAGGAAATGCGCCGCGACGAGACGGTTTTCCTCATGGGCGAGGAAGTGGCCCAGTACCAGGGCGCCTACAAGGTGAGCCAGGGGCTGTTGGATGAATTCGGCGGGCGCCGCGTCATCGACACCCCCATCACCGAAATGGGGTTCGCCGGTCTCGGGGTGGGCGCCGCCTTGGCCGGGCTGCGCCCCATCGTCGAGTTCATGACCTTCAATTTCTCCATGCAGGCCATCGATCAGGTCATCAATTCGGCGGCCAAGACCCGTTACATGTCGGGCGGCCAGATGGCCTGTCCCATCGTCTTCCGCGGCGCCAACGGCGCGGCGGCGCGAGTGGCGGCCCAGCATTCCCAATGCTACGCCAGCTGGTATGCCCATTGTCCGGGGCTCAAGGTGGTGATCCCCTATTCCGCGGGGGATGCCAAGGGGCTGTTGAAGTCGGCTATCCGTGATCCCAATCCGGTGATCTTTCTCGAAAACGAAATTCTCTACGGCCACAGCTTCGAAGTGCCCGACGATCCCGAATGGCTGGTGCCCATCGGCAAGGCCAAGATTCTGCGTTCCGGCTCCCACGTGACCATCACCGCCTTTTCCCGAATGTGCGAGCTCGCCCTGGAGGCCGCCGAAACCTTGGCCGGTGAGGGGATCGAGGCGGAAGTGATTGACCTGCGCTCCCTGCGTCCTCTGGACATGGACGCCATCGCCGCCTCACTGGCAAAAACCAACCGTCTGGTGACGCTGGAGGAAGGCTGGCCCTTCGCCGGAATCGGGGCGGAGATCGCCGCTCTGGTCATGGATCGCTGTTTCGACGACCTCGACGCGCCGGTGGGGCGGGTCACGGGCGAGGACGTGCCCATGCCCTATGCCGACAATCTGGAAAAACTGGCCATCCCCGACGCGGCACGAGTGGCGGCGGCGGTGCGCGCCGTCTGCGCCGGCGGCTAGGACCCTCCCGCCATGCCCATAGATATCCTCATGCCCGCCTTATCGCCCACCATGACCGAGGGCAAGCTCGCCAAATGGCACAAAAAGCAAGGCGATACGGTGGAATCCGGCGATGTGCTGGCCGAGATCGAGACCGACAAGGCCGTCATGGAGCTGGAAGCCGTGGACGAGGGCACCCTGGGCCGCATTCTGGTGGCCGAGGGCAGCGAGGGCGTGCCCGTGAACCAGCCCATTGCCCAGCTTTTGGAAGAAGGAGAAGACGAGTCCGCTCTTGGTGATGTTCCTACCGCACCCGCCACACCGCCGCCCGCACCCGAATCTCCGCCACCTGCCGCCGCAACACCTCCGCCGCAACAGCCGCAACAAAGTCCGGCTCCCGCTCCGCCACCGCCTCCCACCGGAGGACGCGTCATCGCCAGCCCCCTGGCCCGGCGGTTGGCATCACAGGCCGGGCTCGACCTGTCCATGATTTCCGGCAGCGGTCCTCGGGGCCGCATCGTCAAGGCCGACGTGGAGGCCGCCAAGGGGTCGCCGCAAGCACGCGCGGCGCTTCCCGCCACCATCGCGCAAGGGGGGGAGACGCCCTATACGGAAATCCCCCACAGTTCCATGCGCAAGATCATCGCCGAGCGGCTCACCGCTTCCATGCGTGAAGCGCCCCATTTCTACCTCACCATCGAATGCGTCATCGACAGGCTGTTGGAGGCCCGCAAGCGCCTCAATGCCCAGGCCGAGAATGACGAGAGCGCGCCGCGGCTCTCGGTCAATGATTTCCTCATTCGCGCCGCGGCCATCGCTCTAGGCAAGGTGCCCGCCGTCAATGTTTCCTGGACTGACACCGCCCTGCGCCAGTACAGCCGCGCCGATGTGGCCGTTGCCGTGGCGCTGGACGAGGGTCTGGTGACGCCGGTGATACGCGATGCCGGCAACAAGGGGCTGGGGGTGATTGCCGCCGAGGCCAAGGATCTCATCGCCCGGGCGCGCGAAGGCACCCTGCCGCCTGAGGAATTCCAGGGCGGCACCCTGACCATCAGCAATCTCGGCATGTTCGGGATTTCCAATTTCACCGCCATCATCAATCCGCCCCAGGCCTGCATTCTCGCCGTGGGGGCCGGGATCAAGCGTCCCATCGTCACCAACGGGGCGGTGGACGTGGCTACGGTAATGAGCTGCACCATGTCGGTGGATCACCGCGCCGTGGACGGGGCCACTGGGGCGAAATTCCTCGCCGCCTTCAAGGCGCTGGTGGAAGACCCTCTCACCATGCTGCTCTAGGAGAAAGGATATGACCGAAACTTCCTTCGATCTCCTCATCCTCGGCGGCGGGCCGGGCGGTTACGTGGCCGCCATCCGCGCCAGCCAGCTGGGCATGAAGACGGCGCTGGTGGAGCGCGAGCATTTGGGCGGCATCTGTCTCAACTGGGGCTGCATCCCCACCAAGGCGCTGCTGCATACGGCGGAAATCCTCCATACGGCGGAAAACGCCGGGGAGTTCGGGCTCGACATCAAGGACGTGTCCTTCGACATCAAGAAGGTGGTGAAACGCTCCCGCGCCGTGGCCGGACAATTGAACGCCGGGGTGACCCATCTTCTCAAAAAGAACAAGGTAACGGTGTTCGAGGGCCAGGGGCGGCTCGCCGGACCCGGCCGGGTCCATGTGGAAAAGGGCGGCAAGGCGGTGGCCGAGCTAACGGCTAAGCATATTATTCTCGCCACCGGGGCCCGCGCCCGCACCCTTCCCGGCATGGAGCCCGACGGCAAGCTGATCTGGACCTATCGCCACGCCATGGTGCCCAAGACCATGCCCAAATCCCTTTTGGTGGTGGGATCGGGGGCCATCGGCATTGAATTCGCCAGCTTCTATCGCACCCTGGGCGCCGAGGTCACGGTGGTGGAAGTGCTGGACCGGGTGCTTCCCGTGGAAGACGAGGAAATATCCGCGCTCGCCCATAAGGCCTTCGAGGCCCAGGGCATCACGCTGCATGTTTCCACCGGCGTCACCGAGCTGAAGACCGGCAAGAACAACGTCACCGCCACCCTCGATAAAGGCGGCAAGAAACAGTCCCTCACCGTGGACCGGGTCATTCTCGCCGTGGGTATCACCGGCAATGTGGAGGATTTGGGTCTGGAAGGCACCAAGGTGGTGGTGGAGAAGGGGCATATCAAGGCGGACCAGTGGTCGCGCACCGGCGAGCCCGGCGTCTACGCCATCGGCGACCTCACCGGCCCGCCCTGGCTCGCCCACAAGGCCAGTCACGAGGGCATCGTCTGTGTCGAGCATATTGCCGGGATCAAGGGGGTACATCCGCTGGTCAAGGAAAACATCCCGGGCTGCACCTATTGCCGTCCCCAGGTGGCCAGCGTCGGGCTCACCGAACGCGCCGCCCGCGACCAGGGGCACAAGGTGAAGGTGGGGCGTTTTCCCTACATGGGCAACGGCAAGGCCATCGCCATGGGTGAATCCGAAGGCCTCATCAAGACCGTATTCGACGCCGAGACCGGCGAACTGCTGGGCGCTCATATGATCGGCGCCGAGGTCACGGAGCTGATTCAGGGCTTCGCCATCGCCCGCCAGTGCGAAAGCACCGAGGCAGAACTCATGGGCACCGTATTCCCCCATCCCACGTTATCGGAAATGATGCATGAATCGGTGCTTGATGCCTTCGGCCAGGTGATTCATTTTTAGCCCCAGATTTAACCCCATGAGCAAAATTCACCCCATATCAGGCGATAAATCGCCGCCCAAGCCGGACTGGATTCGCGTGCCCGCGCCCACCTCGCGTGGCTATACCCAAACCGCCGAACTCATGCGCGGGCTGTCCCTCAACACGGTATGCGAGGAAGCCGCCTGTCCCAATATTGGGGAGTGCTGGGATCGCAAACATGCCACGGTGATGATTCTGGGCTCGGTCTGTACCCGCGCCTGCGCCTTCTGTAATGTGAAGACCGGGCGTCCCGATGCCCTCGATCCGGACGAACCCAACCATGTGGCGGAGGCGGCTTCCGCGCTGGGACTTGCGCATATGGTCATTACCTCGGTGGACCGCGATGATCTGGCCGACGGCGGGGCGGCCCAGTTCGCGGCCTGTATTGCCCGGCTGCGCGAATGCTCACCGACCACCACCATCGAGGTGCTGACGCCCGACTTCCTGCACAAGGACGGCGCGTTGGAGACCGTGGTGGCGGCTGGCCCCGATGTCTTCAATCACAATCTGGAAACGGTGCCGCGCCTCTATCCCACGGTGCGGCCGGGTGCCAGGTATTTCCATTCCCTGCGCCTGCTCGACCAGGCCAAGGAGATGGCGCCGGACCTCTATACCAAATCGGGGATCATGGTGGGATTCGGCGAGACCCGCGAAGAGGTGATGCAGGTGATGGACGATCTGCGTTCGGCGCGGGTGGATTTCCTCACCATCGGCCAGTATCTGCGGCCCACGCCGCGCCATATTGCGGTGACCGAATATGTGGAGCCCGGCCGTTTCGAGGGCTATGCCGCCCTGGCCCGGGCCAAGGGGTTTGCCATGGTTTCCAGTACGCCGCTGACGCGCTCTTCCTTCCATGCCGGAGAAGATTTCGCCCGGCTGCGCGCTTCCCGCCACAATAAAGGCGATTAAGGTGCCCACCCACGCCGAGAAACGCGTTCTCCCTCATACGCCGCAACAGCTTTTCGATCTCGTGGCCGATATGGAGCGTTATCCAGAATTCCTGCCCTGGTGCCTTGCCGTGCGCATCAAGAGCCGCGAGGGCAACAAGCTGGTGGCCGAGGTGGTGATCGGCTTCAAGATGTTCCGCGAGCGCTTTTCCTCCGTCGATGTGCTGTCTCCTCCGGACCGGGACTCCGGCGGGGTAGGGCGCATCGACGTCACTTACGAGAAAGGCCCATTCCGCTACCTCAACAACCACTGGATTTTCGAACCCCATGAACAGGGCTGTCTTCTCGATTTCTTCATCGACTTCGAATTCCGCTCGGCGGTGATGCAGAAACTCATGGGCGGGGTGTTCAACGAGGCCGCGGGGCGCATGGTGAGCGCCTTCGAGACACGGGCGCGGGAACTTTACGGCGAAGAAGGGATCTGAGCCTATTCCGTAGCGGTGGCTGACCTTACCCGTCCGCCGTGGCCAATGAACTGAAGAGCCACACGAAGGCCAGTATATTCATGGCCATATGCAGGAGAATCCCCGGAAACAGCGAGCCCGAACGCTCATAGAGCCAGGCCAGAATCACCCCCACCAGAAAAATCTCCGGCATCACCTGGGGCTGCAGATGGATGCTTGCGAAGATGGCCGCGCTGGCCAGCATTCCCACGGTGGGCGACCATCTGCGGCGCATCCAGCCATAGAGAACGCCCCTGAAATAGAGTTCCTCGGCCACCGGGGCCAGGATCCCCCCCAGCACCACCAAGCCGCTAGCGCTCAACCAGGAAAAGCCATAGGGCGCGTATATCTGGAGGGCCAGATCCTCGAAGGAAAAGTCGAGAAAATGCTCCAGGGCCATTTCCAGGGCCAGAGTCAGGGGAAAGAGGGCGAGGATGATGATCCCCGTGGTCTTCAGCCATTTCCCCTGGGCCGGGCGCAGGCCCAAGTCTCCCCATGACATCCCCCGCCACCACACCAGAACGCCGTAAAGGCCGGCGAAAATAGCTATGTTTTGGGCCAGGAGCCCGGCCAGAAACCCGGCCTCGCTCAGCCCCAATGCCTGCTCGGTGGGGGTTTGCGGGCTGTCGAACCAGTAAATGGCAATGGCGAGCAGGAAGAAAAGACAAGCAATGGCGAAGGTGACGTAGAGCAGGCTGAGGAAAGTAAGTCTTTCGGCTGATGAATTCCCTGCCACTGTTTCCTGTGCTGACTCTTGGGCTGACTCCTGGGCCGAAATATCACCGTCCTTTTGCGTCAAGGGGCCGCATCCCCGAGGGCTTTGAGGCCCAGTTCCAGAACCGCCGCCACCGCGGCGAGTCTGATCTCGTCGCGGTTGCCGGAGAATTGATGGCGCTCATGGTGGGTTTCCGCGCCCGCTGCCGCCATATGCACCAACCCCACCGGTTTCTCCGTCATGTCGCTGGCGGGTCCGGCGATACCCGTTACCGCCAAGGCGAGATCGGCGCGGGCGGTGCGTTTCGCGCCCTCGGCCATGGCCCGCGCCACCTCTTCGCTGACCGCGCCGTGTTGGGCCAGCAGGGCTTCCGGCACGCCGAGAATGTCCGTCTTGGCCTCGTTGGCATAGGTGATGAAGCCGCGGGTGAACACATCCGAGGCGCCGGGCACGGCGGTGAGACATCCGGCCACAAGACCGCCGGTACAGGATTCCGCCGTGACGAGGCTCAGATTGCCCCGGCGACAGCCCTCAAGGAGCCGCCGTGATTTCTCAAGTAATTCTTGCGAAAACATCACTAACCGTTTGTTCTAAAATAAAGAAAATGTATAAGAGCAGCGCGGCATAGGCGCCGGCGGCAAGATCGTCGGCCATCACCCCCAGCCCACCCTTCAGTCTCGATTCCACCACATGCACCGGCCAGGGTTTGAGGATATCGAAGAACCGGAAGAACAGAAAACCCACGAAATAGAGATAGAGGTCCAAAGGCACGAAAAGGAGCGCCAGGCCCTGTCCCGCCACTTCGTCGATGACGATATATTGGGAATCGTTTTCGCCGGTTTTTTCCTCGATCCAATTGGCCGCCCACCAGCCACAGAAAAAGACCACAACGATGGCTCCGGCCAGTCCGGCCTGTCCGAAATCGCGCACCACCAGCCAGATACAGGGCAGGGCCGCCAGCGATCCCCAGGTTCCCGGCGCTCTGCGCAGCAGGCCCGAGCCGAACCAGGTGGCCAGAAGCACCGCCGGATCACCCAGCGACAGGGTTGCGGGCAGGGGGGGCTCGTTGTTCCCACCGCCGCTCGTATGGTCGTTGTCGGGGTCCGTCATGGAACGATTTCCTACGCGGGCAGGGCGATGGTGGCCGTGGCCTGGGCGGCGATGCCCTCGCCGCGCCCGGTGAATCCCAGCCGTTCGGTGGTGGTGGCCTTGATGCTGATACGGTCGCCGGTCAGCCCGAGAATCTCTCCCATACGCTCGGTCATGGCGGCGCGGTGAGGTGTCAGCTTGGGCGTCTCGCAGATCAGGGTGATGTCCACATGGTTGATATGACCCTGGCGTTGCTTCACCAGCTTCGCCGCATGGGTGAGGAAAATCTCGGAATCCGCACCTTTCCACTTGTCATCGCTGGGCGGGAAATGCTGTCCGATATCGCCTTCGCCCAAGGCGCCGAGAATGGCGTCGGTGAGCGCATGCATCCCCACATCGGCGTCGGAATGTCCGGCCAGTCCCTGATCGTGGGGGATGGTTACGCCGCAAATGGTGACGTGGTCGCCCTCGCTGAAGCGGTGGACGTCGAAACCGCTGCCCACGCGTACGTCTGCGCCGGTGCTGCCGGTCATGAGTATACTTTCGGCACGCTGGAGATCCTCCTGGGTTGTGATCTTGAAATTATTCTCCGATCCCGGCGCCAGGGCAACGTCCAGTCCGGCCTGTTCGGCCACGGCGGCGTCATCGGTGAGTTCCTGCCCGCCGGCGGCGGCGCGGTGGGCGTCGAGTATCTCGGCGAACCTGAACCCCTGGG
>JADHSZ010000030.1 GCA_016776635.1 Alphaproteobacteria bacterium
GTCACTATCCGTCAGGGTGTTTCCGCCGATATGGCCAAACAAATCGTCAAGGCCATAAAGGCGAAGAAACTCAAGGTTCAGGCCGCGATCCAGGGAGAAGAAGTGAGGATTTCAGGCAAGAAACGCGACGATCTTCAGGCGGTGATTTCGCTGGTCAAGGAAATGGAGCCCGAGCAGCCCCTGCAATACGTGAATATGCGCGACTAGCTCCGGGGAACGCCCCTTTCCCTACTCCGTCCGTTCCAGAACCCGCTTACGCGCGGCGCCGCTTTCCTGGTCCGAAATATGCAGTAATCCGGCAACGCGGCGCATCAGGTTGGCTTCATAGTCATGTAGTTCGCCGTCTGCGTAGACCACGTCCCACAACATCTCCACCAGAATCACCCGTTGCTGGTGATCGAAATTCTTCATCAGGGGACTGATGAAGGCGTGTACGTCCACGGCTTGGCGGGCGCGCTTTAAGGCTTCCTCGAGAAGATTATGCGCCGATTCGGCATCAAGACCGAGATGACGCTGGGCCAGATCGACGATGCGTGCCGCCTCTTCCTCGTCATAGCTCCCGTCAATCAGGGCGGCTTCGGCGAGAAGGGCGCAGGCGGCTATATGCAGTTCCTCGGAGGAATGCCCGGATTCGTTTTCGGCGCGGCCTTCGCGCTCGAAAAGGAAAGATTTAACCTTGCCCCACATACCGCGCCTTCTCCTGTGTCCTGTTAAAAATCACTGTTTACACTGAACCGTGCCGGCGATGAACTCGGCCGCCACTTCATGCCCCCTGGGGTTCCAATGGGGGTCCATCTCGAAATAGAGCTTTTCCTTGCCCCCCCGCGATGCCTCAAGGAAAGTCCCGGTGAGATCATAGACCGTAACATGGCGGCGGCGCAGAGCTTCGGCCATGTGTTCATTGGCGTAGTGCCGGTATTCTTCCTCGGCGTGAATAAGTTCCTTAAAGGTTTCCCACGCCTGCGGGCTTACCTGTTCGCGGGCGGGGAAAATATAGACGGCGAAAGGAATGCCCTTTGCCGTCACCCTGTCGCGCAAAACGCGAATGATATCAGCAGTGAATTCAATGTCCTTGTCATAGGCAGGCCCCTGGTAAAGGCCTTTGCCCGCGGCGACCACATTATTGCCGATATCCACCAGACCCAGCTGGGACAGAAATTGCGCTACCTTGAAGTTGGATTTCACGATTCTGTTGACGGCCATGTAGATGACCGAATGCTGCGCCAGAAACCGTTTGGTCTTTGTCATGAAGCCTAGCCGTGGCGGCGTGGGAGTGGGGTTCTCGATCTGCTCTTGTGTCAGATTTTCCAGTCGGGAAAGCGGAAGTGACTGATCGGGGACGATATCATTGCCAAGAAACAGCCCCATACCGACGAAACAAACGGCGGGCACGGATTCAAAGAAAGCCACATAGTTTTTAAAATAAGAGACCGGATCCAGCTCTGCGATTCCGGCGTTATAGGTGCCCATACGGGGCGTTCCCTGTGAAAGGCTCTCCCCCACCCTGGCGGAATAGGCCTGCCCGGCTTCCACGCCCCAGCCCTCGGTGAATGAATCTCCCAGAAAGAGAACAACTTTCTCGGTTGTGTCGAGGTCCAGCGTCTCCCTGAATCCCAGCTCGTTGGTGTCCAGTGTCACGTCCCATTCAAGATATTTGAACCTGAGATGCATATTCGGCGCGTAGGTGAGGCTGCGCTTGTTCAGCACATCGGGACCGGCCGCCAGGATATCGCCCAGAGCAAGGCGCAGAAGCCCCTCGCAGGCAAGGATGGCGAGAATGCTGGAGCAAATGACAAGCAGAAGGCTACGCATGGGATTCTCGTAAAAATATTCGGCTTTTCAACGGCAACCGGGATGGATTCCGGGAAAAACGCCCCCCCTGCGTTGAGGGCCCCTCAACCGGATTTAAGGGCCCGCTTTACAGCCTGGGGGGCCGGTCGTCAAACAACCGGGCATTTTACTCGTCTCATTACCCCGGATTAATTACCCAGGAGTCCCTTCAGAGCGTCCCCGGCTTTTCCGGCGCCTTCGCTGAGGGCATCCCCAGCACTTCCGGCGCCTTCGCTAAGAGCATCCTTGGCTCCGCTGAGACCTTTCTCCACGGTGTCGGCGACAGCGCCAAGGTCAAGCGTGGCCACGGCTTTTCCTGCGCTTTCCTTAATAGCGCCGATGACTTCTTTGGCGACTTCTCCTGGCGTTGCGCCGTCGTCTTCCTTACCGATATCGGTGAGGTGAAGGTCGGGCAAGGGGGTGGTCATTGTTTTACCGCCCAGGAAAGAGGCGCTCACATTCACCTTGCCGCCCTTTATGACGAGGTCGTCGATCACCAGCTTTTTCCCTCCGTCTTCGGAGGGGGCCGCATCGTCTTTGCCGCCGCCGGCGCCCAGATAGGAATCCACATTTTTCTGGATGGCGTCGAGATTGCTGCCGTCGGCGCCTATTTCATAGGTAATTTCCGGCGCGATGATGCGGATTTCCTTCACCGTAACCGTATCCTCGGCGAGAGAAGCCGTATCTATGACCAGGAAAACCTCTCCAAGCTTGAGGGCATGGTCGGTCTCGAAACCTTCCAGGTTCCCCATGGTCAGCCCATAAAGCCCCCCCTCGCCGGAAGTGGCGGAGATCACCACCTTGTCCAGGGTTACGTCCGTGGCGGTGATTTCCGAGCCGTAGGTTTCCACGGCGGCCTTGATCAGGGAATCCAGAGAAGAAAACAGAAAAACGGCGGCGGCGGCGATGAGAACGGCCAGAATGATAATTCCGGCAACGAATTTATTTCTCATTTTCTTTCCTTTTCAGGGTGCGGACCTTTTCAGTGCGAGGGCTCAGGAATCGAGAGTGAAGCCGACGGCCTCCTCGATTTCCCGTTGCAGATCGGGGGCGGAAATGGGTTTTGTCAGAACCTTGGTGGCGCCCACCTGGAGGGTTACGTCATGGATGAGATCATCACCGTCGCCGGTCAGAATGAGTACCGGGATCATACGCTCTTTAAGTCCTTCCTCCCGCCGCATGTGGTTGAGAAGCTCGGTGCCGTCCATCGTGTCCATGTGAAGATCGCATATGACCACATCGGGATCTGGAACACGGGGGTTGTTCAGGATGTCGAGCGCTTCCTCGCCGTTTTTGGCTTCGATAACGTTTTCGATACCGATCTGACTTAACAGCTGGCGAACGATCTTTCTCATGGTCTTTTGGTCGTCAACGATGAGAACGCGTATTCCTTCCGCCTCTTTATTAGGCATTTAATTTTTCCCTATAAAAAATCTTGTTAAATATTTTCCTGAGCGTACACGGAGCGACGAGTCCTTTCAATCCGTTACGGGGGAGGTCTCTGGGTCAGCAGTAAAATTATTCCGGCTTTAAATTCTTTCGCCGTTCGGGGCTGGGCGGTTTGGCATCAACCATCCGGCGGTCCGGTCCGCGAAAAGATTCTCCCAGGATGAATGACTTGGGATCATGGAATATTGCATGAAGACTTGCGTTAATCACCTTTTGTGAGGGCGGCTTCACGATGAATCCGGAAACGCCGGCATCCCTGGCCTGTTCAGCATGCTGGGGCAGGTTTTGTGAGGTCATCATAAGGATGGGAATTTTCTGATTCGGGCTGTCTTCTGAAAATCTCACCTGATGGCAGAATTCGATACCGTTCATGGGCACCATCAGCCAGTCACAGACAACCAAGTCAAAAGGAGTCTTCCTGAGCTTGGTGAAGGCTTCGGATCCATTGGGGGCGGAATTAATATGGGGAATCCCAAGAGAATGAAGAATCGTGGTGGTGACATTGACCATGATTTCATCGTCATCGATTACAAGTGCTTTTAATTCCGAAAAATCCACGTTTCCCATATTTTTCCTTCATGATCAGACCATGGCCATTGAGAGGCTGAATTCTATATCCTAGGTAAAGTTTAGATTTCGTTGCGAAAAAGAGACTTTTCGGAGAAAAACCGTGTCCTTCTTTTCCACTATTCCAGTGAGATTCGTCGTAACCGCGGGCTTTCTTGCCTGTTTCTTCTTCGCCGCCTCTCCTCAAGCGCAGGAACGCGTGGAGGCCATCTTCCAATATTCCACCATCAACGCCCTGCTCCAGGGTCTCTATGACGGTGAGATGACCATTGGCGAACTGTCACGCCAAGGCGATATGGGGCTGGGCACGTTCAACCATCTGGATGGCGAGATGGTTGTCATGGATGGAGCCTTTTACCGGGTGGGAATGGACGGAAAAGCCCATATGGTTACGGCGGAAGAAAAAACACCCTTCGCGGTTGTAACCTTCTTCGAGGCGGAAGAGACCTTGCCTGTTCCCGAAGGGCTTAGCTTCAAGGAATTAATCGATTTTCTCGACGACTCCGTTTCAAACCGCAACGCTTTCCAGGCCTATCGGCTGGATGGTATTTTTAAGTCCTTGAGGGCGAGAAGCGTTCCGGCGCAACACAAACCCTACGAAAAACTGGCCCATGTCATTGAGGAACAAGCAGTCTTTGAATTCGTGAATGTAACCGGAACTCTCGTCGGGTTTCGTGCCCCCGATTATGTGGCAGACCTGAATGTGACCGGTTTCCACCTTCATTTTCTTGACGCCGACCGTAGCGCCGGCGGCCATGTCCTTGGCCTTGTGACCGGACCGGGAACCGTGCAGGTAAATGAGATTAACGAATTTCATATGAGGCTTCCCGATACGGCGGACTTTTCCCATATAGAACTGATAGGCGACCACAAGGAAGCCCTTGAAAAGGTGGAAACCAAGCGCCAATGACTCTCCTTTGCGGATATGGTGGAAAGGAGAACCGCCAAAAACGGAAAATATAAAATCGTTTCTTATTAACTTTGCTTAAGTACTTGGCCTTCCATACTATGTGGCGGTTTTCCGGGGCATATTCCGGCGCACCTTTCATCGGAAAAAAGGCACGGAAACAACGTGATATGACCCAATACATCGCTCGCATACTCATTCTCGGGGAAGATCCAGCCCAGACATCTCATCTCTGTTCCTTCTTCGCCAAACAGGATTTCGCCGCCATCAGCGACAGTTATTCGGTGGCCATCGAAAAGGTGATCGAGGAAGAACATCCCGATCTGGTCTTTATGTCCACAAGCGGCGATGGCGAACAGGCCTGTGACCTCGCCGACAGCCTGAAAAATGATCCCGGCACGGCCCATATTCCCATAACCGTTCAGGCTATGGACCCTTCCCCGGCGCTGCGCCGCCGCTGTTACGCCATCGGCGTCGACGATATTGTGATCGGCCCGGTCAGCGATGAAATCCTCCTCGCCCGCTTACGGCCCCTGGTGAGACTGACCAACATGTATTCCGACCTGCATTACAGGGCCATGACGGCGCGGGAGTTCGGCCAGGATATCAATGGTGTTCTCGATCAGAACCTTGAAACGCGGCAATACAGGGTTCTGGTGGTGGGCGATCAGGGGGAAGACCAGGAAGTCGTCGAAAACACCCTGGAGTCGGGATACGATGTCACACTTGCGGAGAATGCTCTCGCCGCTCAGGAAAAGCTGATTTCCGACAAGTTCGACGCCCTGATTCTTTTCCCCGGCCGGGATGCGGAAGAAGCCCTAAACCTGTGCATTCATATCCGCAATAATCACAGGCTGTTCAATCTTCCCGTTCTGATGATTGCCGAGGCCGATACCTTTGAAGAACCGCCCGTCCCCTACCGTAACGGCGTCAGCAATGTTCTGATCCGGCCCATTCAGCCCGATGAATTACAGGTGGGCATTCTTACCCTGGTACGGCGCCAGAAAACCCGCTGGGATATCCACGAGGCCTTGGCTTCCACCCTTCAGGAGGGCACGCGCGATGACCTGACGGGTCTCTATACTCATGATTTTTTCAATGCCCATTTGATTCGGCGCACCGCGGAATCCCTCCAATGGGAGAAACATTTTTCTCTGTTTCGTTTTGCAATCGAGAATATCGGCGGCATCAAGGAAAACTTTGGCGAAGAAGCGGGCCTCTCTGTTTTTAGTCAGGTATGCGGGTGGGTCACGGCCATGATCCGGATCGAGGATGTGGCCTCGCAGTTTGATGAAAACCAGATCGTCGTCCTTCTTCCCGGGACTTCCGAAGAAGAGGCCAGAGTGGTGGCCAGCCGTATCGCCAGCGTTCTCCTGCACACGGAGTTCGCCGTAAACGTGGGCGAGAAGGAACACTCGGTTCCCATCGGGATCTGGCTACAGGTGGGAGTAGCGACCCTCAGGCCCGGAGACACGGCCTCCAGCCTGTTCGAGCGCGCGGAAGAAGACTTCACCATCCCCTAAAACCGGCAAGGTCTATAAGGCAGGAGATCGCCTACCCCCCGCCCCCTCCTTTTCCTCCGGAGAAGCGGCGGACACCTCGCTTATACGGCGCATGAGGTACTGAACCCCCTTGAGCCGCACCTGGGGATCGCTCCAGTCGCGGCGATAGACCAGCTTGTGGTCGGGACGCAGTTTGACCGTCCCGGCCTGAGTGGCGATGAATTCCACCAAAGCGGAAGGATTGGCGAAGGTATCATTATGGAAGGAAAGAACGGCTCCCTTGGGTCCGGCATCCACTTTTTCAACGCCGGCCTTGCGGCAGTACTGCTTGATGGCGACGATGTTGAAAAGGTTCTCAACTTCCTGGGGAACCGGGCCGAAACGGTCATGGAGTTCCACCGCAAAGGCATCGATTTCCGCTGGATCCACAAGGCGGGCGATGCGCCGGTAGAGATTTAATCGCAGACCGAGATCGGCGATATAGTCCTCGGGGATGAGAACCGGACTGCCCAGGGTAATCTGCGGGGTCCAGTCCTGGGATGTAACCTCCCCCTCCTCCGTTCCGGCGCCCGTGCCCCTGGCCCCGGCCACGGCTTCCTCGATCATGTGTTGATAGAGCTCGATTCCCACCTCGCGGATATGTCCGGATTGTTCCGACCCCAGAAGATTCCCGGCGCCACGGATATCCAGATCATGGCTGGCCAGGGTGAAACCGGCCCCCAGCGTGTCGAGATTATGCAGCACCTCCAGCCGTTTTTGCGCCGCCGGCGCCAGGATACGGCCGGGAGGAAGGGTGAGATAAGCATAGGCGCGGGTCTTGGAACGCCCGATACGGCCACGAATCTGATAGAGCTGGGAAAGCCCGAACATATCGGCGCGGTGCACGATCAGGGTATTCGCCGTGGGGATGTCGAGTCCCGATTCAATAATGCTAGTGGACAGCAGGACATCATATTTGCCGTCATAGAAAGCGGTGATCCTGTCTTCCATTTCACGGGCGCTCATGCGGCCGTGGACGGTGACGATGCTGACTTCCGGCGCCATTTCCCTGAGCTTTTCCTCCACCCCCACCAGATCCTTGATACGCGGACAGACGTAGAAGGTCTGTCCGCCGCGAAAATGCTCGCGCAGGATGGCCTCGCGCAGAACCACGGGATCGAATGGCAGGACGAAGGTGCGCACCGCCAGTCTGTCGATGGGGGGGGTGGCGATCAGGCTCATTTCGCGAACGCCCGAAAGCGCCAGTTGCAGGGTGCGCGGGATGGGAGTGGCGGTCAGGGTCAGGATATGAACATCGGCGCGCAGCTGTTTCAGGCGCTCCTTCTGGGTGACACCGAAATGCTGTTCCTCGTCCACGATCAGCAACCCGAGATGTTGGAAGGAGATTTTCTTCCCCAACAGGGTATGGGTGCCGATGACGATATTGATGGTGCCATCGGCGAGCCCCTCGCGGACCTCCGCCGCCTTGCTCTGCGTCGTCAGGCGGGAAAGCTGTTCGATACGTAACGGCAGACCGCTGAAACGGGATTTAAAGAGGCTGAAATGCTGGCGGCATAAAAGGGTGGTGGGCACGATGATGGCCACCTGGACTCCGTTCATGGCGGCCACGAAAGCGGCGCGCAGGGCGACCTCGGTCTTGCCGAACCCCACATCGCCGCAGATCAGGCGGTCCATGGGCTTGCCCCCGGCCATGTCGTCGAGGGTATCCTCGATGGCGGCAAGCTGGTCTTCGGTTTCGGGATAGGGAAAGCGGGCGCAGAATTCATCGAATACGCCACTTTCGGGGCTAAGCTTCTCTCCGTCACGAAGCTCTCTTTGGGCGGCGATGCGAATCAGCTCATCGGCGATAAGGCGGATACGTTTTTTGACTCTTGCTTTCCGCGCCTGCCAGGCGACCCCGCCCAGGCGGTCGGGGCGACCCGCATCCTCCCCGCCGTAACGGGACAGGACTTCGATATTTTCCACGGGAACATAGAGCTTGTCGCCGCCGTCATAGGTCAACAGCACGAAATCATGGGGCGCTTTTTCCACTTCAAGGGTTTCAAGACCCTCGAAACGGCCGATCCCATGTTCGGCATGGACCACCATGTCGCCCTCGGTAAGCGACGAAGCCTCGGCGATGATGTCTTCCGCGGGGCGGCGTTTTTTGCGGCGCCGCAGAAAGCGGTCGCCAAGGATATCCTGCTCACTGATGAACAGAATATTCGGAGACGAAAAGCCGTATTCCAGGCCGAGCATGGCCAAAGGCACGCTTTGGGGAGGGAGTCCCCCAATCTGGGGCCATGAGTCCACCCGTTCCACGCCATCTATGCCGTGATCTTTCAACAGCGCCGCCAATCTCTCACATGATCCTTCGCTGGAGGCGCTTAAGACCACCCGGCGGCCTTCTGCCCTGTTGTTTTCGACGACCTCTTTGACGGCGTCGAAAAGATCGGCGTCGGGCCGTGAACGGACATGGGCGAAATCCTGACCGCCCCTGCCCCCGGCGTCGCAACTGGCGGGACTGTCTTCCTGCGGCAGAAAGGGTGAAAACACACATGAGGCCCGTGAAGAGGCGAGCCGATTCCATTCATCGGCTTCCAGATAGAGTGCCTCGGGGGGAAGAGGTTTGTAGGAAACGGTGGTATCCCGCTCGGTTCCGGCGAGGCTGGTTCTCGCCTCGTAATAATCACGAATCATGTCGTGACGCGCCGTCATGGCCTCTTCACACTGATGGTCCATGGTTATGGCCGCGCCGGGAAGGTAATCGAACAGCGTCTCCATGGTTTCGTGGAACAGGGGCAGCCAGTGCTCCATACCGGCCATTTTCCGGCCCGAGGAAACCGCTTCATAGAGCGGGTCTTCGCCACCGCCGGCACCGAAAAGATCGCGGTAGCCGCTGCGGAATCGTTCTATGGTGGTGGGATCGAGGCTGAATTCACTCACCGGCCTGAGGGTGATCTGCTGGCGTTCTCCCGAGCTCAACTGGGTAACGGGGTCGAAGACCCGGATGCCTTCAAGGTCGTCGCCAAACAGATCGAGCCGTGCCGGTTCTTCGCATCCCGGGGGGAATAGATCGATCAGCCCGCCTCTCACCGCGTATTCCCCGGCTTCGCGCACCGTATCCACGCGCTGATAGCCGTTGCGGGTGAGAAAGTCATAGAGGGAGTCCTGGGACACGGGATGGTTTTTCCGCAGGCGGACAACCTCTTCGGTCATCATGCCGCGGGGTGGAACACGCTGGAGAATGGCGCTGACAGTGGTCACCACCACCAGCGGGATGTTCTGGTCCTTTCCCTGCTCTTTTTCCTGACCAGTGGAATACGCCGCCAGCCGGGATAGCGCCTCAATACGTCTCGCCACCACCTCGCCATGGGGTGAAACGCGGTCATAGGGGACGCAATCCCAGGCCGGAATCCCCAGCACCTCCAGACCGGGTGCGAAAAATCCCAGCGCCTCGATCAGGGAAACGAGCCGGGATTCGTCGCGGGCCACATGGAGGATGACGGGCAGGTTTCCGGCCTTGGATCGGCATTCGATCAACCTTTCCAGAACCAGGGCGTCATAACCTTCGGGAACCCCCCCGGCGTCAAAACGCCCAGGAGACAGAAGTATTTTTTCTATTTCTGTCAATTATTTACTTTATCTATCTTAATATTCAGAATCATATCCATAACCTGGCTGTCGAGCTCGGGAGGAGGCCGCTTACGGCCACTAACCCACTTATAGAGATCGCTATCGTCCACATCGAGGATGGCTTCGAAACTATCGAGCTGTTTAGCGTCGAGCCGGGGCAATTCGGTTCTGGCGAAGTGTCCGAGGATCAGATCAAGCTCACGGATTCCACGGTGGGTACAGCGAAAGAGAAGCCGTTTACGCCGCATCGCCTCGTCTTCCTTGCCGTTCATCCCTTCCCTTTCCCTTATTTAATGCCGGCCCCGCTATCGGGCTATGCGTGTTGGCATCCTTGCCCTAGGATATAAAGCCCTCGTCACCCTCTGTCAGCCTTTCCTGATCAAGGCCCGCTCCTTTCCCATGCGACCGGATATCCTGTTTTCCCTGTTTTCTCCGGTAACGGCGCTTTCCGGCGTCGGCCCGCGGATCGCAAAGCAAATTGCGAAGGCTGCGGGTGAACATGTGGTGGATTTGTACTGGCATCGGCCTTCTTCCCTCATCGACAGGCGTTTCTCACCAACCATCGCGGAGGCGCCCGACGGCGCGGTGGCCACCATTACCCTCACTGTGGATGCCCATCTACCTCCTCACAACCGCCGCCTCCCTTACCGGGTGCGGTGCAGCGATGCAACCGGAACCCTGGATTTGGTATTTTTTCACGCCCACCCCGATTATCTGATGAAGGTTCTTCCCGAGGGAGAAACACGTATCGTCAGCGGACGGGTCGAATATTTCCGCGACGAAATCCAGATGACCCACCCCGATCATATGGCCACCGTGGAGGAGCGCGATTCCCTGGAAACGGTGGAGGCCCTCTACCCCTTAAGCGGGGGTCTTACCCAGAAAACCATGGGCAAAGCGGTCAAGGCGGCTCTGGAAATGGCTCCCGATCTGCCGGAATGGATTGATGCCGCCTTTTTCAAGCAACAGAAATGGTCGTCTTGGAGACAAAGCCTTCTGGCGCTTCACGCACCCCAAGCCGAAGCCGATCTTGACGCCCGCACCCTGCCACGGCTGCGCCTCGCCTATGACGAAATCCTCGCCAGCCAACTGGCGCTGGCTTTGATTCGCGCTCAGTACCGCCGTCTCTCGGGACGCGCCATCACGGGGGACGGACATCTGCGGCAAGCGGCGCTTTCCGCCCTGCCCTTCCAGCTTACCGGGTCCCAGGAACAGGTTCTGGCCGAGATTACCGAGGATATGAAAAGCAGCGGCCGCATGCTGCGCCTGTTACAAGGCGATGTGGGAAGCGGAAAAACGGTTGTCGCCTTTCTCGCCATGCTAACCGCCGCCGAGGCCGGAACCCAGGCCGTTATCATGGCGCCCACCGAGATTCTGGCGCGTCAGCACATGGCCACCATTGCGCCGCTGGCCGAGGCCGCCGGGGTCGAGGCAGTGCTTCTCACCGGTCGGGAAAAAGGAAAGAACCGGGGAAAAATACTCGACGGGCTGGCGACGGGAGAAACCATACTGGCCGTGGGCACCCATGCGCTGTTCCAGGAAGACGTTACCTTCGCCGATCTGTCATTTGCCGTCATCGACGAACAGCATCGTTTCGGCGTGCATCAACGCATGCTTCTGGCCGAGAAAGGCAAGGGAACGGATGTGCTGGTGATGACGGCGACGCCCATTCCGCGCACCCTGACCCAGGCTGCATTCGGCGATATGGATGTTTCGCGGCTGACGGAAAAACCGCCCGGCCGCAGGCCCGTGGATACCAGGGTCGTGCCGGTCGCCCGTATCAACGATGTGGTGAACGCCATTTCCCGCTGTATTGCCAGGGGCGAGCGCGTCTATTGGGTCTGTCCCCTGATCGATGAATCCGAGGCCCTCGATCTGGCCGCGGCAACCGAGCGCTTCGACGCTCTTTCCCACGTTCTGGGAGAGCATGTGGGGCTCGTCCACGGCGCCATGAAGAGCAAGGAAAAGGACGCCGTCATGGCCCGTTTCGCCTCCGGCGAGATCACGGTGCTGGTGGCTACCACCGTCATCGAGGTGGGGGTGGATGTGCCGGAAGCCACCATGATGGTGGTGGAACATGCCGAACGTTTCGGTCTCGCCCAGCTTCACCAGCTGCGTGGCCGCATCGGCCGTGGGGAGCGCGAGTCCCTGTGCCTCCTGTTGTATGCGCCGCCTTTGGGGAAAACCGCGCGGGCGCGGCTGGAAATCCTGCGCGCCAGCGATGATGGTTTTCATATTGCCGAAGAAGACCTGCGCCTGCGTGGCGCCGGCGAGGTTCTCGGCACGCGTCAGAGCGGCCTGCCCGAATTCCGCCTTGCCGATCTGGCGGAGCATGGCGATCTTCTGGCCGCGGCCCGCGATGATGCGCGGCTGATCCTCAACCGCGACCCCGGACTGGAATCGCCGCGCGGCGAGGCGTTAAAGGTGCTGCTTTATCTGTTTGAAAGGGATTCTGTAGTCAAATACGCCCGTTCGGGCTAGGCGATCAAATACGCCCGTTCGGGCTAGGGTCAAATACGCCCGTTCGGGCTAGGCGATCAAAAACCGGCCAGGGTTATTTCTTTTTCGTCACCAGAACCGGCGCGCGGCCCTTTTCCCTAAGGATATCCACATCCTCATAGGTGGCGGCGGAAGCCTTTTTAATTTCCTGCTCAGCCTTGGGGCGGCGGTCGGGCGGCGTCACGATGCCACCGGAGATCACCATCTTGATGGCTTCGTCCACGGGCATGCTGAGGGGAATGAGGTCTTTTTTCGGTATGAACAGCAAAAAGCCGGAGGTGGGGTTGGGCGTGGTGGGCAGGAACACGTTGACCACCTCTTCCTCGGTGATGTTTTGGACCTCGCCTTCGGTGCGGCCGGTGATAAAGGCGATGGCCCACATTCCCCGCCGTGGATATTCCACCAGAACCGCCTCGCGAAAGGCGTTCGACTGTTTCTTCAGGACGGTCTCGAAAATCTGTTTGATGGCGCCATAAACGCCGCTGATAACCGGCATGCGCCGGAGAATCCGCTCGCTGATGCGCAGGAAAAGCCTTCCCATAAATCCCGCCGTCAGCCAGCCGATGAGGATCAAGACCACGGCCACCACCACCAGCCCCAGCCCCGGAATATCGAACGGTAAATAGGTGGAGGGATTGTATTGGGCCGGGATAAGCGGCGTTACCTTGCCATCCACAAAGTCCACAAAGAGCCACGCCGCGTAAAGCGTAATGGTAATAGGCGCGGTAACAAGAATACCGGCGAGGAAATAGGTGCGAAGGCGCGCGCCAAGAGGCCCCCGATCGGGACTTTCACCGGGATTATTCCCGGGGTTCTTCCCGGGGTTCTTCCCAGTACTTTTCTCGTCCTGCCCGGAACTCTGTTCCGATGTGGCGTCGCTATTCATACGAGATATTGTAAATTGTTACGGGGGGGTTCTCAACACTAGGCCATGACCTAGGGCGTTGAGTAAAAAGAGGAGCAGAGAACAGGGTTATTTTTTGTTCTCGCCGAACTTGTTCCAGTCGATGGCCACCTGCAAGGCGAGCCCCTCTTCATGGGTAACGAGCGATTTATTGGCATTACGGGGCAGAAGGATGCGTTTGTTTTTGCAATGCATGATCAACGCCGCCCCGATCTGATCCTGATTAAACGAAATATTCGTGGTTACCGAAGGGTCGTCGAATTTAAACCGCAGGGAAATCCCGGCTTCGGAATCTTCATGGATATCAAATCCCGTAATTCGCGCCCGTGGCAGAACGTAATCCACCCGCTGGGCGTAATTAATCATGGATTCGAGAAGATCCTGTTGGTCGAAGATGATTTTTCGGATTTCACGAGCCATGGATGGTTCTCTTTAATTTGGGAAATACCGCCCTTCCGCTATGAGTCTTTTGCTCCGGCCCCTTCTTCAGACCGCCTCCCGTTTTTCAAGGGAGAACAAGGCCCTGCCCCATATGATTGTACATATTTGGAATTAAATATTAGTAATAGCCCATTGGAGCTAAAGACTATTATTTTTACGCCTTAGTGTCGACGTGGATGTGGAGGGTAATGCCTTTTCCCGAGCCCTCTTTGTTCAAAGACAGGGATTTATTTGACTTTTTGGGAATGGGAATACGGAGAGAGCTGCAGAACATAAGCAGGGCCACCGCGATTTTCGCGGTGACGAAGGTAACATCCTGATTTGCGGAGGATCCCTCTATGGGAGTATAGGTCAGGGTCAGGCTTGTAACTTCGCCATTACCGCTGGCCACCTTCATTTCCGCAAATCTGGTCTTGGGCAGAGAGATATTGCTCCGCATGCAGTAATTGACGATGGCGGACTGAACCTCGGCTTCACTAAAAATTATTTCGCGTTTTTCCTGGGGCATTTGTGAAATCTTATTTAAAAAAAAATAGGGGGTGATGCTCTGCTGAGGGCAAAAAAAGATAAACAACACGTAACCTTATTTTACAACCCCTTTAGGGGGGCATATCTAGTCATATTTTTAATTTTGCCCGCCTCTTTCTTCCGCCAGGACCAGGGGCCGCAGCTCGGAAAAATATGTCATGAAAAAATACCCGGGATCGAAATGCCGGGGCAGGGTTAAAAGATGCGACACACATTGACGGCAATCGGAACTGCCGAAACCTGGAATGGGCGCGGCGATGTCAGCCTGCCTAAGGAGTCCCGACACTATCTGGCATTCGTCTCCACCGGGAAGCAGGGCAACGCCGGTGATGCGCCCCTTGCGGGTCAGATAATCCACATGCCAGTGCAGAGATTTTTTAGGCCTGAGGTGTCTTTGGACGCGGGCACGCATCCCCCCCGCGCCCTTGGCGCTTCCCGCGTAGAGATAGCGGCCCGGAACGAGGCTCCCCGCAGCCAGCCGTGGCGAGGGGAGCGTAATTTCCACCTCGGATTCAATCACCAAGGCATAGGCCCCCCGGGTACCGGAGACCCCGGTTTCGGCGCATTCCCGCCAGAGGGAGTCGACCTTTGCGGAAATAATGCTGATCTATAATTCTGTAACTGATTCGACAACGAATCCAAGATCGGGCGGATGCTTGTTCTCCGCCCTTTTCCGGGCCTCTTCAGGGCTTCCCGCCAGAAAAGTAATGTAGTTGATCTCGCCCCAATCATCGCTGAAGTTGGGATGTGAATCTCCTTCCCGAAGAGCATCGCGGACCTTCTGGTTATAAATGGCGACTTCGTAATTTTTCATGTCAGTCCCTCCAAGAGGTGGCCTCCTTGCGAGATTCGTTTCTTAATTAGTTCAGTACCGCAGAGATCATCAATGACCGGCACTAAACACATGGCGCTGAATAACTATGCCCTCTTTTTGGCTGTGCGATCAATGCGAATGCAAAGTGATACCATCTCCCCCATCTTACTCAGGGATTTCACCCCGCCACGGGGAAGACGCAGGCGTATCAGGCGAGAATAGTTAATCAACGCGGCGCCGATCTGGGCGTGACTTATGGTCACGATTTTTCCCTTGGCGGGGGCCTTATAGGTTATGTCCAGGCTCAGTTCGCCCCTCTCCCCCTGGGTCGTCTCCATATCCTCAATGTCCGCGTTCGGCAGCTCAACTTCGTAACGCAGGCAATAATCTATTATCGCCGCCCAGACTTCGGATTTTGAAAAGATGATCTCTCTCTGCTCCGTGGGCATGGCGACGCCTTTTTCTGCGGTTCAGAGGACATTTTATGTATTGAGCCGTGATTAAACCAAAACTTTTCTTTAGCTGTATGAGCCGCCATTATAGCACTATGAAGGGGCTCCATGCGGGCGGAAGATGGTTGTTTCCATCTGGATGGGGCCGTGACCTGCCGATCATCATAGTCGAGGGAATGAAATGGCCGAGAAACGCAGCGGCAAGGTAAGACGTCATGGCGAGGGCCGGCGTTCCCTTGAAAGAGACACCCTGGACGGTCTGGTAGACCTCATCGAAAAGATCCGTTCCGGTGAGGACAAACGCGTGCCAAAGAAGAGGCGGGACGAGGAAGACCGGCGGCACCAGGACAGCGAGTCCTAGCAACTCGTTTTCATCAGGGAAGGGAAACCAATGTCAGAGAAAACTCTTTACGAAAGGCTGGGCGGCTATGACGCCATTACCGCCGTGGCCAACGACATCCTGCCGCGTCTGCAGGGCGATGACCTGTTGGGCCGGTTCTGGCAGAACCGGGGTGAAGACGGCATTGCCCGGGAAAAACAGCTTCTGATCGACTTTCTCAGCTCCTCGGCCGGAGGGCCGCTCTATTACACCGGGCGCGATATGAAGATTTCCCACCAGGGCATGGGAATAAGCGAGAACGACTGGTCGCGGTTTATCGGCCATATCGAGGCGTCCTTAGACTCTTTCAACCTGCCGCCCCAGGAGCGTGGAGAAGTCCTCGCCTTCATCGACAGCACCAAGGCGGATATCGTCGAATAGGCCTGCCCCTGTTGTCACGACGGGCCCAGCCCTGAGCCAAATCAGAAAAAGATCAGTCCAGGATATCTCTGCTTTTTAAGGAAATGGTGGGCGCTGAGGGACTCGAACCCTCGACCGTTCGATTAAAAGTCGAATGCTCTACCACCTGAGCTAAGCGCCCTTGAGGGGGAAAGAGCGCCTGTTCATAAGGCGTCTTTGTGGAATGAGGCTCTTACTTAGGCCCCGCTCTCCCCGTGGTCAAGCCCGCCATGGCCATTATTCGGCCGCGTTGTCGGTAACGTCGGCGGCCACCTTCATGGAAACAATTATGTCGGGATCGCGGGGCACCCTGCCGCCCATGCGCTCCGAGCCCTTTTTGATGCGGTCCACCAGATCCATGCCCGAAGTCACCTCGCCCCAGATCGTATATTCCCCATCCAGGCTCGGCTGATCGTGGTAGACGATAAAAAACTGGCTGTCGGCGCTGTGTATGTCGTCCCCGCGCCGGGCCATGGATACGGTGCCGCGCTCATGCTTAAGATCAGAGAATTCAGCATCAATATTCTGACCTGAACCGCCTGTTCCATCCCCCTTGGGGTCGCCCGTCTGGGCCATGAAGCCGCTGATCACGCGATGAAAGGTGATTCCGTCGTAAAATTCTTCCCGCACCAGTTTTTTGATGTGGGCCACATGGCCTGGAGCCACATCGGGAAACATTTCGATCACCACCCGTCCATTTTCAAGCTCAAGATAAAGCGTATCTTCGGGGTCACTCATCTTCACTGGCTCCAGCTCCGTTGTTAGCTGTAGGGCGACAAACATAAATGCCGCGGCTAAAATGATATAAAAATATTTAAGTTTCAATGATTTATTGATCATTTCTTATATTTAAGATTGCTTCTTTTTGAGCTGTTTCATGATCCGTCTCGCCACTCTGGGAGAAACGAAGTCAGAGATGTCCCCCTTCAATTCGGCAATCTCCTTGACCAGCCGTGACGAGGTGAACTGGTGCCGGTCGGAAGCCATAAGAAAGACGGTTTCGATGGCGGGATTTAAGCGGGCATTGGTGCTGGCCATCTGAAACTCATATTCAAAATCGGAAACAGCCCGCAACCCCCTTACGATGACGTTGGCGCCCACCGAAGCTGTGAAATTCACCAACAGTTCTTCAAAGGGCCGGACATCAATGGACTTGCCGTTTACTTTAAGGCGGGCAACCTCGGTTTCGATCATGTCGATCCGCTCATCCACATCAAACAGGGGAAATTTTCCCTTGTTGACGGCGACGGCGATAATCAGCCGGTCGACGATGGGCAGGGCGCGCTCAATAATATCAAGATGGCCATTGGTTACAGGGTCGAAGGTGCCCGGATAGACCCCGGTATGGGTTCTATGATTCTTCGTCGCCATGATCCGTTTCTTCCTCTTCTGGCGCCGAATCTTCTTCCAATGACGGCGTTTCGGCCCCGGCTTCAACCTCAGCCTCCACGTCACCGTTTTCGCCGTCTTCCTCGGCCATTTCGGCCAGCCAGGCCACAGAGACCACTTTTTCATCTTCGGCCACCTTGAACAGGGTAACGCCCTGGGTCTTGCGGCCGGCAATGCGGATATCGTGGACAGGACAGCGTATCAGCTTGCCGCCATCGGTGACGAGCATGATGTGGTCGTTCTCACCCACGGGGAAAGAGGCGACCACGGAAGCGCCGGTCTTTTCCGTCAAATCCATATTGGCCACGCCCTGGCCGCCCCGCTTCATGACTCTGTATTCGAAAGCGGAGCTCCGTTTGCCGAAGCCTTTCTCGCTGACGATGAGGATAAACTCCTCAGCCTCCGCCATTTCCGCGATCCGGGCCTCGGAAAGAACCGGCAGATCGTCGCGTGTTTCCTGGCGGCGGTCGTCGCTGTCACGCTTGGATTCTCTGCGGTCCTCTCCGGAGGTTGCTTCCTCATCGCCGTTTTCACCATCATTTTCACTGCGACGCTGGGCATTGGCGTAGCGCAAATAGGCGTTTCGTTCCTCGATCTCAAAATCGGCGTGATGAAGGATGGTCATGTTGATTACCTCATCGCCCTTACCCAGTCTGACGCCTCGCACACCGGCCGAACTGCGGCCCGAGAAGACACGGGAATCTGTAACCGGGAAACGGATACTCTTGCCCAGCCGGGTGGACAGCAGAACATTTTCAATTTCACTGCAGGTATGCACCCCGATCAGGCGGTCGTCTTCCTTAAGCTTCATGGCGATTTTGCCGTTAGCCATCACATTGGTGAAATCGGAAAGCCGATTGCGGCGGATATTGCCGCTGGCGGTGGCGAACATGATGAACATGTCGCCCCAGCTCGATTCGTCCTCGGGCAGCGGCATCAGGGTGGAGATGGTTTCGCCCTCGGACAGGGGAAGAAGATTGACCATGGCCTTGCCCCGGGACTGGGGACTCCCCTGGGGAAGTTTATAGACCTTCAGTTTGTAAACCATGCCTCGGGACGAGAAGAAGAGAACCGGCGTGTGGGTATTGACCACGAAGACCTGGGAGACAAAATCTTCTTCACGGGTGCTCATTCCCGCACGCCCCTTGCCGCCACGCCGTTGCGCGCGATAGGCGGAAAGCGGCACCCGCTTGACGTAGCCGCCGTGGCTGACGGTGACCACCATATCCTCGGGCTGGATCAGGTCCTCGTCATCCTGTTCGAACTCGCCTTCCTGGATGGCGGTGCGGCGGTCGTCGCCAAAGGTGGTGCGGATTTCCACCAGTTCATCGCGGAGGATCTTCAACAAAAGTTCGCGCGAGCCGAGAACTTCCAGATGGCTCGCGATCTGGTCCACCACTTCTTTCAGTTCCCCGGCGATTTTATCCCGCTCAAGCCCGGTCAGACGGTGCAAACGCAGGTCGAGGATGGCCTTGGCCTGGATTTCGGAAAGCCGGTAGTTTCCTTCCTCGTCCACGGCGCGGCCGGGTTCGTCAATAAGCGCGATCAGGGAGGTGATCTCCTGTGCCGGCCAGGCTTGTGCCAGCATCTTTTCCTTGGCCACGGCAGGATCCTTGGCCTGACGGATAAGCTTGATCATGGCGTCTAGATTAGCCACCGCCAGCGCCAACCCCACCAATGTGTGGGCTCGTTTGCGGGCCTTGTCGAGTTCAAAGATGGTACGCCGGGTGATGACTTCTTCGCGGAACTCGATGAAAGCCACCAAGGCATCCTTGAGGTTCAGCATCATCGGCCGGCCGCCAATAAGCGCCAGCATGTTGACCCCGAAACTGGATTGCAGCGGGGTATGGCGGAACAGCTGGTTCAGCACCACTTCGGCAATGGCGTCACGCTTGATCTCAATCACCACACGTACGCCATGGCGGTCGGATTCGTCACGCAGATCGGCAATCCCCTCCACCAGCTTGTCGCGCGCCACCTCGGCGATGCGTTCCACCAGCCGTGACTTGTTGACCTGGTAAGGAATTTCGGTAACCACGATGGCCTCGCGGTCCTTGCGGATTTCCTCGATCTCGGTCTTGGAGCGGATGATGACCGAACCGCGGCCGGTACGGAATGCAGAGCGAATTCCAGCCTGGCCCAGAATGATGCCGCCGGTAGGGAAATCGGGCCCTTTGACATGGGCCATCAGGTCTTCGATGGAGATTTCCGGATCGTCAATACAGGCGCAACAGGCGTCGATCACCTCGCCCAGGTTATGGGGCGGAATATTGGTCGCCATGCCCACGGCGATACCGCCCGCGCCGTTAACCAGAAGGTTGGGGAACTGGGCGGGAAGAACCGAGGGCTCTTCCATGGAGTTGTCGTAATTGGGTTGGAAATCCACCGTATCCTTGTCGATGTCTTCCAACAGCGAATGGGCGGTAAGGGCGAGGCGCGTTTCGGTGTAACGCATGGCCGCCGCGCGGTCGCCGTCCATGGAGCCGAAATTGCCCTGCCCTTCCAGCAAAGGCAGACGCATGGAGAAAAGCTGGGCCATGCGCACCATGGCGTCATAAATGGCCTGGTCGCCATGGGGGTGGTATTTACCCATGACGTCGCCGACCACGCGGGCCGACTTGCGGAACGGCTTGTTGTGGTCGTATCCGCCCTCTTTCATGGCGTAAAGAATGCGCCGATGGACCGGTTTCAAGCCATCCCTTGCATCGGGCAGCGCACGCGAAACAATTACGCTCATGGCGTAATCGAGATAAGACCGGCGCATCTCTTCTTCGATGGTTACCGGAATGCTGTCTGAGGGCTCTGTGGTCTGGTTAAGAGTCACTTAATTTCATAAGTAAAATCAATGAGATAGCAAAAAAGGCCGACGATGACGCCGGCCCCTCTCACGAGGCTCTCAAACCTAGCAGGTTTTGCCCCCGGGAACAACGGAATCAGGGCTGAAATCGGGGGCTTTTTTAGGATTTTTTTGGCCTCAGTCACGCCCTCTTTCGAGGGCTGAAACCTTCGCCGAATTGTTAGGAAATAAGACCCGCAATCGTTCCCTGAAAGGGCCCGCGATCACTCCCTAAAAGGGAATATCGTCGTTAAGGTCGGGAGACGGACCGCCGCCGCCGGAGTCATCCCCGCCAGCGCCCATATCACCACCCATATCACCACTGGGAGCACCGCCACCCTCGCCCTTGGAATCGAGCATGGTCAGGACTCCGCGGAAGCGTTGCAGAACCACCTCGGTGGAGTATTTCTCGACGCCGCTCTGGTCGGTCCATTTGCGGGTCTGAAGCTGGCCTTCAAGGTAAAGCTTGCTGCCTTTGTGGACATATTGCTCCACCACCTCGATGAGCTTTTCATCGAAGATCACCACCCGGTGCCATTCGGTTTTCTCGCGGCGTTCACCGGCTTGTTTATCGAACCATCTTTCCGAGGTGGCCAGGGAAAGATTGGCGACCTTGTTGCCGTTCTGCATGGTGCGGATTTCGGGATCACGGCCCAGATTGCCCACCAGGATGACTTTGTTCACACTGCCTGACATCAATAGCTAACCTTATGTTTGACCGCTGCGGCGGCCGGGTGGAGAAAACGTTCCGCACTCTACACATAAAGGAAAGTCTTTCGCCACCGCCTTTGCAAGGCTAGAACATTTTATCCCCGCCGCCCCCCTGAAGGCTCGCCTTTGCCCCCCCGCAATGCTTATAGTGGGGGGTTTCCCTTTTCCCCGAAAGACAGTGGCAAATCGCCCGCGAATCACCTCATGACCACGAAAAAAAGTCCCCAAAAAGCCGCCCCCAAAGCCACCGCGAACAAGAAAGTCCGCGCGGTAAAGAAAACCCGCGAGCCCATTGATGGTCACGTTATCAGCGTCAGCGGTGCCCGTGAACATAACCTCAAGGATATCCATGTGGATATTCCCCGCGACAGGCTGGTGGTGATCACGGGACTGTCGGGGTCGGGCAAATCGTCGCTGGCCTTCGACACCATCTATGCCGAGGGTCAACGCCGCTATGTGGAAAGCCTGTCGGCCTACGCCCGCCAGTTTCTCGAACTGATGCAGAAACCCGACGTGGATTCAATCGAGGGTCTGTCTCCGGCGATTTCCATCGAACAGAAGACCACCTCCCGCAATCCCCGCTCCACCGTGGGCACGGTAACGGAAATCTACGATTATCTGCGCCTGATGTTTGCCCGGGTCGGAGTGCCCTATTCGCCGGCTACCGGGCTTCCCATCGAATCCCAGACCGTGTCCCAGATGGTGGACGGCATCATGGCGCTGCCCGAGGGCACGCGCATCTATCTGCTGGCGCCGGTGGTACGGGGACGCAAGGGGGAATACCGCAGGGAACTCAAGGACCTCCAGAAACGCGGCTTCCAGAGGGTCAAGGTGGATGGCGAGATGTACGAGATCGGCGAGGTGCCGGTACTCAACAAGAAGGTCAAACACGACATCGAAGCCGTGGTGGACCGCCTCGTGCTGGGCGGCGACCTGGAAACCCGCCTCGCCGACAGCCTCGAGACCGCGCTTGGGCTTTCCGACGGGCTGGTATTCTGTGAAAACGCCGACAGCGGAGAACAGATAACTTTTTCCGCCCGTTTCGCCTGTCCCGAATCGGGGTTCACCATCGACGAGATAGAACCGCGGCTGTTCTCCTTCAATAATCCCTACGGCGCCTGTCCCGAATGCGACGGGCTGGGGGCGCGGCGCATGTTCGATCCCGAACTCATCGTCTATGACGAGCGCTTGTCCCTGCGCGAAGGCGCGGTACAGCCCTGGGCCAACGCCCCCACCCGCCATTATGCCCAGACCCTGGACGGCCTGGCCCGCCATTACAGCTTCAGCACCGACATTCCCTGGCGCGATCTTCCGGACTCCGTCCGCCATATCATCCTTCATGGTTCGGGCGACGAGGCGGTGACCATGGAATATGAAGACGGGTTCAAGAGCTATTCCGTCACCAACCCCTTCGACGGGGTCATTCCCAATCTGGAAAAGCGCCTGCGCAAGGGCGATTCATGGCTGCGCGATGAGCTGGCGCGCTTCATGAGTGACTATCCCTGCGGGGCCTGTGGTGGCAAACGTCTCAAGCCGGAAGCCCTGGCCGTGAGGATCGAGGGACTGGATATCTCCGAGGTGAGCCATATGTCCATTTCCGAGGCGGTGACGTGGTTTTCGAAGCTGGGAGCCAAGCTCACCCCCAAACGCCGCGAGATCGCCCGCCGCATTCTTCGTGAAATCAATGAAAGACTGGGGTTCCTCAATAATGTGGGGCTCGAATACCTGACCCTGTCGCGGGCCTCGCGCACCCTCTCAGGCGGCGAATCCCAGCGCATCCGGCTGGCATCACAGATCGGATCGGGACTCACCGGCGTGCTTTACGTGCTCGACGAGCCCTCCATCGGCCTTCACCAGCGCGACAACCGGCGGCTTCTCGACACTCTGATCCGGCTCCGCGATCTCGGCAATTCGGTGCTGGTGGTGGAACATGACGAGGAAGCCATTCTCTCCGCCGACCACCTCATCGATATGGGGCCGGGCGCGGGTATCCATGGCGGCGAAGTGGTGGCCACGGGTACGCCGCAACAGGTCATGGCTTGCAAGGGGAGCCTCACCGCACAGTATCTCACCGGGGAGCGTTTTATCCCGGTTCCTAAGTCACGGCGCCCGGGAAAGCTGGGACAGGCCATCAAAATCTATGGCGCCCAGGCCAATAACCTGCAAAATCTAGACGTCACCATTCCTCTGGGCTGTTTCGTCTGCGTCACCGGGGTGTCGGGCGGCGGCAAGTCGTCGCTGATTATCGAAACCCTGTACAAGGCCCTGGCGCGCCGCATCTTCGGCTCGCGCGAGCATGCCGGCGAACATGACCGCATCGACGGCGTCGCATTCATTGACAAGATCGTCGATATCGACCAGTCGCCCATCGGCCGCACGCCGCGCTCCAACCCCGCCACCTATACCGGGGCCTTCACCCCCATCCGCGAATGGTTCGCCGGGCTTCCCGAGGCCAAGGCCCGGGGTTACAAGCCGGGGCGCTTTTCCTTCAACGTCAAGGGCGGCCGCTGCGAGGCCTGCCAGGGCGACGGCGTAATCAAGATCGAGATGCATTTCCTGCCCGATGTCTATGTGCAATGCGATGAATGCAGGGGCCGCCGCTATAACCGCGAGACTCTTGAAATTAAATTTAAAGACAAATCGATAGCAGATATTCTTGATATGACAGTTGAAGAAGGAGCGGCCTTTTTCAAGGCCGTCCCGCTCATCCGTAACAAGTTCGACACCCTGCACAAGGTGGGTCTCGACTACATCCATGTGGGACAGGCCGCCACCACCTTGTCCGGCGGCGAGGCACAGCGCGTGAAACTGGCCAAGGAACTCTCCAAGCGGGCCACCGGCCGCACCATGTATATTCTCGACGAACCCACCACCGGGCTGCATTACGAGGATGTGCGCAAATTGCTGGAGGTGCTTCAGGCGCTGGTGGAACAGGGCAATTCGGTGGTGGTGATCGAACATAATCTGGAGGTCATCAAGACCGCCGACTGGATCATCGATCTCGGGCCCGAGGGCGGCGACAAGGGCGGACGCGTGGTCGCCGAAGGCACGCCCGAGGACGTGGCGCAGGTGGCGAAAAGCTATACCGGACAGTATCTGGCGCCCCTGTTGGGGTCCAAACCCCGCGCCAAGAAACGGGCATGAGCGGCAACACCCCCGTTCATGTGATCGGCGGCGGGCTGGCCGGCTCGGAGGCCGCGTGGCAGCTTTCCCAGGCCGGGGTACCCGTGATCCTGCACGAAATGCGGCCCCAGCGCCCCACCGATGCCCACCAGACCGGGCGTCTGGCCGAGCTGGTCTGTTCCAACTCCCTGCGCTCCGACGATGCTTCCAGCAACGCCGTGGGGGTCCTGCACGAGGAAATGCGCCGTTGCGGCTCCCTCATCATGGCCGCCGCCGATGAATCCCGTGTGCCGGCGGGCGGAGCCCTGGCGGTGGACCGCGACGATTTTGCCGCCGCCGTTGAAAAAGCGCTGGAAGATGCGCCCTTGGTCACCATCGAGCGCGCCGAAATCGCCGGTCTGCCCCCCCAGGACTGGGACTCCGTCATTATCGCCACCGGACCGCTGACCTCGCCCGCCCTGGGCGCAGCCATACAGGAGCTCACCGGCGAGGACTCGCTGGCCTTTTTCGATGCCATCGCCCCCATCGTCCACGCCGAGAGCATCGATCTCTCCAAGGCCTGGTTCCAGTCCCGTTACGACAAGGGTGAAGGCAAGGATTACATCAACTGTCCCCTGTCCCGGGAGCAATACGAAACCTTCATCGCCGAGCTACTGGCCGGCGACAAGACCGAATTCAAGGAATGGGAGCGCGACACCCCCTATTTCGAGGGCTGCCTGCCGATCGAGGTGATGGCGGAGAGAGGCCCGGAAACCCTGCGTTTCGGGCCCATGAAGCCGGTGGGACTGACCAATCCCCACGAGAGTGAGAAACAATATGCCGTGGTGCAGCTGCGCCAGGACAACAAACTCGCCACCCTGTTCAACATGGTGGGCTTCCAGACCAAGCTCACACATGGCGAACAGACCCGCATTTTCCGCACCATTCCGGGTCTTGAGAATGCCGAATTCGCGCGCCTCGGCGGCCTCCATCGCAACACATTCATTAACGCACCGAAACAAATTGACGGATTTCTGCGTTTAAAACTGCGGCCGCAGTTGCGGTTCGCCGGCCAGATCACCGGCGTCGAAGGATATGTGGAAAGCGCCGCCATGGGCCTTCTCGCCGGACGCTTCGCCGCCGCGGAACGGCTGGGACAGGTGCCTTCCCCACCGCCGCCCACCACGGCCCTAGGGGCGCTGCTGGGCCATATCAGCGGCGGCGCCGAGGAAGAGACCTTCCAGCCCATGAACGTCAATTTCGGCCTCTTCCCGCCCCTTCCTGGCCGGGTAAAGGGCAAAAAAGCCCGCAAGGAAGCTCATGCCGGGCGGGCGCTGGAAGATCTTGCAACATGGCTGGCGTAATAACATCCCAAAAACCGCTTCTCATCCCACCCAAACCTTAATGATTTTAAGGTTTAACAAGAATCCTGTATGCTTTACGAAAATTTACTTGGCGGATATGCAGTTACATTTTCTCAAACCCCTGTTTCGTTTCTTTCTGGCGGTCTTAACGGGCGGCGCCATTCTTCTTGCCGTGCCGCCGACGGTTTCGTCCGCCAATTACACTGAAGAAACGAAAATTATCCTGATCTTGAACTCCTACCATGAAGGATATGCCTGGTCCGACGGCATCATGGCAGGCATTCATTCCGTTTTCCCAGGCACTTCCAACACGAACGTCATGGTGGAGTATCTCGATACCAAGCGTCATCACAGCGCGGACTATTACGATGCCTTCGAGGACCTCCTTAGATTGAAATATAAGGACAACCCCCCGGATGTCCTCATATCCACCGACGACAACGCTCTGGATTTTGCGTTGCATCACCGCTCCACGCTTTTCCACGGAGTCCCGCTGGTCTTCAACGGTATCGAGAAAGTCTCTCCGGAAAGAATCGCCGGCCAGAAAAATATTTTCGGCGTCGAGGAGAATCTGAGTATTTCGGCAACCATTGATATGGCGCTGGATCTCTTCCCCGCCACCAAAACGGTTTATTTCGTAACCGACAGCACCATAACCGGAAGAAGCTATCTCGTAAAAGCCCTATCCCTTGAGTTGGAATACGCTTCCAGGGCCACTTTCATTTACATGCACGACCTTTCCCTTATTCAGCTGGAAGAACGCTTACACGTGATCCCCGAAGACTCGGTCGTGATCTATCTCATCTTCATCCGTGACATTATGGGACAGGTTCTGAGCCTTGAGGAAAGCATGAAACTTGTCGCCTCTCAGACCACTGTGCCCGTGTTCTGCACATGGGGGTTTCAACCCGGGCTGGGAATAGTGGGCGGCAACATCACCACCGGGTTTAAACAGGGGGAAATCGCCGCGCAAATGGCACAGCGCATTCTTGCCAATAATATGAGTGGAATTCCGGTGATTTCCCAGGCCCCCAAGGTCAACATGTTCGACTACGAGGTCCTGGAGAAATACGGCGTTTTCAATATTCCCAACGACAGCATGCTCTACAACAAGCCCTTCTCCTTTTACGAGGCCTATCGTGAACTGACCTGGACGGTCACCGCCATCATCGCTTCGCTGTTATTCATTTCCATCTTCCTGTTTCTCAATATCCAGCAACGGCGCAAAATGCACGCCCGGATGCAGGATTCCATGACCAGCGTCGTGGAATCCAATAACGCCAAGACCAATTTTCTCGCCAATATGTCCCATGAATTCCGCACCCCTTTAAACGCCATTATCGGCATGTCGGAAGCCCTGCTGATGGATGGATTTGGGGATGACAAGAAGGAACGCCGTGATTCCTATCTCAAAGACATCCATTCAAGCGGTGGGCATCTTCTGGAGCTTGTGGACAATATCCTCGACCTGAGCCTCATCGAATACGGGGCGCGCAACATACGTATCAAGGATGTGTCATTACAGACCATGGCCACAGACACCATCCGGATGATGGCGGCCATCGCCGCCAAAAAAGACATCACCATCGAGATCAAGGCCGAAGAAGAAATCGGCACCATTGAGGCCGACAGACAGGCGGTGATGCGCATTTACCTGAACCTTCTCTCCAACGCCATCAAATTCAGCCACAATAACGGCAATATCACCCTTGAGATTTTTCACCAGGGAGATGGCGTCAATGTGGCTGTAACCGACCTGGGAATTGGTATTCCCGAGGAAGACCTACAGCGCATTCAGCGACCCTTTGAACGCGTGGACAGCGATTCCGCGCACAGACAGGGGGGCGCGGGGCTGGGGCTGGCTTTGGTAAATCAGCTCATTTCGCTCCACAACGGATCATTTTCCATTGAAAGCGAGGTCGGCCATTATACCAAGGCCACGGTCCATTTCCCCATGCGCCAACCCGATGAAAATTCCACCCACCCCCATTAAAAGACCGAGTGTCCGGAGAATCGCGCTAGTTACTACCCTTGCTAGCACCCAGCTTAGCCCTAGCCGCCTTGATGAGGGGGTGATCTTCGGCGCAAGCGCCCTCGTCTTCACCATCTTCGGTTCCCGGCCCCATATGGCCTGCCATCACGCGTGAGGCGAAGCCGCTCGCCAGTTCCGGATCATTGGCGGGATTAACTCTCTCGGCGGCCTCTCTCGCCCTCTTCACGGCCACCTCTGGCCAGTCCCAGGAAAGATGAAGTTCCTCTCCGGGCTGGGGATTATTCCAGACATAACGAAACCCACGAAACCCCGCTTCCGTTTCCACCACTTCGAGAACGCCTTCCACATAATCACGATGGCCGTTGTCGAGGCGGAACAGGGCGCTTTCCGGGCAAGGGCCTTCAAATATCATGTCAATGGCGCGCTTGTCCGTGGGGTCTCTGACCTGGAACGTGAACGCCGCCCCCTGGTTCCGCAAATCGCATTGGATCTCCATTTCCTCGCGTAAGGTGAAGGTCGCACCCGCATTCACAGGACTCGGTAATGTGAAATCGAGCATGAGGGATCGTGATTCCGAGATTTCCGTCGCTGGCTCAACGGCGCCGGCGCCTTCCATGCGGCAGCTATAGCCCCAACCTTCAAGCAGGGCATGGGGATCAATACGGGTGGGTTCGGCGATGAATTTCTGAATCCGCAAGCTCGTCAAGCCATCGCGCCGGGAGCGATAGGTGGTTGCGGTCTCAATATGACCGCAAACGGTCCCCTCCCGCTCCCCCGCACGGAAGGTAACAGTACTCAGCTCACGGAGGATGCGGACGTGATGACGCCCCCCCATATGCCCGCCGATGACGGCAAAAAAGGCCCTATCTATGATTTTTTTCAAGCCTAAAAGGTGATTTTTCAGTGCTTATCCCCCTAATTACGTAACGAACACGCCATAATTACCATTACTATAGCAATAATAGCCTTATAAAAAGCAGTTATTGTCCAATTAATGGTTATTTACCCCCTGGTATGACCTTAATAGCGTCCAAAAAGCCTATTAAATGGTATTATTAACCGTCCGGGGCGATGCAGGATCATGCGTGGGTGAAAAGGATCGAAGCTACATTTTCGCAGGCGCAGCAGGACCTTATGCGCTATGGCCAGCGGAAAGAAAACGGGAAGCGCCTCACGGGGCACATGGCGGCGAAAGCCACGAGCCTTTTCCAGATACTCCCCGGAAAGCCCGCAGAGTTCCCGGACAACCGCGCATAATTCAGGAGACGGGCGCATGGCGAAGACATCTTCCGCTTTCAGCCTCTCCCGCGCCATCAGTTCCTGCGGCAAATAGAGGCGCCTTGCCGAGGCATGAAAGGGGAGCGTCCGCATCAAACCGGCAAGGGCAATGGCTCTTGCGGCGTGGCTTGCGGCCTCGGCGAGTTCCGCACTGCCATTCCCCTCACCTACCAGAACCGCCAACAAAAGCTCGTTCAGCGCCCCGGCGGTGCCGTCCGCATAGTCAAGCAGCACGTCTGAGTCTTTGGGGGGTGATGGCGCAAGATCGAACATCCGCGCTTCCAGCAAATCTTCGAGAGGCGCCCGTGCAAGCCCAAAACGCCCCTTCACCTCCCCCAGTCCGCACATGATCTCATGGGCGGACGGATGCCCTGAAAACATCCCCTCCACGGCGTCACGCCACCACTGCAGCCTGATCTCACCAAGAACAGGCTCGCTGATCATTTCCGGGATTCTCGCAATTTCCTGATAGAAGGCGGTTACGGCGTAATAGGCGTCCCGCCGCCCGGAAGGGACGAACAAGCCACAATAATAGCGGTCGGGGTCGTGCCGCCTTGTCTGCTGCGCGCAATAGTGGGGGGTGGGGGAAGCCATATGTTGGGATACGTGTCTTTCTTTATTGTGCAAGACATTGAAAGTCGGAAGACGTGATCAAACATATAGTCCACTCTCAAGGCAAAGGCCTTCGGAAAAGACGAATCGATGACAGAAATTGATGGCAAAACTAGAATGTATAATCATTGAAACCACTACATTTAGTATTTAAAATCGTTCTTAATTTCGTGAGTCCCTTTTCCGGCTGAGACACCTCCAACGCTATTCAACGAAGGAAACAGTTATGAAGCAACCGCTTGAATCCCTGCATATGACGGTCATTCTCGGCCTCATACTCACTCTCGTCATGGCCTATGTGGTGGCCGGTACCGGCTATTCCTCGGCCATGGACCTCTACCAACTGCCCGTCATCGTCCGTTGGCTGCACGTGGTCAGTGGCGTCATGTGGATCGGCCTGCTGTGGTATTTCAATTTCGTACAAATCCCCAACATGCCCAATATTCCCGACGACCAGAAACCCGCCATCGGCAAGGTCATCGCACCCGCGGCCCTGTTCTGGTTCCGCTGGGGCGCCATGGGCACCATCGTCTTTGGTCTCTACCTCGCCGAGCTCAACGGCTATCTGGCCGATGCCATGATGCTCAGCGGAGGACCCAACACGGTGGGGATCGGTATCGGCATGTGGCTGGGGCTGATCATGTGGTTCAACGTGTGGTTCGTGATCTGGCCCAACCAGAAGAAGGCGCTGGGTATCGTCGAAGCCGATGCCGACGCGAAAAAGGCGGCGGCCCGCACCGCCATGCTTTTCTCGCGGACCAATACCCTGCTTTCCTTCCCCATGCTGTTGGCAATGGTGTCGGCCCAAAATATCTAGGCTTCCCAACGCCTAGAATCCAACCGCATATCAAAGCAATCTCTCTCACGGAGCCCTCTGAAGTTCAGGGGGCTCCGTTTTCTTTTCTGCCCCTATCTCCTGGGTGCGAGCTAGAATGGTCTCCGTCTTGTGCCCCCAGAGAGATAGTGGAAGGAAAGGAGATCATCATGAACGTACCCAGATTCATCACCGCGTTTATTGCCGTTTTCATCGTTTTCGGAATTCTCGAATACGTGATTCACGAGATTCTCCTGGCCGGCTTATATGAAGCCACGGCGGAGCTCTGGCGGCCCAAGGCGGAACAATGGGACAAGCCGGGATGGATCGCGGCTTCCGGCGCGCTTTTTGTGGGGGCCTTCTGTCTTATTTTCGACCAGGGGTATGAAGCCAGGGGCCTGATGGAAGGCGTCCGCTACGGCGCTCTGATCGCCATATTACTCACCGGGATCATACTCGGCTTTTACGTGTTCATGCCGATTCCGCTGGCTCTGATCGGCTATTGGACCGTTACCGTTTTCGTGGAATCCATTATCGCGGGCGTGGTGCTGGCGAAAATCTACGCCAGATAAGACCCCAAATAAGACTTGGGACTAAGACTTCGGATTTACTGCCGGGATACGGTCTTGTGCTGCCGTTACGCGGGAGTTTCCTCGCCAGCCGGAGCCGTGGGGCCTTCGCCGAAATCGCGGCGCAAATTCAATTTGATCAACAGCGGCGCGGCCACGAAGATGGAGGAATAGGTGCCCACGAAAACGCCCCAGATCATGGCGAAAACAAAGTCGTGAATCACTTCGCCGCCGAAGAAATAGAGAGCCAACAGCGCCAACAGGGTGGTCATACTGGTCATGGTGGTGCGGGCCAGGGTCTGGTTAATGCTCTTGTTGAGAAGGTCGGGAAGCGGCATTTTCCTGTATTTGCGAAGGTTTTCCCGGACCCGGTCATAGACCACCACGGTATCGTTGATGGAATAGCCGGCAATGGTGAGGATGGCGGCGATGGTGGACAGGTTGAACTCAAGCTGAAGGATGGCAAACAGGCCGATGGTGGTGGCCACATCATGCATCAGCGCCACCACCGCGCCGACGCCGAACTGCCACTCGAAACGGAACCAGATGTAGATCATGATCGCCAAAAGCGACAGGCAAATGGCCCAGACGGCGGACTCGATCAGTTCGGAACCGACCTTGGGGCCAACGAACTCCGTGCGCCGGTAATCGGGGCCATCTCCTAAGGCTTCCTTGACAGCGGTTATGGCCGCCAATTGGGCCTTTTCGTCGCCTTCCTGGCGCTGGACGCGGATAAGGATGTTCTCGGGTTCGCCGAATTCCTGGATTTCCACCTCGCCAAGGTCCAGCCCATCGAGATGTGTGCGCAGGGAGGGAATATCGGGGGCCTGCTCGAACTTCACATCGATCATGATGCCGCCCTGGAAATCGATCCCGAAGTTAAGGCCGCGCACGGTGAAAAAGAGGAGCGAGAGAATAATCATCGCCACCGACAGGGAAAAAGCGGCGACGCGCTTTCCTGTGAAGTCGAAATTGGTGTCCGCGGGGACGAGTTTGATGAGTCGCATGGTGCTTTGGCCCTAGACTGGCAGTGTTTGCGGACGGCGGCGGCGCAGCCACGTCACCACCAAAAGCCGTGTCACCATGATGGCGGTGAACATGGAGGTGGCGATGCCGATGGAGAGCGTAACGGCGAAGCCCTTGATGGGGCCGGTTCCGAACTCGAACAGGAACAGCGCCGCGATCAGGGTCGTCACATTAGCGTCGATAATGGTGGTCAGCGCCCGCTTGTAACCGGCCTCAATGGCATTGATGGGGGTTCGCCCGCCCATGACTTCCTCGCGTATATGCTCGAAAATCAGAACATTGGCGTCCACCGCCATGCCCACGGTGAGGACGATTCCGGCGATACCCGGCAGGGTGAGTGTGGCCTGCAACAGCGACAGAGCACCAAAGATTATGGCCAGATTGATTATCAGGGCCACATCGGCCATGACGCCAAACAGCCCGTATCCCAAGATCATAAAAACGATCACGGCCATAAAGCCAATGATACAGGCGATCTTGCCGGCGGCGATGGAATCGGCGCCGAGGCTGGGGCCGACGCTGCGTTCCTCAAGAATGGTCAGGGGCGCGGGCAGTGCGCCGGCGCGCAGCAACAACGCCAGATCGTTGGCCGAGTCCGCGCTGAATCTACCGGAAATCTGACCGCTGCCGCCGAGGATGGGCTCCCGGATCACCGGCGCGCTGACCACCGTGCCGTCGAGAATGATGACCAACCGCTTACTGACGTTATCCGAGGTGATCTTGCCGAATTTTCTCGCGCCCACGGAATCGAATTTGAAGTTCACGATCCACTGTCCGGTATTGGAATCATAGGTGGCCTGGGCGTTATCAAGGCGGTCGCCGCTGATCATGACGCGCTTGCGCACCACGAAGAAGGGCTCGATGCTGGAAGGATCGCCCGAGGGCACGATCATGGCGCCCACCGGGGCCTTGTTGTCCTTGATCATGGCCGGGGTCTTCTTATCGAGGAGATGCAGCGTCAGTTTCGCCGTGCGCCCGAGAAGGTTTTTGATGTGCTCGGGATCTTTAATGCCGGGAAGCTGGATCAGAATGCGGTCGGCCCCCTGGCGCTGGATGGTGGGTTCGCGGGTGCCGGTTTCATCAATGCGGCGGCGAACGATTTCGATGGACTGCGACATGGTGGCGGTTTCCATCTCGCGCAGGGTTTGCGGAGTATAGGAGACCTTGAAGGCTCCCTCCTCCTGCTCGATCACAAGCCCGGGCTCGAGATCACGCACCAAGGTGCGGACCGCATCGCTCTCTTGGGGGTCGGTCAGGGTAAAACTCAGGGATTCCCTGGCGGCGCCGAGTCCCCGGTAGCCGATTTTTTCCTTACGCAGGGCGCTGCGGACGGAATCAACCAACGCCTCCAGCCTCTCGGTCGTTACCGAACCCACATCCACTTCCAACAGAAGATGGGAGCCGCCCTGAAGATCAAGACCAAGGTTGATTTGCTGATGTGGCAACCAGTCGGGAAGTTCGTCGGCGGTTTGACGGTCGAGAAAATTGGGCAGCGCAAACGCGACGCCCATGGTGCAGATGACCGCGATCAGGATAATTTTCCATTTGGCAAAATAGAGCATG
>JADHSZ010000031.1 GCA_016776635.1 Alphaproteobacteria bacterium
GACCTGACATTCGGGATCGCCGAAACGCACGTTGAATTCCAGCAATTTCGGTTCGTCCCCGGGTGCGATCATCAGCCCCGCGAACAGCACGCCCTTATAGGGCGAACCTTGCGCCTTCATGCCCGCCACCGTGGGCGCGATGATGGTCTCCATGATGCGGGTTTCCATTTCCGCCGTGACGATGGGCGCCGGGGAATAGGCCCCCATGCCGCCGGTGTTGAGGCCGGTATCGCCTTCACCCACCCGCTTGTGGTCCTGGGCCGAGGCCAGGGCCAAAGCGTTCTCGCCGTCGCACAGCGCGAAAAAGCTCGCCTCTTCGCCTTCCAGGAATTCCTCCACCACGATTTCATCACCCGCCGCGCCGAAGGCCTTTTCCGCCATCATGGTATCCACGGCGGCTTCCGCCTCTTGCGGCGTATCACAGATCAGCACGCCCTTGCCGGCGGCCAGCCCGTCGGTCTTGACCACCAGTGCGCCGCCTTTTTCACGGATAAAGGCCTTGGCCTTTGCGGCGTCGCTGAAGCGGCCATAGGCGGCGGTGGGGATGTCGTGGCGGGCGCAGAAATCCTTCATGAAGCCCTTGGAGCCTTCCAGGGCGGCGGCCGCCGCGCTCGGGCCGAAACTCTTGACCCCCAGCGTGTCGAGCCGGTCCACCAGCCCCGCCACCAGCGCCGCCTCGGGGCCCACCACCACATAATCCGCGTTTTCCTTGGCCGCCAGTGTCACCAACCCGTCAACGTCCTCGGCCCCCACGTTCACGCATCTTCCCAGCCCCGCCATACCGGCATTACCGGGGGCGCAGATCAATTCGTCGCAAAGAGGAGAGGCGGCGATGGCCCATGCCAGGGCGTGTTCGCGGCCGCCCGATCCCACCAGCAGGACTTTCATCTTCTCTACTTTCTCCTGTTGCCAACGTTGTCATGATGACGTTGGATGGTCTTGTAACATACGCCGCGTTCCTGACGAGAAAAACCAGCATCGCAACCAGAGTCACCATGTCCGATTCTCCTCCCCCCGGCAGCAACCTGCCCGAATATACGGTGAGTGAAATCTCCGCCGCGCTCAAACGCACGGTGGAAAGCGAATATGGCCGGGTGCGGGTGCGCGGCGAAATTTCCGGGTTCAAGCGCGCCGCCTCGGGCCACCTCTATTTCACGCTGAAGGACGAGGACGCGGTGCTCGATTCGGTGTGCTGGAAGGGCACGGCGGCGCGGCTTTCCCTCGATCCCGAAGACGGTATGGAGGTGATCTGCGAGGGCCGTCTCACCACCTATGGCGGGCGCTCCAAATACCAGATCGTTGTCGAGGCGGTGGAACTGGCGGGCGAGGGCGCGCTGCTGAAGCTCCTTGAAGAACGGCGCAAGAAACTGGCCGCCGAGGGTCTGTTCGACGCGGACCGCAAACAGGAACTACCCTTCCTTCCGCAAGTCATCGGCGTCGTCACATCGCCCACCGGCGCGGTGATCCGCGACATCCTGCATCGCCTGGCCGACCGTTTCCCGCGCCGTGTACTGTTGTGGCCGGTGGCGGTTCAGGGGGAGGCAGCCGCCGCGCAGGTGGCCGCGGCCATTGCCGGGTTCGACGCCATTGCAACCGGCGGCAAGGTGCCCCGTCCCGATCTTCTCATTGTGGCGCGCGGCGGCGGCAGCCTCGAAGACCTCATGGCCTTCAACGAGGAAGCCCCGGTGCGCGCGGCGGCGGCTTGCACGATCCCGTTGATCTCGGCGGTGGGGCATGAAACCGATGTCACCCTGATGGACCACGCCGCCGATGTGCGTGCCCCCACTCCCACGGCGGCCGCCGAAATGGCGGTGCCGGTGCGCGCCGAGCTCATGGCCGGGGTTCTCGATAATGCCCGGCGCATGGTGACGGCCATGGGGCGGGGGCTGGAAAACCGCCGCGAACGGGTGGCGGGGCTGGCCCGTGGCCTGCCCGAACCCAAGCGCCTTCTGGAACACACCGCCCAGCGCCTCGATGACCGCGCCGAGCGTTTGTCCCTGGCCCTCACCGCGCGGCTTTCCCATGGCTGGGCCGAGCTCGACCGTCTCAGCGCCGGGCTGCGGGCGCGCACCCTATCTGAATCGATGTTGCGCCGCCGCGAGGGTCTTGGCGGGTTGGGACAGCGTCTCGGGCTGGCGCTGGTGCGCCATCAGGACGCCGCCGGCGCCCGCCTGCAACAGGCCTCCCGCGTGCTGGAAAGCTGTTCCTACCGCAATGTGCTGGCCCGTGGCTTCGCCGTGGTGCGCGACCAGGCGGGGCTGCCGCTGACCCGCGCGGCGGCGGTTGCTTCCGGCCAGACGGTGGAGATCGAATTCCACGACGCCCGCAGAGAAGCGGTGATGGACGGGGAGGGGGCCGCCCCGAATCCCCAGAAGAAGACACAAAAGAAAGCCCAGAAAAAGAAGACAAAAAAACCACCGCCTTCCTCCGGCGATGACGGTCAGGGAAGTCTGCTTTGAGTCGCTGCGGCCGATTTCTCGCTCTCCTGATCCTGTTTGCCGCCATCACGGTTCCGGCGGTCACTCTGGCCGCGGACCTTCCCCCCGGTCTTCCTTATGGGCTTCAGGGCCACGCGGTACAGGGCGGCATGCTGCGCGGCCATGTGGCGCCTGGCGCCCGGGTCTGGGTGGAAGGCGCGGCGGTGAAGGTGGCTCCCGATGGCGGTTTTTTAATCGGTTTTTCCCGTACCGCGCCGCCCCGCGTGACAATCGAGATGGCGGCTCCCGGCACGCTACAGGATGCACCGCGCGTCACTCATACCCTTGACGTGGGCCAGCGCGATTATGAAATTCAGCGCATCGACGGCCTGCCCGATGCCCAGGTCAGCCCCGGCCCCGCAGCGCTGGACCGCATCGCCCGTGACAGCGCCGCCATCAAAACCGCGCGCCTGCGCGCCAGCGACACGCCGCTTTTTACGGGGGGCTTTCACTGGCCGCTCACGGGGACCATGACCGGCATCTACGGCAGCCAGCGCATATTGAACGGCGCGCCGCGCTCGCCCCATCTTGGGGTGGATATCGCCGCGCCTCAGGGCACGCCTTTGCTTGCCCCGGCCGATGGGGTGGTGGCGCTGGTCCATGACGACATGTTCTTCACCGGCAAGACCCTGATCCTCGATCACGGCCACGGCCTGACCTCGGTCTACGCCCATATGAGCCATATCAGGGTGGAGGAAGGTGAAAGCGTTACGGCGGGCCAGGTCATTGCCACGGTGGGCCAGAGCGGCCGCGCCACCGGGCCCCACCTCCATTGGGGCGTGCATCTGGGCGGGGTGGGACTCGACCCGGCGCTGCTGGCCGGCACCATGCCCCCCTAGCTGACGCCTCACCTCCTGCGTCACCAGGAAAAAGACGGGAATAAAGAGGGGGGTTCGGACGTATTAAGAATAAAGGGGGGTCTTCTGGAACATTGAAAAGACTCCCCTTATATAACCGTAAGGGTTAGCCTTGAACCGTTACCTTCCACGGTGGGGAGGGGTGGCGTTATGCATGAAAATTTCCATGGAATCCCGGCGTTAACTGCGGCGCGGTTTGTACTCGCGCTGGTGGCCGCCGCCGCGTTTCTGGCCTGGCCCGGCCCCGCGCGGGGCCTCGAAGGCGGCTGCGTGGCGCTTTGTGGAGACGGCGGCGGCGGCGGCGGCGGCGGCGGTGGCGGCGGTGGCGGCTATGACGGCGGCTACGACGATGGCGGCGGCTATTACTACGACCCCGGCCCCACCCAGGAAGAACTCAACCGCCGCGAAGCCAACCGCCTCAATGACCTGGCCATTGCCGCCGACGAACGCGGTGATTTCCACGAGGCCATCCGCCTCTACAAGGAGGCGCTGGCGTTCGACCCCAGCAATGCGGTGATCCAGAAGAACATGGCCTACCCCTATAACATGCTGGGCAACGAGGCCTATGAAAGCGGCGATTACGAAACGGCTGTCACCTATTACCGTCAGGCCGTCGCCAAAAAACCCAGTTCCGAGGTGATCCGCGAAAATCTGGAAAGCGCGGAAAATGAAGTGCGCTGGAAGAAACAACAGGCCGAGGACAAGCGCCAGATGGATGCGGCCAAGGGGCGAATCGGCAACATGCTCGATGATTTCGCCGGCGAACTCGGCTCCGCCGATCCCGACGATGGCGATTTAGGGATGCTGGCTCTGGACGAACCTGATCTCAGGGACGCGCTGGCGGCGAAAAGACCCGCGCCCGCCGGGAAAGGCTCCATGCCCGACAACAGTAAGGCCCTGGCCGAGGCCGGTGAGCGCGTGGGGCTGCAACTGATGGGAATCGAGGAAGAGATTCTCGGCGCGGCGCCGGGGAAATCCGCCTGGGACGGCGGCTATGGCGGCACCCTGGATAGTCCCGGGGCCGCCGGGGTGGCCAAACCCTCCCCGCCGCGCACAGCGGTTCGGGCCGGTAGCCCCCGCTACCAGGCCGCCGCGCCCCCGCCATCGATCTCGGCTCTCAGGCCCGGTATGCCGCCCGGCGTTCCCGAAATAGGCCCCGCCGGTCCCGTGCCCGGCCAGGAAATAGTCGAGCCGAAAATTGACGTGGAAAAGGCCACCGGCGTGCTGGGCGAAAAGGTGGTCATGGAGGAAAAGACCGAAAAGGTGAAGGCGGCGCTCTCCATCAGCGAGCTCTATTCCGGCAAGAAACAGTACGAAAAGGCGATCCGCTATCTCGACGCGGCCCTGAGCCAGAACCCCGACGATCCCTTCATTCTTGAAGAAAAGGAACGCCTGCAGGCATTGCTCGAGGAAGGCGAGGAGCTGAGGGACGCCCCGGCGGCGATGAAACCGCCGCCGCAACAGGCCGCCGCTCCGCCCTCCGAAGAAAAGCCCGAACCCGCGCCCGCCCAGAGGCCCGCGCTGAATCTTCCCAAACAGCCCGTCGTCACCAAGGGCTTCCAGGGCTCGGCCCCGGTCCATGCCGCACCCGCCGACGCCGACGCCGACAAGCCGCCCACGCCGCCTGCCGACCAGACCGCGAAACTGCCCCCCGACAAGGCCGCCTCGCGCAAGACCGAGGTGCTTCTCGACGCGCTTCAGGCAGGCAAGGGCAGCTGGGATGACAGCGTCCTCTATTTGCAGACTCTGCTCAGCAGAAACCCCGACGACAAGGCGGTGCGCGATAACCTCTATTACGTCCAGGGCATGCGCCGCGGCCATCTCCAGGCCAAGAACATGGGCGACCAGTACTACAAACGGGGCGTGCGCAAATGGCTGAAGGAGGACTATATCGGCTCGGCCAAGGCCTTCGCCCAGGCGGTGCGACAGAATCCCGACGACCTTCCGGCGGTGGGGACCTACGGCTTCACCCTGGGGCTGGCCATGGAAAGCCCCCGCTGCAACATGGGCGCGGGCTGCCGCTATGTGGATTATCCCAAGAGGATCAAGCACAACCAGGAGGAAATGGCGAACCTCGAGCTGTTCAGGAAACGGGCGATGCAAAATCCCTGGGACCTGCACGCCACCGCCACCCACAACTATATCGAAGGGCTGGAAACCTATAACGTCTTTCTTGAAAGCACCGACGAAAAGGCCAAAAAGGGCACGGGAAAGCCACCGGACAAGAAGAGCCTTGACCTCATGAGTTCGGGCATCACCAAGCTGCTCAACCGCGAGTACGGCCCCGCGGCGCGGGACTTCTCGGAAGCCTACCAGCTCAATGTGGGCGACGAGGGAATCCTGTTCGCGCTCCAATATATCCGCGGCCGCGACATGATGCGGCGCAAACAGAGCGACGATGACGTGCTGCTGTTCGAGGCGCCGGACGATCCGCGCATGACCGAGATTCAAAAGGAACTGTCTGACAGCGTCCATGCGATCATGCACGGCGCCAAACCAAAGCGCGACCCCACCATAGACATCGACGCCGTCTCCCTGCAAAACATGATCAAGGATAGCAACGATCTCAACCCCTTCGTCGGCGCGCTGAGCGAGGCCGAGGTGGCCCGTCTCGCCCGCGATCCCTTTTTCATCGGCCCCTGATTTAGCATCCGCCAAAACCATCCGGCATTCCGAGGAAAGATAAACCATGGCACCATTGAGTAATGTATTCCCGCGCCGTGCTGCGTGGGTTCTCGTTCTCGCGCTTCTGTTGGCGGCGGGCACCGCGCCCGTTCCCGTATCCGCCCAGGACGCGGGCGTTCTGCCGGCGGAGGCCAAGGAATCCATGCGCCGTGGTCTAGCGGCGGCCAAACAGCAGGAATGGCCGCTGGCCATCAAGTATTTCACCGAGGCCCGGGAAAAGGCCCCCCAGGCCGCGCCCCTCCTCTTCAACCTGGGATTCGCCCATGACAGGCTGGGCGGCCGCGAGCTTCAGACCATCGCCTGGTACCGCGCTTTCCTTGCCGCCGCGCCGGGCGCCAAAAACGCGAGCGCCATCCGCGAGCGTATCTTCGAACTGGAGGTCAAGACCGAGGCCACCTCGGCCAAGCTCATCGCCCAGGCCAAGCGCGCGGCGGCCGAACTCCCCGATGAATTCGACCGTAATTACCGTCTCCGTGAGGTCATCGCCGCCCAGGCCCGGACCGGGGATATCGAGGGCGCGCTGGCGGCGGCGGGAAGCATGGAAGACGGCGATGACGCCTATGTGAGCATTGCCAAGACCCAGGCCAAAAACGGCGATGTTTCCGGTGCCATGAGCACCACCCACCGCATCGATTCCGATTCCAGCAAGATGGCGGCCTATGACGGCATCGCCACGGCCAAGGCGGAAAACGGCGACTTTCCCGGAGCGCTGGAGACCGCCTCCCAGATCGCCGCCCTGAGTGACGAGCCCCAGGGCTGGTACGCCCTCCAGTACGAGGCCGGTGCTTACGTGGATATCGCCGAGAAAATGATCGAGGCGAAACATATAAAGTCCGCCCAAGAGACTCTGGGGAAGGCCTTGTATCTGGCCGTCGCCATCTCCGACAAGGATGATTACGGCCCCCAGTACAAGGCGGACATACGCGGTGAAGTCGTCGAGGCCCTGATTGCCGCCGGCGACCTCAAACAGGCCTGGGAAGTGGCGGCCCTGATTCCCGCCGCCGAGACCAATGATGTCAACGTGGCCTATCACGAGCTCACCAAGGCCCTGGCGGAGTCCGGCCAGATCGATGCGGCGCGCCAGGCCGTGGCGAAAATAACCGGCACCGATTTCTACCGCACCAATGCCGAGGAAGCGGTCAGGGACGCCGACAGCAAGATCGCCTATGAAAAACTCAAGGCCGGCGACATCGGCGGCGCCGAAGCCATCGCCGCCGCCATGAAGAAAAGCTACGAGAAGTCCAGTCTCTACCAGAGTATCGCCGGGGCCAAGCTCGAGGCCGGCGACATCAAGGGCGCTGAGGTCATCGCCGTAAAAATGGAGGACAGCTCATCCAAGTCCTCTCTCTACGACAGCATCTCCGACGCCCGGCGCAAGGCCGGCGACTTCTCCGCCGCCATCGCCGCCGCCTCCAAAATGTCGGACCTCGATGATCGCGCCGATACCCTGCTCGATATCGCCGCGGCCCAGATCGAGGCCAAGAAGCCTGATGCCGCCCGCAAGACCTTGTCCCTGGCGGCCCAGGGACTGTCCGGCGTGGACCGGTCGGAGGAATATGGCTACCAGTACCCCATGTATAAAATCGCCCTCAAATGGCTGGAACTAAAGGATATGCAGACGGCCATGAAGACGGCGGACCAGATTCCCGCGGGCGAACACAAATCCGACGTCTATGACAATATCGTGCAGGTTTTGGCCGAAAAAGGCGATGTGGCCGGAGCCTTGAAGCTCATGCCCCATGTCACCGAACCCTATGACAGAGGCTATGCCTATAATTATATCGCCCTCGCCTAGATCAAGAAAAAAGACGCCGCCGCCGCCCTGAAGAGCGCCGCGTTGATCCCCAAGGAAGATAAAAAATCCAGTACCTATGGCGAAATCGCCCAGGCCCAGGCCCAGGCCGGCGACGTGCAGGGGGCCCTGAAGACCGCCGCGCTCATCACCGAGGCGAAGAAAAAGTCCAGCGTCTCGGCATCTCTGGCCGAGACTCTGGCCAATACCGGGGCCTTCGGCACGGCGCAAAAGGTGGCCGACGCCATCGCCGACCCCGCCCATCGCGCCGAAGCCTATCTGGAAATCGCCGAAGAACTGCGAAGGGTGGAGGACTTCGTCCGTGAAAAGATGTTCCAGAAACTGGCCGGAAAGTCGGCGGCATCCGTGGCCGAGGCCCCCGCCCGGGCGGCGGCTCTCTACAGCGTCGCCAATGATTACGAATACACCTATAACATGCCCCCCGGCGCGAGGCGGACCCTCCTGTTCCAGGCTGCCAAGGACATCACCGTTGCCCCCGGCGGGGAAGACTCCGGCTACAGCGACGATATCGCCCAGAAACTCGGAAGCACCGATGCCCTGGCCGAGGCCGTGGAACAGGCCGACCGCATCGGCAACGAGTCCTACCGCGACGACGCCAACGAATATCTGGCGAGCGGGTTCGTGAGCCGGGAGGATCCCACCACCGCCCTGGTCTTCGCCTCCCGCGTCAAGGTCGCCTCGGACAGGGCCACGGCCTTCCTCTCCATCGCCGAAAAACAAAAAGCCCTGGACCGCGACGAAGATGCGCGCAAGACCTTGGCTCTGGTCTTTAAGGCCATCTCCGCCACCGAAAAGGGAAACTATAGTTCCAGCGGCTATAAGCGAATCGCCGTTCTTCAGGCCCGGCTAGGGGACTACGCCGGGGCCTTCGAGAGCATAGGCCGCATGCCCAACACCAGCTATTACGACTATGTCTTTACGGGAATCGCCGCCGCGCAGTTAGAGGCCGGCAATGCCCTGGCAGCGCGGGAGACTCTCATACAGGCCATGGAGGCTTCGTCCAAGATGAAGAACGAAGGCTACAAGAATACGCTTTTCTCCGGCGTCTCTTCTCTCCAGGTCAAGCTCGGCGACTTCGTCACCGCCAAGAAAACCGCGGCCCGCATCACCGACGAAAGCAACCGCGACAGCGCCTTCAATACCATCGTTGTTAAACAGGCGGAGGCGGGAGATTTTGCGGCCGCCCTGGAAAGCGCTTCGCTGATCGGCGACGAGGAGAGACGGGGCGACGCCCAGGATTCCATCGCACGCAAGCAAGCCGAAGCGGGCGATTTCTCCGCCGCCGAAAAAACCGCCTCCCGCATCAAGGACGCGGAGGAAAGGTCCTCGGCCTACCGGGGCATCGCCTCTCACCTGAAAGCGGCCGCCGAAAAGAAAGCCGAAAAGGAAACCGGGGCAACGGAGGGTGCCGATAAAACACCCGCCGACATGAAGGCCGTCCGCGAGGCTCTCTACAAGGCCATCAAGGCCGCATCCGACATCAAGGACCCCTACGACCGTTATTACAGCTTCCGTTCGTCGGCTATGGATATGTGGCGGGCCGGCGACAAGGGCGCCGCCCACAACGCCCTGCGCCGTGCCGCCGAATCCGTCCCCAGGATCGACTCCCTGTCCTCTAAAAACTCCGCCTATGAATCCATCGTTTCCGCCTGGGTCGAAATAGGGGAGATGAAACAGGCCCTCTCCGCCCTCGCCAACGTGCGCGGCAGAATTGAACGCTACAACGCCTACAAGACCATCGCCCGCCAACAGACCAAGGACGGCGATATGAAGGCCGCCCGCGAGACCCTGGCCACGGCGCGCGGCCTCTTCCCCATCCCCCCGGAACAGCAAAAGGCTTGGATGGATGCCTTCATGGCCGCGGTGCTGACGGGGGCACAGGATTCCGCGGGGGCGCAGGCCCTCATGGACGGCATTCCCCAGGGTCCCTGGCGTTCCCGGCGCCTCGCCTCCATTGCCTCCACCCGCCTCAGCGGGGATGACCTTACCGGGGCCATGGAGACCGCCGGGGAGATCACCGTGCCCACGGTGCGATACGCTGCCGTGAACAACATCATCGCCAACCGCATCAAGGCCGAGGACCTTCCCGGCACGCGCAAGGCCATTGACCTTTTGCAGGATCCCTATGTGCAGGGAACGTGGCTGATGAAGTTGGCGGGCTTGCGCATGGCGAAGGGCGACACCGACGGCGCGCTGGCCCTGCTCTCCTCGATCCCCGTTCCCCGCGAGAAGGTCTGGGCCTTGCTGGTGATGGGACAGGGCCGTCTTTTCGCCGGGGATACCGCCGGAGCCAAGAAGCTCATCACCGCCGCCGCCGCCGTGGACGGGCTTACCTCCCCCTACTGGAAGGCCTATGCCCTGGCTACCGCCGCCCGCGGCCTCAACAGGGCCGGCGACCAGTCCGGGGCAAGCCGGCTCATGGCCCGCGCGTCAAGGGAGGCGGGGAACGTCACCGACGCCAAGGAAAAGGCCTGGGCCGCGGTCTGGATCACCGGCAAGCGGCCCGTCACGGGCAAGGACAAGGGGTCTTCTTCCGCCTCCACCGGGACACCGAAGAACGAGGAGCTGGAAGACTGGATCGCCATGATCGACGGCAGTCTCGATTACCCGCTCTATAAGGGGATCAAGGAATATATCCAGTCATTGGGGGAGAAGGACGCCGAAGCCATGGTTTCCGCACTGGCTTCCGCGGCGGCCGATCTCAACGAGGCCATGGGTAAGATGAAGAAAAAAGAGGTCCAGTGGCGGGCCAAGCGCTCCCAAGGCTCCCCGGCGGCGCAATAGGGGCGTCCTCCCTTAAAGAGACTCCCGGCCTCTCTCCCTAATCAGGCCATCTGCGGTGGATCCACATCCACTGTTCTGGATTTTCGCGCACCCAGCCCTCGATGATCCCGTTGACCTGGCCCATCAGCACCGCCACGTCGGCTGGCTTGTCGCCGCTTTGGGGTATCTCCAAAGGCGGATAGAGGGTCATGCGGAAATGGGCGCCTCGTGTGCGCACCACCCTGGCCGGTACCACCGGACACTTAAATTTCAGCGCCAGCTGGGCCAGGGCCGGGGCGGTCATGGCCTCGCGCCCGAAGAAAGGCACGGCGATACCGTCATTCATCTTCTGATCGGCGAGCAGCGCCAGATGTCCGCCTTGCCCCAGAATCCGCAGCGAGTCCCTGGCTCCGGAGCTGCCCTTGGCGGCGAAGCTTCGGGTGATGGCGCGCCGGGCGTGGCGGATCAGGCCATCGGTCAGCGGGTTGTTGGGGGCGCGATAGACCAGGGTCAAGGGCAGGCCGCGCTGCACCGCCGACATGGCGTTGATCTCCCAATTGCCGAGATGGGCGGAAAAGAAAATACCGGGCTTGCCGTCATCGCGCAGCAGGTCGAGATATTGGGCGCCCTCCACCGTCACCCGGCCCGGCCATTTACCGTCCTCGTCATAGAGCCGGAGTTGATGGAGATGGGGGTATTCGGCTGTCACACGACCGAGATTGTCCCACATGGCCGTCACCAGCTGCTCGATTTCGCCTTGGGACTTTTCGGGAAAGGCATGACCCAGATTGCGCCGCGCCACGTTCGAGATTTTCAGCCGTGGCCCGATCATGCGGCCCAGCCAGCCGCCGAGGCTTGAGGCCCGGTCGAGATTCATGAGGCCGAAAAACCCGAACATCATCCAGGCGGCCGCGCCTTCCAGCACATGGCGCATGCGGCGCGCGGCCTCAGCCATGGCCGTCCTCATTCATCTTCGGCCACCTTTTCGGACACTTTTTCTGCGAGCGGCGAGAGCAGCCGCGCCAGCGCCGCTTCGTCCTGCCATTGCACCCGCACCTTGAACACCGCCACCCGGTCCTGCATGTCCACCTCCAGACGCTCGGCGTCCTTGGCCGTGGTCACGGCTTCGGCCCCGACGGTTTGCGCCGCCTCCATCAGGGCCTCGGCCTCCTCCTCGCCATAGGGGTAATGGTCGGGAAAGGCACGGGCGGCCACGATCTCGGCCCCGGCCTCGCGCAGGGAGTCGAAGAATTTTTCGGGCCTGCCGATCCCGGCGAAGGCCAGCACCCTACGCCCTTGCCACTCCGCGCCACCCTCGTCTGCGGGAACCAGCCGGGCGCCGAGCACGGGAATACGTATCCCGGCTTTTTCAATTGCCGCCCCGATTCCGCTCCTGTCCTCTCCCAGCACCACCACGGCGTCGGCGCGCGACAGCGCATCCTCCAAAGTTTCACGCAGCGGCCCCGCCGGGATCAGGCGGCCGTTGCCGATTCCGTAGTCGCCGTCCATCACCACCAGCGACAGGTCCTTGGCCAAAGACGGGTTCTGGAAGCCGTCATCCATGATCACCATATCGGCTCCGGCCAGGGTCGCGCTCTGCGCTCCGGCGGGGCGGTCGGTGGAGACCCATGTGGTGGCGGTGCGCGACAGCAACAGCGCCTCGTCGCCGGTGTCGCGGCAATGGTGGCGTTCGTTGTTGACCCGCACCGGACCGGGCAGCGATCCGCCATAGCCGCGGCTTAAAAAATGGGGATTGCGGCCATGGGCCTGGAACCACTCGCCCAGGGCCAGCGCCACCGGGGTCTTGCCCGCTCCCCCGGCCACCAGATTGCCGACACAGACCACCGGCAGGCTTGCCTTCGCCGGGTGGACCAACGCCAGCCGCAGCCGTACCCCCGCTCCATAGGCCCAGCCCACAGGAGCCAACAGGAAAGACAACGGGGAAGAACGCTCCCCTGCGTTCCAGAAATCAGGTGCGCGCACGGGATGTCTCCGCCGTGGTGGTGTCGCCGCCGCCGCTTTTTTTGTCCTTTCCGCCGGGTTCCATCAAGGGCCCGGTGAAAGGAGCCAGCACCGCCATGATGTGGTCCAGCACCGCGCCGCCCGATACGGCGATGCGCCGCAGCGCCGCCGCCATTTCCTTGGCTCGCTCGGGCTCCCGCATCAGGCCGCCCACCGCATCGGCCAGGCCGGACACGCCGTCAATCCGGAGCAGGGCGCCGGCGGCGCGCATATCGGCGACGATCTCAAGGAAGTTGAAGATATGGGGGCCGGTGACGATGGCGCAGTCGAGCTGGCCCGGCTCGATGGGGTTCTGTCCGCCATGGGGGACCAGCGAGCCGCCCAGGAACACCACCGGGGCCAGCCGGTAAAACAGACCCAGCTCGCCCATGGTATCGGCCATGTAAATATCGGTCTCCGCCATCAGCGCCTCACCGGCGCTGCGTTGCGCCACGTTCATCCCGCCGCCGCGCAGCAGGCGGGTAATGGCGGCGCCACGGGTTATGTGGCGGGGCACGATGATGGTCAACAGTCCGGGGAAGTCGGCGCGCATTTCGCGGTGGGCTTCGGCGGCCATTTCCTCCTCGCCGGGATGGGTGCTGGCGGCCAGCCACAACGGTCGCCCGGCGGTGCTTTCCTTAAATGCGGCCAGTTCCTTTTGGTCGGCGGGCAGGGGCGGGACCGCGAATTTGAGGTTGCCGGGAGCGGCCACCTCGACCGCGCCCAGTGTCGTCAGCCGTTCGGCCTCGCTCTGATTCTGACCCAAACAGAGATCGAATGAGGACAACAGCCGTTCGATGGTGACCGGGAAGCGCCGCCAGCCGGTATAGGAGCGGGGCGAGATACGGGCATTGACCAGAACCATGGGCACGCCGCGCTTGCGCGTCATGCGCAACAGGTTGGGCCAGAATTCGGATTCCATCCACAGCGCCAGATCGGGCCGCCAATGATCGAGGAAACGCCGTACCGCATAAGGCAGGTCCACCGGCACGAACTGGTGAAAGGCGCGCCGTGGCAGCCGGTCCTTCAACAGCTTGGCCGAGGTCACGGTGCCGGTGGTGATGAGTATGTGCAGCGCCCCATTCTGCGAAAGCAGCCTTTCGATGAGTGGCAGGGCGGCGGCCGATTCGCCGACGCTGGCGGCGTGGAGCCAGATCAAGGGGCCTTCGGGACGGGTTTCTTCGCTGTCGCCGAAACGCTCCCCCATGCGCGCGCGGTCTTCCTTTCCGGCGCGCCGCCTGCGCTCCAGATAGAGCCGCACCAGGGGTCCGGCGGCGCTGGAAACCAGTCTGTAGAGGGCCAGCATCAGACGGCGCCCTCCCGTCCACCTGAAGATTCTTCCGGCTCCCCCGTTTCCTCTACTTTAATTTCTCCCGGCTCGATTTCCGCCGGTTTGATTTCCTCATGGCCGCACATACGGTCGGCTTGCGCCGTGACTTCGTTAAGCCGCCGCTCCAGCTCCCGCCTAGCCGCCTCCTGGGCGGTTTCATCTGCGTCCTTATCCACGGTAACGGGCTCACCCCAGATGAAGACCCCGCGCGCAAACGGCCAGGCCACCACGAACCGGTCCCAGCTGCCGAGAACCTTGCGCCGCGTCACCGCGAAGCTGACGGGCAGGATGGGCGCACCCGACAGCCGGGCGATGCTGATGATGCCGGAGCTGGCGCGCATGCGCGGTCCGCGCGGCCCGTCGGGGGTGATGCCGATGCTCTCGCCGGCTTGCAGGGCCGCCAGTATGGCGCGCAGGGCGGTGCTGCCGCCGCGCGAGGAAGAGCCCTCGATGGTGCGGATGCCGAAATGGCTTACCATGCGGGCGAGGATGCGACCGTCCCGGTGCTGCGAGATCAGGGTGTGGATGGGAACCCCCTTGCGCCAGCAATAGGGCATCATCAACAGCCGCCCATGCCAGAAACTCAGGATAAAAGGCCTGCCCTCATCCCACAGCCGTTGCGGGATATGGCCGTTCACCACCTGCCAGCGGCCGAGCGCAAAACAGAGCCGGATATACAGCGCGCCCAGAGCACACAGGAACCGCAGCACGAGGTCGCTTTGCAGGATGCGTTTTGCGCTCATCGAAGGAATGTCCCGATCTGCTCTTTCAGGCCCGCGCCTTGCTCGCCGGTTCTGCCGTATCCGCCGCTTTCGCCGTTTCTTTCGGCCGGTCGGCGAATTGCAGGGCATAGAGGCGGGCATAATGGCCGTCGGCGGCCTGGAGTTCGGCATGGGTTCCGGATTCACTGACCAGGCCGTTCTCGATCACATAAATGATGTCGGCGTCGGTAACGGTGGACAGGCGATGGGCGATGACCAGGGTGGTGCGCCCGGCCATCAATTCGGTCAGCGCGGCCTGAACCTGGCGCTCCGACTGTGTGTCCAGGGCCGAGGTGGCCTCGTCGAGAAGCAGGATCGGCGCGTTCTTGAGGATGGCGCGGGCGATGGCGATACGCTGGCGCTGTCCGCCCGAAAGCCGGATGCCGTGTTCGCCCACCACGGTGTCATAGCCGTCGGGAAGCTCGGTAATGAAGTCATGGGCCGCGGCCCGCTGCGCCGCCGCCTCGATCTCTTCGGGAGTACTGTCGAGCCGGCCATAGGCGATATTGGCGCGTACCGTGTCGTCGAACAGGCTCACCTCCTGGGAGACCAGGGCAACATGGGCGCGCAGGCTGGCCAGCGTCACCTCGCGCAGGTCATTGCCGTCGATGGAGACGCTCCCCGCATCCACGTCGTAAAATCTGGGGATGAGGTTGAGAATGGTGGACTTGCCGCTGCCCGACGGCCCCACCAGCGCCACCGTGGAACCGGCGGGCACCTCGAGCGAAATATCCGCCAAGGCGGGAGCGTCGGGGGCATAGGAAAAGCGTACCTGGTCAAAGGCGATGGCGCCCTTTTCCACGGCCAGTTCACGGGCGTCCGGCGTGTCCACGATATTGGGCGCTACATCGATCAGGGCGAACAGCCGCTGCGCCGCGGCCAGGCCCTCCTGCAGGCTGGCGTTGAGGTTGGCCAGGTTCTTCATGGGCGCATAGGCCATCAGCAACGCAGCGATGAAGGAGAAAAAGGTGCCGGGCGTGGTTTCGCCGGTGATCACCTGGGAGCCGCCATAGAACACCACGGCGGCAATGGCGAGGCCGCCCAACAGCTCCATGATGGGCCGCGACAGGGACCGCACCCGTGCGGCTTTGTAGATGAGGCGGAAAATTTCCTCGATCAGGCCGGTGGCGCGCTTGTCCTCATAGTCTTCCATGCCATAGGCCTTCACATGGCGCGCCCCCTGGAAGGTCTGGCCGAGCAGCGTGATGTAGTGACCGATCTCCACCTGGGTATTGGCGGAGACCTTGCGGATGCGCTTGCCGATGCGAAGGATGGGAAGGATGGCTATGGGAAAGACCACAAAGGCGATGATCGCCAGCTTCCAGTCCTGATAGAACATGAGACTGACCAGGAACACCAGGGTCAGGCTGTCCTTGGCGAACCCCACCAGAACGTTGGACACGGCCAGACGCAAAAGATTGGCGTCGGTGGTGAAATGGGAAATCAGCTTGCCGGTATGGGTGTTATGGAAAAAAGCGATATCGGCGGCCATGAGGTGGGTAAACATGGCCCTCTGGATGTCGGTGACCACCCGCTGTCCCACGAAGCTCATAATCACCGCCTGTCCGTAATCGCTCGACCCCTTAATCAGGGTGACGATGATGATGGCCAGCGGCACCAGCATCAGCATCTCGGCGTCGCGCTTGAGGAACACGTCATCGAGCATGGGCTGCATCAGCCAGGCATTGGCCGCGGTCATGGCGGCGGTGGCGACCATGCAGACAATGGCCAGGGACAGGCGTCCGAAATAGGGCCGTACATAGACCCCCACCAGCCGCCGCAGAAGGGGCATGGTGTCGTGATGGGGATTAGGGTTGGCGTCGCTGGTCAAGGCTGGCTCGAAGGGCTGATGGAAAATAATGTGGCGCAAGATAGCATGGAGGGGAAGACCCGGCCAATCCAGTGTCTGCTCAGGCGGCCTTTACCACCTTTTCGTTGACGAACAGGAAATCGCCGTATTCGGGAAACTGCATGTCCCGCGCCACCTCCCGGAATCCGTGGCTGTGCAGGTATTCCGCCACTTCGGGCAACAGACTCTGGCCCTCATAGACCGGCGACACCTCCAACTCGGTGATGATGTAGCTGGTGTCTTTTAATTTCTCACCCAGGCCTTCAAGCACCTGGAGGGCCGCCCCCTGTACGTCCATACAGATCAGGTCGATGGCGGGAATGGCAAGCTCGCGGCACAACTCATCCAGCCGCACCGCGTCCACCGTAATTTCCTCCTGGATGAATTTTTCGCGATGGGCGTAATCGCCGCTTTCGGGAAAACAGGACGAGGCGCCGATATTCCGCTCCTCGTTGCCGTCGCGATAGGATTTGACCACGGGATAGAACGTCAGCGGCCCGCTCTCCCGCCATGCCGCCTTCTCGACCAGCGAGATGTCGTCTTCGCCTTCCAGGGTCTCGCGGCACAGGGCCAGGGCCTCGGGATTGCATTCCATGCACCAGACTTGGGGCACTTCGTAGAAATCACGGATTGCCACGGCATCGCGGGCGTCGCGGCTGCCGATCTCGAAGGCCACCTTGATCCGGTTCTTCTCCATGTGGCGGGCGAAGGTGGGATTGATATAGGTGGAGGGGGGCAGGGGCGCGGCGGGTTTTTCCCGGCCCAGGAGTTTTTTACGGACCCGGTTCAACGCCCGGTTCAGGCGTTTCCAGAATCCTGGTCTCAGATTTGTGTTCTCTTGCATCCGGGTGGTTATCTCATGGTCCGCGCCGGGAATGAAAATGAAAAGTCGGGTTGTATGACGGCGGCGGGAATGACAGGATTGCGCCCAGCGCCCGCGGCCACGATAGCCCAGCGTCGCCTCGTGGCGGTTTCCACCACCACAACTATAATATCCACTGTATCCACGGAACCCATGCCTATCCTCAACCGACTGGTGGACGTCTACGAAAAGCGCGGATTCGAAATCGCGACCGGACTCAACGCCAGCCATTTCGATGATTTCACGGCGGCGCCCTTTACCTGGCTCATGCGCGACGGGCGCAGCTTCACCAACGGGCTCGGCATTACCATCGGCGAGGTCTATTTCCTCGAATGTCTGTTGGCCGATCTCGCGCCCCTGCGCATTTTCGTTATCGGCAATTCCTTCGGCTGGAGCACCCTGGCGCTGGCGCTGCTGGCGCCCCAGGCCAAGGTGGTGGCCATTGACGCCGGTTTCGACGAGAACTCGCTGGAGGGTATCTCGCTCACCAACCGCATCGCATCGGAAGAAGGCCTCGACGTGACGGTGGTGGAGGCGACGGCGCCCCAGGACGTGGCCGCCGTGATCGCCGAGCATCTGGACGGGGCAGTGGACTTCGCCCTCATCGACGGCAAGCACACCAACGAACAGATCGTCCTCGATTTCGATGCCGTGCGTGCCTGTGCCGCGCCCCACTGCGCCTATCTCTTCCATGACGTGTTCGAGTTCTCCCTACAGCAGGGATTTTCCCAAAACCAGGACACATCCGGCCTTTCCGGCGGCATCCTGCGCGGCACCACCTCGGGCATGGGTCTGCTTTATGATGTCTCCCGCACTCCCGCCGTCGCCCAGACCGTGGCCACCTTCACCATCAGCGAGTCGGCCATGGCGGTGGTGCGCCAGGGGGCGTGGAACCGCCGCCACCGCACTATAGCCAAATACCGCAAGAGCCTGGCCAAGCGCCGCAACACGTTGCGCGGCTGGCTCGGTAAATCACCGCTGCCGCTGCCCTGAGACATGTGAGCATGACAAATTTCATTATCGTCACCGCCGCCAACGACAAGTATTTCTGGCTGTTGCAGAAGTTTATCGCTTCCATCCGCAGCTTTGACGGCGGGCGCGAGGCGGCCATCGGCGTGCTCGACCTCGACCTGTCCTCGGAAAACATCGCCTGGCTCGAAGGTCACGGTGCACAAGTGCGTGACCCCGGCTGGGACTACGAGAAGGCGAGCGGGGAAGAGAACTGGTTCAAGGCGATGACGGCGCGGCCCAATCTGCCCAAGCATTTCCCCGGCCATGACATCTATCTGTGGCTCGACTGCGATACCTGGGTCCAGGACTGGGACGCGGTGGAGCTTTATCTCGAGGGCGCGGCCCGCGACGGCTTTTCCGTGACGCCCGAGGTGGACCGCTCCTACGATCACGAGGGTTTCTACGATTTCCAGTATTCCTGCTACAAGACCGGCTTCGGCCGCAAAATGGCCAAGAAACTGGCCTCGGCCCCGATCATCAACTGCGGCGCCTTCGCGGCTACGGCGGACGCCCCTCACTGGGAAATCTGGTCGGAAATTTTCGGCGATTGTCTGGCGAAGAAGGTTTATTTCTGGGCCGAACAGACGGCGCTGAACGTGGCCTTTTACACCCGTGGACTAACGGCGTCGTTCCTGCCCGCGCGCTGTAACTGGATATGCCACCGCGCGCTTCCCTTTGTCTCCGAAGACGGCGCCACCCTGCTCGATCCGGCGCCGCCTTTTGCGCCGCTGGGCATTCTCCACCTCACGGCCATGACCAAATACGAGACCTTCGACCTCGCCACGCCGTCGGGAAAGACCGTTACCCGCTCGCTGTGTTATCCGGACGACGAATAACCGCGCCCTCGGCGAAGACCTCGCAATGTTCGGCAAGGCGCTGCGGGGACAGGCACAGCCCCGGCAGCTTGGCCATGGCGTTGACCAGGAAACAGGGGTCCAGCGGTGACACCCGCCCCAGTTCGCGGCGCGCCCATTTATTGGCGCGGTCGGCGATGGTGCGGGTAATGGCGCGGTGATAACGCCTGGGAAGCTCCGGGTTCTGTTGCAACAGCCGCGCCAGGGCCAGGGTGGAATCGTGCATTACCTGGGCCTTGTTGGCCATCACCCGGCTCGGGTCGTCGACGGGACCGAGGCATAAAAGATGGTTGAGCTTGGCGATTCTTCCCCCCAGGGCGAGGCGCAGGAACAGGGAATGGTCCTGGGCGAACAGCCCCGGATCACAGCCCCCGGCGGCGCGCAGGGCGTCGCGCCGCAACAGCATGTGGCTGACCCCGGCGAAACCCTGGTCGATCACCGTCATCAGCGGGTCGGCGAAGACTTCCACCGGCCCCGGATTCGATGAAATATCGGGCGGCGGGGCAAAGGCGATCTTGTCCGCGGAGTCGTAATAGCCGAGCCAGCCGAAGGCCAGTACCGCGCCTTCGCGCTCGAGAATCTCCATGAGGACGCGGGTGGCATAAGGAGCCAGCACGTCGTCGGCATCCACCGGTTTGATCAGCTCGCCCTTGGCGGCGGCGACTCCGGCATTGGTGGCCAGGGCCGGACCGGCGTTGTCCTGGGAAAGGATACGGGTGTTGTCCCACCCTCTGGTGCTCTCGCGGACAATTTGCGCGGACTCGTCGGTTGAACCGTCGTCGATGAAGATGAACTCGCGCTCGAATCCCCCCTCCTGATTGGTAAGGGAGTCGATGACGCCGGGAAGGTAGCGCGCCTTGTTATAGACGGTGATCACGTATGAAACGCTGGGTTCTCCACTGGGTCCGCCTCCTGACATCATGTCTCCTTCAGCGCCGTGGCCAGCATGGCGTGGAGGCCCGGCCCGGCGGCCAGCACATTGGGATGGCGGGGATGGGGGCGGTTATAGACCAGGGCCTCGCCGTCGGTCAGGGTCATGATGCCCCCGGCCTCGGAAACAATCAGATGCGCCGCCACGATGTCCCAGTCGCTCTTGGCGGTCAGCGTCACCGTGGCGTCGGTGGCGCCCGACCCCACCAGGGCCAGCTTATAGGCGATGGAACTGATGGAGCTCACCTCGCAGGGGATCAGCACCTCGTTTCCGGCCAGGGTCTTGAACTCGCTGCGGCTCACCAGGACGCGGGCGTTATCCATGTTTTCCTTGGCGCTGACGGTGATGGGCTCGCCGTTGCATCTGGCGCCGCCGTCATGCACCGCCTCGAAGAATTCATCCGTCTCCGGGTTGAAAACGGCGGCGGCCACCGGGCGATTGAAATGCAGCAGCGCCGCCGAGACCGAATATTCGGGGCGCGCGTCGAGAAAGGCGCGGGTGCCGTCGATGGGGTCCACCACCCACAGCCATTCCCTGTCCATGCGGTCCGGCGTCTCGGCGCTTTCCTCCGACAGCCAACCATAGTCCGACCGCTCGCCACAGAGCCGTTGCCGCAACAGGTCGTCCACGGCGAGGTCCACCTCGCTCACCGGTTGGCCCGGCTTCTTCATCCAGCTCGGGTTGCTCTTGCCGAAATGGCTGGACGCCAGCGCCCCGGCTTCGTGAACGGCCGCGATTAACATCTCGTGGTCACCGTCCCTGATGCCGGTTTCATTCATGATTCCGTATCCCTGCTTCCGGCCACGGTCATGCCGTCGATGCGGATGGTGGGCGCGTCGAAGCCGTGAAGAAATTCCAGATCGTCGGCGGCGCTCAGGTTACCGAACATGTCCATGATATTACCGGCGATGGTGATTTCACTCACCGCATGGGTCAACTCCCCGTTCTCGATCAGGAATCCCCCGGCGCCACGGCTGTAATCGCCGGTCACCAGATTGAGCCCCGACCCCATCAGTTCGGTCACATACAGCCCTTCGCCAATATCGCCCCTAAGCTCTTGCGGACTGACCTTTCCCGCTTCCATGTAAAGGTTGCTGGCGATGGGGCCGGGCGGTGATGAGGTGCCGCGGGCGGCGTGTCCGGTGGGCGCCAGGTCAAGCTGGCGCGCCGAAGAAAGATCGAGGAACCAGCTTTTCAGCACCCCCTTGTCGACGATGGCGCGTTTCTTACAGCCCAGCCCTTCGCCGTCGAAAGCGCGTGACAGACTGCCGCGCGGGCGGTGAGGGTCGTCGTTGATGGTGATGTCCTTGGGCAGGATACGTTTGCCCATTTTTTTCTTCAAAAAGCTGGTGCCCCGGGCGATGGACATGCCGTTGGCGGCATAGGCGAGGTGGCCCACGAAGCTGTTGGCGACGCGGGGATCGAAGACCACGGGAATCCTGGCGGTGGCCATCTTACGCGGGCCCAGGCGGCGCACTGCCCGCTCCCCGGCGCTGCGCCCCAGCACCTCCATCTGCTCAAGGTCGCCGCCATGGGTGCATGACCGGTATTCGTGGTCGCACTCCATCTCCAGCCCAACGCCTGCCACCGCCTCTATGATCACGAAATGGCGGGTGGTGGCATAGCCGCCGGCAAAGCCGTTGCTCGCCGCCATGGCCACATGGGACCGGGTCCATTTGGCCTCGGCGCCTTCGGAATTGGTGACGCCGGGCACCGCGAGCGCCGCCTCTTCGAGGATTTTCGCCCGTTCCACCAGGGCCTCGGCGTCCGGTGTCACGGGATCGGCAAGGTCGAGATCGGGCATATGGGTGGCCAGCTGATCGGGATCGGCCAAACCGCAATAGGGGTCTTCGGGCACCGTTTTCACCATGGCCATGGCGCGGCCCACCAGTTCGTTGAGGGCCAGCGGCGACAAATCGGTGGCCGATACCACCGCCTGACGCTGGTTGTGGATGATGCGCAGTCCGATATCGGAGCTCTCGGAGCGGGTTACCTTTTCGGGGGTTCCCATGCGCTGCGAGGCGGAAAGGCTCTCGCCCGTGAACATGACGGCGTCGGCGGCGTCGGCGCCGGCCTTTGCGGCCATTTTCACCAGATCGGAAAGAAGATTCAGATGGCTGGTGGTTTCCGGCTGATCCGGCATGAAGAAATCCTTGGTGGTTACGGAATGGAGGTCAATCAGAAGTGTTTATATAGGGCACGGGGAAGACTTTCGCACGTCTCACTTCCATATGGGTCACTTCCATATGGGCTTGCCGGAACCGGGCAGGCCGTACTGACTCCACTTCTGATTCACCAGTTCCACTACTTCCGTTTCCATGCGGATGGGGGTGCCCCATTGGCGGTTGGTCTCGGCTCCGATCTTGGTGGTGGCGTCGAGGCCGATCTTCGAGCCCAGCCCGCTCACCGGCGAGGCGAAGTCGAGATAATCGATGGGCGTGTTTTCCACTACCGTGATGTCGCGCGCCGGGTCCATCTGGGTGGAAACCGCCCACATCACGTCTTTCCAGTCGCGGGCGTTGATATGCTCGTCCACCACGATGACGAATTTGGTGTACATGAACTGGCGCAGATAGGACCACACCGCCATCATGATGCGCTTGGCGTGGCCGGCATAGGCCTTGCGGATGGAGACCACGGCGATGCGATAGGAACAGCCCTCGGGCGGCAGCCAGAAATCGACGATCTCCGGGAACTGCTGTTGCAGCAACGGGATAAAGATTTCGTTCAAGGCCTCGCCCAAAACGCTGGGTTCGTCGGGCGGGCGTCCGGTAAAGGTGGAGAGATAAATGGGATCGCGGCGCATGGTGAGGGCGCTGGCGGTGAATACGGGAAAGCGCTCCACCGCGTTATAGAATCCCGTGTGGTCGCCATAGGGGCCTTCCTCGCCGGTCTCGGTCAGCGACACATGGCCCTCGATCACCATCTCGGCATTGGCCGGCACCTGCAACGGCACGGTCTTACAGTCCGTCAGCTCCACCTTGCGCCCGCGCAACAGTCCCGCGAATTGGTATTCGGATACGTTGTCGGGAACCGGCGTCACGGCGGCGATAATGGTGCCGGGATCGGCGCCGATCACCACCGCCACGGGCATGGGGTCGTCGCGCTGGGCTGCCCAGCGGGCATGGTGCAGCGCCCCACCGCGATGGGCCAGCCAGCGCATGAGCGTGGTGTTGCGGCCCGTCACCTGCATGCGATAGACGCCGAGATTGGGGCTGTCACAGGGATCGTTGTCGGGGTCGGGGCCGGCTGTCACCACCAGCGGCCAGGTAATCAGCGGCCCCGGCTCGCCGGGCCAACAGGTCTGGATCGGCAGGCGCGACAGGTCCACCTCGTCGCCCTCCAGAATCACCTCATGGACCGGGGCCTTGCTTATGGTCTTGGGCGACATGGCGGCCAGCGTTTTCAGCATGGGCATCATGGCCACCGCCTCGCGCCAGCCGCCCGGCGGTTCGGGTTGGCGCAGAAAGGCCAGGGTCTCGCCCAGCCCGCGCAGCTCGTCGCGCGCCCGGTCCATGCCCTTGGCTACCCGCTCCACGGTGCCGAACAAATTGGCCAGCACCGGCACGCCATAGGCCTGGCCTTCCCCGTCCACCGGGTTTTCAAACAGCACCGCCGGCCCATCCTCGGCCAACAGGCGGGTGCCGATCTCGGTCATTTCGAGATAGGGGGAAACCGGCGCAACCACGCGGGTCAGTTCTCCCTCGCGCTCGAGGCGCTCCATGAAATCACGCAGGCTGCTATAGGGCATGGATGTTGACGCTCCTTCCGGGGCCATAGGACGCCCGCAAACGCGCGCGCGTCAAGGGTTAAGGCGCGTCCCTCCAATTCAGGCTTGAGCCGCCGGTAACGGCGGACTAGGTTCCCCCCCAAGGGCATCCGGTGGCCGTGAGGCGCCGTCCGCTAGCCGCAAGGCGGCCATCCGGCTCGATACCCGCTACCCGCCTTACAAGGAGAACACGCGTCATGACGAAATACTGGGTTACGGGGGGGGATTACGAAGATACCGGCTTTACCACCATCGCCGATGGCGGCGAGGAAGATCGCTACGGCCCCTTCGCCACTCTGGACGAGGCCTATCACGAATGGTCGCACCATGCCTGGCTGACGGTGGATAACTGCACCGCGCGCTATCATGTGGTCAATGAATCGGGCGAGGTGCTGCACCAGGAGCCCACCCATGAAGACGGCGGCGGCCCCGGCAGAAAGGCATTGCCGGACTGGATCGAAGAGGCCCTGAAAGCCCAGGGCGGCAAGGCCCGGGTGCTTTCCGTATGCCGGCATATCTGGGACAAACACGGCCACGAGATCGAATCCTCCGGGGAGTTCTTCTTCACCTGGCAGGTGGATATGCTGTTGGTGGCGGAGGAACTGCGCCGCAACGGACAGCTCCAGCCCGCCGGCGTCGGCGCTTCCGAGATGTGGGCCCTGACCTGAGCCCGGAGTCGCCCGCGCAAGACCGGAGGCAAGACGCCCCATGACCCGCGACCACGGGAACCAAGAGAATTCTTCCCAGGCCTCGACTCCGGCCGGCTCCGCCAGCGCCGCCGCCTCGACTCCAGCCGGCTCCGCCAGCGCCGCCGCCAGCGCAGACGGGGAATCGCGGCGTGTCTCGGCCCGGACCATTTCCCATTACGACCGCACCGCCCGTGATTTCTGGGAAGGCACCAGGGACCACGACGTGAGCCAGAATATCGCCGCCCTGCTCGACGCTATCGAGGGCGATCCGCCCTTTTCCATTCTCGATCTGGGATGCGGCCCCGGCCGCGATCTCCACCACTTCCGCTCCTCAGGCCACGAAGCCGTGGGGCTGGAGGGCTCGGCGGAACTGGCGGAGATGGCGCGCGCCCATTCCGGCTGCCAAGTCCTGGACCAGGACTTCATCGCCATGGACTTGCCGGAGAGCCGCTTTCACGGCGTCTTCGCCAATGCCTCCCTGTTTCACGTGCCGAGCCGGGAACTGCCGCGGGTGCTGCGCGAGCTCACCGCCGCCCTCAAGCCGCAGGGGGTTTTGTTCTGTTCCAATCCGCGCGGCGACAACAGCGAAGGCTTCAGCGGCGAACGCTACGGTTGTTGGCACGATCTCGAAACTTGGCGCGGCTATGTGACCGCCGCCGGTTTCTCCGAGGTCCGCCATTACTACCGGCCCTCGGGCAAGCCCCGTGACCAGCAGCCCTGGCTGGTGACCCTGTGGCGCAGAGATTAAGTCCCCCCTCAACCCAATAACAAAGCCGCCAGCACCAGTAATCCCACCCACAGATTGGACTTGAAAGCGGCGAGACAGTCCCCCGGATCGTCCATATTCACCCGTGCCGCCTGCCGGAAAAGATGGGCCGCAGCTAGCGCCAGCACGGCGTAAAACATCAGGTTCAGCCCGGCCAGCCACCCCGCCAGCCCTATCCCCGCCACCGCGCCGCCGTAGAACACGAACAGCCAGGGTCTGGTATGTGCGCCCAGCCGCAGGGCCGTGGACTTGACCCCGATCAGGGCGTCGTCGCGTTTGTCCTGATGGGCATAGATGGTGTCATAGCCCAAAGTCCACAGCGCCGCGCCGCCGTAAAGCACTAGTGCCGCCGGCTCCATGTCGCCGCGCAGGGCGGTCCAGCCCAACAGCACCCCCCAGTTGAAGGTGAGGCCGAGGAAGAGCTGGGGCCACCAGGTAACGCGCTTCATGAGGGGATAAATAATCACCAGCGGCAGCGCCGCCAGAGCCAGCACAAAGGTCACCTGATTAAAGGCCGTCAGCACCGCCAGTCCCGCCGCCATCAACAGCGCCAGGAACAGTCCCGCGCGGACCAGGCTGACCTCGCCCGAGGCCAGCGGCCGGGTGGCGGTGCGCGCCACCTGGGCGTCGATTTCGCGGTCGATCATGTCGTTGATGGTGCATCCGGCGCCGCGCATGATCACCGCGCCGATGGCGAAGAGGACGAACAGCCGCGCCTCATCCATGCCCGCTCCGGCCAGCGCTAGCCCCCACCAACAGGGCAACAGCAACAGCCACACGCCGATGGGGCGGTCGAGCCGCATCAGCCGCAGATAAGGCCGGACGGGACCGGGCGCATAACGGTCGATCCAGCCGCCCGCCTCCATGTCACCGCTTTGATGGTGCTGATCCGCCATGTGATGTTTCTACGCCGGGGTTGTTGGGGTAATCTTGGGGCCAGAAAGACTCTAGGGGCAAGCGCCGGCTACAGGAAAGGCAAAAACAGTGACGCAAAAGGATAACCCGGAAACGGCCCAACAGCGGCCCCGCACCCGTCTCTATGTGGAGGATGATCTCGCCGCGCAGGCGGTGGTGGCGGCGGACCAGCCCCAGTCCCACTATCTGCGCAACGTTCTGCGTCTGGATATGGGCGGAGAGGTGATCCTGTTTAACGGCCGCCACGGCGAATGGCTGGCACGGCTGCAACCCGGTGGCGGCGGTGAAGCCACGCTCGAGGTGGTGGAACCGCTGCGCCCCCAGGCTGACCCGCCGGATTTATGGCTGGTGTTCGCCATATTGAAACGGGCGCGATTGGATTTCCTGGTGGAAAAGGCCACCGAGCTGGGGGTCGCCGAACTGCGGCCGGTGATCACGCGCCATACGGTGGTGCGGCGGGTCAACGGGCCCCATCTGCGTGCGCGCTGTGTCTCGGCGGCGCAACAGACCGAGCGCATGAACGTGCCCGAGGTCCGCGGAGCGGAGAAACTTAAATCGGCGCTCGAAAACTGGCCGCCCGGACGGCGGCTGCTGTTCTGCGACGAAAGCGGCGAGGGGCCGCCCATCGCCGAGGCCCTGACCGATCTGCGCCAGCGCGAGGATATGCAACGCGGCGGTGGGCAATGGGCGGTGCTGACGGGGCCGGAGGGCGGTTTTTCTCCCACGGAGCTTGACGCCCTCCACAAACTGCCCTTTGCTATGGCGGTGGGGCTGGGGCCCCGCGTCTTGCGCGCGGATACGGCGGCGCTGGCGGCTCTTGCCTGCTGGCAGGCCATCCTCGGCGATTGGCACCAAAGCTGCCGTTTCGAGCCGCTTGCCGGCGAAGACGAGACCGACAATTGACCTCCCTCTGATCCCGGGTTTTTTTATGCGCCGCCCCTCATGATCTCGTCCCTGGTAACCCCTCCCGACACCACGCCCCTGGACCACAAGGACCAGCTCGTGGCCTATATGGAATCGGGGTGTAAGCCGCGCGTGGACTGGCGCATCGGAACCGAACACGAGAAATTCGCTTATGATCTCGAGACCCTGCGCCCGCTCGCCTATGAGGGCGAAAAGGGTATCGCCGCGGTGCTCGAGGGCTTCCACCGCTTCGGCTGGCAGCCGGTCACCGAAGACGGCAAGACCATCGCGCTGACCCGCGACGGCGGCTCCATCACCCTGGAGCCGGGCGGCCAGATCGAGCTTTCCGGGGCGCCGCTGGGGGATCTTCACGAGACCTGCCGCGAGGTCCACACCCATCTCGGCGAGGCCAAGGAGATCGGCGAGGAACTGGGCATCGCCATGATGGGCATGGGCTTCCTGCCCAAATGGACGCGCCAGGACATGCCGTGGATGCCCAAGGCGCGCTATGACATCATGCGCCGCTACATGCCCACCAGGGGCGATCTCGGCCTCGACATGATGCTGCGCACCTGTACCGTCCAGGTCAATCTCGACTTCGCCTCCGAGACCTGCATGATGCGCAAGTTCCGCGTCGGGCTGGCGTTACAGCCCCTGGCCACGGCCCTGTTCGCCAACTCGCCCTTCACCGGGGGCCAGCCCAACGGCTATCTCAGCTATCGCAGCCAGATTTGGACCGACACCGATCCCGACCGCTGCGGCATCCTGCCCTTCGTTTTCGAGGACGGCTTTGGGTTCGAGCGCTATGTGGACTATATGCTCGACGTGCCCATGTATTTCGTGCGCCGCGACGGGCGCTATATTGACGCCGCCGGCCAGTCCTTCCGTGATTTCCTCGCAGGTGAATTGCCGGCCCTGCCCGGCGAAAAGCCCCATATGAGCGATTGGGAGGACCACCTCACCACCGTCTTTCCCGAGGTGCGGCTCAAGCATTTCCTGGAAATGCGTGGTGCCGACGGCGGCCCCTGGGCGCGGCTCTGCGCCTTTTCCGCGCTCTGGGTCGGGCTTCTCTACGACCGCGCATCCATGGACGCCGCCTGTGACCTGATCAAGGACTGGACGGCGCAAGACCACGCCCGGCTGCGCGCCGAGGTGCCCCGCGACGGGCTGGCGACGCAAATAGGCAACCGCGCCCTGTTGGGGCTGGCCGGGGACGTTCTCGAGATCGCCCGCGCCGGGCTCGCCAACCGCGCCATACTCGACGCCAAAGGCCGCGACGAGACCCAATATCTTGAGCCCTTGCTGGAAACGGTTGCATCGGGGCGCACGCCTGCGGAAGAATGGCTCGACGCCTTCACCAACCGTTGGGACGGGCGCATCGAACCCCTGTTCACCGAGAACGCTTATTGATCATGACCGCACCGCCCGAAAAACCCGCCACTCCCGCAACCCCCGTTCCCTGCCGCGACCTCGACGAGGTGCGCGCCAATATCGACCGTCTCGACGGCGACATCCTTCGCCTCATGGCCGAACGCAGCTTCTATGTGGGCGAGGCGGCGCGCTTCAAGTCCTCGCGCGAAGGCGTGGTGGACCGCGCCCGCATCGAGGACATCATCACCCGCATGCGGGCGAAGGCCGAACAGGCGGGGCTGGCGCCGGGCATCGCCGAGGCCGTGTTCCGGCGTATGATCGACAGCTTCATCGAATTCGAAAAAAATGAATTCGACCGCCTTCATGAGGGCGACTGAGACAGCGGCCGGGGCTGTCGCAAAAATTTATCTTTCCGTGAGCATCAAAAAACCCCGCTGGTTCGACCAGCGGGGTTTTTCGTTAAGCCCGGCGCGTCGTCAGGCGCCGGTCAGTCCTTCGGACCCCAGCAATTATGGGTGCTGCTGGCGGAGCCGCCGATAGTTTGACAGGCCGTGCTTTCCCTGGTGCGGTCCAGGGCCTCGTCGGAAAGTTCCGCAAGGTCTTCGCTCTCGGTCTTTTTTCTGTCGGTTTTGGGCATGGATTCCTCCTTTGTGCTTACGCCGCCGCCTCGTCCCCGGGTCAGTCTCCCGGTCCGCGGTTGGTGAGCCCCACATCCACCAGATTGTCGGAAAAGGACGGTGCATGTCCCATATTGACGAACTCGGCGGAACTGATGGAATTAACCGTCCCCTCGTTTAATTGCCGCCAATAGCCCAGGGTGGCGACGATCACCCCCGCATTGACGTCGTCGGTGACCTTGGCATCACCCACAAAACCGCCGCGGTCATTAAAGACGCGAACTTTATCGCCCTCTTTTATGCCTCTGGGGTTCGCGTCCGCCGCGTTAATCAAAACGAATTGTTCGCCCTGGCCTTTGATCTTGTGCTCCATGTTGGCGTAACAGGAATTCAGGAAGCCGTGGCTCTTGGGGGAAACGATATTCAAGGGGTATTTCTTCGCCAGTTCCGGGTTGGTTTCCGGAGTTTCTCTCGAGGGAACATAATCCGGCAAGTCATCCAGCGGTTCACCCGGTTGAAACCCCTCGTACATCTGACGGAAGGGCCCGGCGACAAAGTTAACCGCGCCATCCAGCTTGAATTCACATTTGCCGGACGGGGTCGGGAAGTTGCCTTCCTTGTGCGGACAGCGGTCGTCTGGGGTTCCCACGGTCAAACGGGCAAAACCGTTCTCACGCATATAATCGAGATCGATGCCGTCACAAGCGGGCGACTCCCAATCAACATAGTTTTCCAGACATTCCGAATCCGACCATTTGAACTGTTCGTCTTCAAAGCCCATACGCGCGGCCAGACGCTGGAAGATTTCATTGTTGGGGATCGCTTCGCCGGGAGATTCAACACTCTTGGCGTTATAGGTGAGATACAGGTGTCCCCACGACAAGACCATATCTTCCATCTCGGCGCCCATGGAGGCGGGCAAAAGGATATCCGCGTAAGACGCGGTATCGCTGATGAAATGCTCGGCGCAGACCACGAACATATCTTCATTCTTGAGACCTTCGACGATCTTGTCCGTTTCCGGCGCCTGGGTGACCGGATTTGCATTCCAGAACATCATCGATTTGATGGGAATATCGAGATCCATTTCACCGGTCAGCGCGCGGCCTATCTGCAGGGCGTTAATGACCCGCGTGCCTTCGGGAATAAGATCCGGTCGAGAGATCACGTCAAATTTGTAGGGATGTTCCCAAACCGGAAATTGCGTGACTCCCCCGCCAATATGCCGCCAGGCGCCGGTCAGTCCCGGGATACAGGTCACCGCACGGATGGTCTGACCGCCACCGAAATGGCGTTCCAGCGCCACACCCATGCGAATAGCGGCGGGTTGCTCGGTGGCTAAATCCTTTGCCAGCTGGCGGATATCCTCGGCGGCGACGCCGGTAATCTCGGATGCCCATTCCGGGGTGCGATCCTTGGCGCGCTCCGCCAGTTCGTCATAACCGACGGTGTAATTATCCACATATTCCTTATCCACCAGACCCTGTTCGATAATGCTGTTGATGAGGGCCATGGCCAGGGCGCCGTCGGTTCCTGGTTTCGGACAAATATGCCAGTCGGCCTCTTTGGCGGTGCGTGATTTATAGGCATCGATAACCACGACCTTGGCGCCTTTCTTTCTCGCATCCTGGACAATGGCCCAGTGATGGAGATTGGTGCTCACACTGTTGCTGGCCCAGATGACGATATATTTCGAGTGGATATAACTCTCCACATCGAGACCCGCGGTGGGGCCAACCGTGGTCAGCCAGGCAGTACAGGAACCTTCGCCGCAAAAGGTGCGTTCACATACCGTGGCGCCCAGCCTGTTAAAGAAGGCATCGCCGCCATTGAGGCCGTGAACCAGTCCCTGATGGCCCAGATAGCTGTAAGGCATGATGGCCTGGGGCCCATGCTCTTCTATGATGGCCTTCCATTTGGCGGAAATTTCATCCAGCGCTTCATCCCAGGTAATGCGCTCGAACTGACCCGATCCCTTGGGCCCGGTGCGGCGCATGGGATGCAACAGGCGGTCGGAATGATACATGCGTTTTTCATAATCCTTCAGCTTGACGCAAAGGACACCGTTGGTCATGGGATGTTCTTTACTGCCGCTTACGCCGGTGACTTTTCCATCTTCGATATCAAACACCATGGCGCAGGTGTCGGGACAGTCATGGGGACAGGCCCCAAACGCGGTTGTGGCGGCGGTACCATCAGGCATTGTTTTTCCCTCCCAGGAGACAGCATGAAAAATTAAAGAATGAAAATTACGTTGGTCTCACTTTAAAGCCCGCCATGGCGGGAGTCTATGACGGGAGTTTGTTGCTCCCCCCCTTACCCCTTCCTTACCCCTCGGTGCCGCCCACGGTGAGGCCGTCGATCTTCAATGTGGGCTGGCCCACGCCCACGGGCACGTGCTGGCCGTCCTTGCCGCAGGTGCCGATACCGGGGTCCAGCGCCATGTCGTTACCGATCATGGACACCTTGGTCAAAACATCCGGCCCGTTGCCGATCAGGGTCGCCCCCTTGACCGGCGCGCTTATCTTGCCGTCCTCGACCAGATAAGCCTCCGAGGCCGAAAACACGAACTTGCCGCTGGTGATGTCCACCGAGCCGCCGCTGAAGCTGACGGCGTAAAGACCCTTCTTCACCGAGGCGATGATCTCCTCGCCGGGATGGTCGCCGCCCAGCATATAGGTGTTGGTCATGCGTGGCATGGGGGCGTGGGCGTAAGACTGGCGGCGGCCGTTGCCGGTGGGCTGGGCGTCCATGAGGCGGGCGTTCATGCGGTCGAACATATAGCCCTTGAGGATGCCGTCCTCGATCAGTACCGTGCGTTGCGGCGGGGTGCCTTCGTCGTCGATGGTCACTGATCCGCGCAGGTTTTCCAGGGTGCCGTCATCGACAACGGTGACGCCGGGCGCGGCCACCCGTTCGCCGATTAGGCCGGAAAAAGCCGACGTGTTCTTGCGGTTGAAATCGCCCTCCAGCCCGTGGCCCACGGCCTCGTGTAACAGGATTCCCGGCCAGCCCGGCCCCAGCACCACGGTCATTTCACCGGCCGGGGCGGCCACCGATTCCAGGTTCACCAGGGCCTGGCGCAGGGCTTCATCCACCGAGGCCTTCCAGGTCTCCGGTTTGAGCCACTGGCCGTAACCGACGCGGCCGCCGCTGCCAAAGGTGCCCTGTTCCATGCGTTCGCCCTCGGCGGCCGTGACCGTCACGTTGAGCCGCACCAGCGGGCGCACGTCGCAGATCCGCTCGCCGCCGGGGCGGATGATCTGCACTGCCTGCCATTGTCCCGAAAGCGAGGCCGAAACCTGACTCACCCGGGGGTCGCGGCTCCGCGCATAGGCGTCCATTTCGGAAAGCAGCGATACCTTGTCGGCGAACTCGCCCTCGCCCAGCGGGTTGGCGTCGTCATAGAGATGGCGGTTGGTGGGCTGGGGCGCGGCCTCCGTTTTATCTCCCGTTCCGGTGATGACTGTTTTCACCGTCTCACCCGCCCGCTTCAATGCCGCCTCGCTCAATTCGCTGGCATGGGCATAGCCGGTGGTCTCGCCGGCCACTGCGCGCAGGCCGAAACCCTGGGAGGTGTCGAAACTGGCCGTCTTCAGCCGTCCATCGTCGAAGTTGAGGCTTTCGGTCTGACAGTATTCAAGGAACAACTCGCCGTCGTCGCAGCCCGCCAGGGCATCATTGACCTGAGACTCGGCGCTTTCCCGGTCGAGGCCGGTGCGCTCGAAGAACAGCGTATCGGTGGTGGCGAGGTCGCTCATCTATTTTATCTTTCTCCATTGGGTGGCGGCACGGGGAAATATCCCGTGAGGGGTAGCGCGTTCCGCGCCTTTCTTCAAGATGGGGGACGGCGGCCATTGCACATAGCAAAAAACCCGCGCTCCTTTAAAAGCGCTCCTTTAAAAGACGTAATGCCTTTACCGGGGGTTTCTCAGCCCATGGTCCTCAGCGGTCCAACGTCGTTCTGAATCCCTTCTTGCCCCACGACTCGGCGATAAAGATGCCAGCTCGCATGTCCGAGCACCGGCAACACGACGGCGAGACCGACGAAAAAGGGCAAGGCGCCGAGCAACAAGGAGCTGGCGATGATGAAGCCCCAT
>JADHSZ010000082.1 GCA_016776635.1 Alphaproteobacteria bacterium
TTGCCCATGCGGTGCGCACCCAGACGGTGGCCGAGGATAGTACCCTGGATGAAAGGGAGCGTGTCTGGTTCGCCATGACCGAAGCCCTGATGAAGGAACTTAATGCTACCCTGGAAGCGAACATCCCGAAACATCTGGGGAAATTTTTGCTTCTCGACCCCAATTGATGCTTTCATGAAGGGTTGTCCGGGCATCGCATCGTGCGATCCCGGTTTAATTTTGTCCCAGGCCTATAGCGGAATAAACGGGGTTTTTGTGTTGGGAAGGGTTTTCTTAACGGCCTGTTTTCTTGGCGGCGTTCTGGCGGTATCTCCGGTCAACGCCCAGGACATCTATGATGGCAGGGCCCATGGTGCGGTGACCGTTTCGCCCGGCGGCTACGGCTACGCCGCCACCTCGAGTTCCTCCCTGCCCCAGTACTATCCACCGCCGCCCGGCGCCTATACCAACTATCGCCCCCCAAATTATGGCCAGACCCGGTTGGCTCCCGCAGCGGCTGCTTACGGTGGTTATGGTGGCTATGGCTATGCCGCCACCTCGAGCTCCACCCTGCCGCAGTATTATCCGCCGCCGCCCAGCGCCTATGTGGGCTATGGAGGAGCGCCGGCCTATAACCCACCACCCCGTCCCTATGCACGGCCCGTTCCCGCAACCCCTTATTATTCCGCTCCCGCCGTGGCTGGCGCCGGGACGCTCCCGCCGGCGTTGGAAGCCGCACCGGCAAAACCCGTTTCGGCTGACGAGTTTGCGGCGATGGACAGCCTGCGCGAAGAGGCGCCGGGGAATATCTATTATGCCTTCGACATCATCGGCGGCGCATCCTTCATCCGCGACCATGCACTCAGCGACAGTTCAGGCCGCGATACCCTGGAAATACGGCACGAGGACGACCTGACCCTCGGTAACAGCCTGGCCGTGGGCTATGACTGGAAGGATCACGGATTTCCCATCCGCACCGAGCTGGAGGCGGGAATCCGTTATCGTTTCGATCTCGACTACCGGGCGAAATCAGCCACCGACGCCACCCTAATCACCGGCTACGCAACCAATCTGGCGACCATTTTCGCCATGATAAACGCCTATTATGATTTCCATCTGGGTTTCGATTTCCGGCCCTATGTGGGGGCCGGTATCGGCTGGGCGCGCCACAGGGCCGACACCGAAAGAAACGACTTCTTTGCAAGTTCCATCATCAGTGAAATCGACAATACGGACAACTTCACATGGTCGCTGATGGGTGGTGTGATCTATGACTGGACGCGCAACTGGGGTCTGGGCCTGGAAGGCCGGTTCACCGACCTCGGCGATGTGAGCGTGGGGCCGTTCGGCGGCGGCGACAAGGTGGAGTCCCGATACTATTCCTTCGACGTGGTCATCGGCGTCACCTACACCCCCTGACCGGGTTTCTACGAAGGCTATCCCCGCCAGAAGCTGGGGGCGAACAGGATCAGCACCGTATAAAGTTCGAGCCGTCCGATCAGCATGCCGCAGCTCAAGAGCCATTTCGCGGAATCGGGAAGCGCGGCGAAGGTTCCCGACGGGCCGATAACCTCGCCCATCCCCGGCCCCACATTGGCAATGGCGGTGGCCGCCCCGGACATGCTGGTGAGAAAGTCGAGGCCGAGGAAACTCAGCCCCAGGGCGAGAACGGTAAAGGCCAGCGCGAACAGGAAAAAGAACCCCATCACCGATTCGGAAACATCGGGGGGGATGGGTTTGCGGTTGTAATAAGGGGTGAAGACTCCGTGGGGCTGCATGAGCCGCTGGATCTGGACCTTGGCGGTGGCGTAAATCACCTGGAAGCGAAAGATTTTGATGCCGCAGGTGGTGGAGCCGGCGCATCCTCCCACCACCATGAGGAAGAACAGGAGCGAAACCGCGAACCCTCCCCACAGGCTGAAGTCCGCCGTGGAATAGCCCGTTCCCGTCATCAGCGAGACGGTATTAAAGGAGGCGTAGCGAAACGCCTCAAGAAGCACCACGCCATTGCCCTGCCATTGCCAGAGAGTGAGAATGGCAACCGCCATGACCACAATGGACAGGAACCAGAGCACCTGACTGTCGGAGGCAAGCTGCCGCAGGTTGCCGCGCACCGCCTGAAGGTAAAGAACAAAGGGCAGGCTGCCGAGAATCATGAAACAGGTGATAATGGCGTCAATGGTGGCGCTGTCGAAATGACCCACCGAATCGTCAGAGGTGGAAAAACCACCGGTGGCGATGGTGGTCATGGCGTGGGCGATGGCCTGGAATCCGCCCATGCCTGAAAGCCACAGCGCGGTGGCGCAAATCAGGGTAAGCGACACGTAAATCAGGCCGATACCGCTGGCGATCTGTGCCGCGCGCGGCATCACCTTGTCCGAGGTGTCCGAGGATTCCATGTGAAACAGCTGCATGCCGCCCACGCGCAGCATGGGAAGTACGGCAATGGCCATGACGATGATGCCGATCCCCCCCAGCCATTGCAACAATGCCCGCCACAAAAGAATTCCCGGCGGCGCGAAATCGAGTCCGGTAATGACCGTGGAGCCGGTGGTGGTGACCCCCGACATGGCCTCGAAAAAGGCGTCGGTGAAGCTGAGATCGAGATTGGAAAACATAAAGGGCAGCGACCCGAACAGGGCGATAACCAGCCAGCTCAGCGTGGTCAGCAGAAACGCCTGGTGGATGGAAAAACGGAAGTCGTCGCTGCGGTTGCCGAGAATCAGGCAGACCCCCAGGAACAGGGTGATCAGCGCCGAGGCGGCGAATACCTGCCAGTCGGGATTGCCCACAGCCCCGTCGACAATGGCGGGCAGGCACATGACCACGGCCACGGTGGTCATCAAAATGCCGATAACAAACAATAAGGGTCGGAAATCGATCACAGTCCGGCAAACGTCCGTTTCTGCTTCGTCAGGGGGCACATCATTGGCTAATCGTCTGGCCCTGTCCAGAGAAGGATGCGTCGCAAGGATGCAAAAGTTCGGTGGCGGCGTAAAAACCCGTGGCCGGGCGTTACGCGTTGGGGGTGTGAATCCCTCCCGTGGTGCCGATCATGGCGAGGAATTCCCGCCTGGTGGCCATGTTGGTGCGGAAACCGCCCAGCATGTGACTGGTGACCATGGAGACTCCGGGCTTGCGGACCCCGCGCATGGTCATGCACTGGTGCGAGGCGTCAACCACCACGGCGACGCCCCTGGGTTTGAGAACTTCCTGTATGGTGTTGGCGATCTGGGCGGTCATGCGTTCCTGGACCTGAAGGCGCTTGGCATAGACCTCCACCATCCGCACCAGCTTGCTGATGCCGACGATCCGCTGGTCGGGAAGATAGGCCACATGGGCCTTTCCGATAATCGGCGCGAGGTGGTGTTCACAGTGGGATTCGAAACGGATGTCCCTCAGCACCACCATTTCATCGTAACCATCGGCTTCGGTGAAGGTGCGCTTGAGGATGGCTACGGGATCATCCTTGTATCCCGCGAAATATTCCTCATAGGCGCTCACCACCCGTTTCGGGGTGTCCTGAAGCCCTTCGCGGCCGGGATCGTCACCGGCCCAGCGCAGCAACGTCCGTACCGCTTCTTCCGCCTGTTTGCGCGATGGTTTCTTGTTCGCAGCCATGGTGCCGGTTTTCCTGTTTCAGGGCGCGGACCCGGTTTATCGGGCCAGCAGGGTTGAGGATCAAAAGCGGAGTGAAGAATCAGTGGAGACGCCGTTCCTCGTCGGGAAGATCGAGGGAAAAAGCGGGAATGGTGATGTCGAAATTTTCTCCATCCTCTCCCACCATCTGATAACTGCCGAGCATGATTCCCGAAGGCGTGGGTAACGGCGTGCCGCTGGTGTATTCAAAGGTTTCTCCGGGATGCAGCACCGGCTGTTCGCCGATGACGCCATCGCCGCGCACCTCTTTGACACAGCCGTTGGAATCCGTGATCTGCCAGTGACGGCTGATGAGCTGCACCGTCTGCGCGCTCTTGTTCTCTATCTGCACGTGATAGGCCCAGATATACTGGTTGTCTTCGGGCTCCGACTGTTCCTCAAGATAAATCGGCGTCACCGTAACGGCGATCGAATGGGTTATTTTACGATACATACCTGTCCCTATATGCGCCTTTTATCAGTGGTGTTGGCGGCGTCACGATTTTGACGGGGGAAATGGCGGCCTTCCCTTCCAGCTGCGCCACTCCCTGACAAGGAGCATATGACGTTGGGGGGGGTGTTTGTCCAGTTACAAACCGCCATCCCGTCATAGCTTGCCATTACCCGGTTTTCAGCGCCTGGGCCATATCCTCTTTCAGATCATCCACGTCCTCGAGCCCCACCGAGAGACGCACCAGACTCTCGCCGATACCCATGCGGGCGCGTTCTTCCGGCTCGATACGCTGATGGGTGGTGGTGGCGGGATGGGTGATGAGACTCTTGGTATCCCCAAGATTATTAGAGATATCAATAAGCTCCAGGGCATTCTGGAAACGGAAGGCCGCCTCCTTGCCGTCTTCGCCATCCCGGCATTCGAGTTCGAAAGAGACCAGCGTGCTGCCCGAGCCCATCTGTTTCATGGCCAGTTCATGCTGGGGATGGCTGGCGAGTCCGGGATAGATCACTTTCGTCACACCCTCGAGACCGCTGAGATAGGTGGCCAACTCCAGCGTATTCCTGCTCTGGGCCTCGACCCTCAATTCCAGGGTCTCCAGCCCCTTCAACATCACCCAGGCGTTAAAGGGGCTCAGCGCCGGGCCGGTATGGCGCACGAAGGGCTTCAAGGTGTCGTTACAGAACTCGGCCGTGCCCAGCACGGCGCCGCCCATACAACGGCCCTGGCCGTCGATATGCTTGGTGGCGGAATAGATGACGATATCGGCCCCCAGCTCCAGCGGATGCTGGAGGATGGGCGTGGCGAACACGTTGTCCACGATCAGCTTCGCCCCAGCATTATGGGCAAGATCGGCCACCGCCTTGATGTCGATGATCTCCAGCGTCGGATTGGACGGCGTTTCCAGGAACACGGCTCGTGTGTCCTTGCTCAAGGCCTCTTTCCACTGCTCGAGATCGGTGCCATCGACGATGGTGATCTCGATCCCGAAACGGGGCAGGATCTCGGTGATCACATATTGACAGGAACCAAACAGGGCGCGGGCGGCCACCACATGGTCGCCGGTTTTCAATTGGCACATGAGGGAGGAGAAAACCGCGGCCATTCCCGTGGCGGTGCCGCGACAGGCTTCGGCGCCTTCAAGCAGCGCCATCCGTTCCTCGAACATGGAGACGGTGGGATTGCCGAAACGAGAATAGACGAAACGGTCAATCTCCTCCTTAAAGGCGGCCTGGGCCTCCTCGGCCTTGTCATAGACATAGCCCGAGGTGAGATACATGGCCTCGCTGGTTTCATCGAACCCCGAACGTTCCAGCCCGCCGCGGATCATCTGGGTCCGTGGCCGCCATGCCTTTGATTTAGCGCTCTTTTTTCTATCCGTCATGGCCTTAATCCTTCGCCTGCTTTGCCCTCGGATGTAACCCCGTAAGGGCAAAAAAAATCCCCGACCTCATACGGCCGGGGTTTTCACCTCCGACCTTTTAGCGTTTTGTTTTGCGTGGCCGCAAGCCGGTCGGCTCAAATCACCACGTGATTGTGCCGGTTTAGCCCCTGTGGCCCCGTTTTGTCAAGAAATCGCCCCACTTTTGTAGCATTACTTGCTGCAACTGCCGCCGCCGAGAACACAGAAACGGGCGCAGTGGGGGTGGTTGAGGCTCACCTCCTTCAGCGATCCGGCCAGGGTCGGCCCCATCTCGAACCCTTCCTCATGGGCGATGAGGGTACAGGCCATCACATGGGGCGCGTCCGCCCCCTTGGCTTTGACCACCATGCGCGAACTGGCGCACATCATATCCCCGGGTGAGACTCCCAGAATGTCCCAGCACGTTTCCGTGATTTCGGGAACATCCTCGGCCTCGTCCATCTCGGGAAACAGCACCAGGGATACCGGGTCGTGGGCGTCCAGCGTCACGCCGTTGGCGGCGAAAAGCCCGGTATAGCCCGCCCTCAGGGAGTCTTCCGTCTCGTTCATGTAAGTACGTCCCGCCACCTGAAAGGCGACCCCGTTCGCGGCCAGCCAGCCCATGCTCTCCATAACCGGCTCCCAACTGTCGGCGCCCCGTTCCTCCATATGGCCCTGGGCCGTGTGGTGATCCACCGAGAGCCGGATCACCAGTTTGCCGCCGTGGCGGGCATTGAGGTCCATCAGAGCCGCCTCGTGGCGCCTCATGGGTTTCATGCCATTGCTGAGCACCAGAACGCGAAAGCCGCGATCGAGACAGCCGGCGATGATGGTCATAATATCCGGGTTCATGAAGGGTTCGCCGCCGGTAAGCCCGATTTCCTCTACGGGGAGGTTTTCGGCGGCAATCTCGTCTAGGAACGCCTTCACCTCCGCTTCGCTGATATAGGCCAGGCGGTCGTTGCTGGGGCTCGATTCGATGTAACAGTTGCGGCAGGTGATATTGCACAGGGTTCCGGTATTGAACCACAGGGTTTTCAACACCCCCGGCGCCACCGTGGCGCGCGGCGCACCCGTTGCCGTCACGCGCGCGTCGCGGAACTTCCCCGGCATCCTCTCCGGTGCGCGGGCGTCCTGTTCGC
>JADHSZ010000032.1 GCA_016776635.1 Alphaproteobacteria bacterium
CATCCGCGGTCCGGGACTGCCGAGGATAAAAGACATCAACACCATCCCCTCACCCTTTCTCAACGGGATGATGGACAAATTCTTCGATGACACCCTGACGCCGCTTATGCAGAGCCATCGCGGCTGTCCCTATTCCTGTACCTTCTGTCACGATGGCATCAAATATATGTCGAAGGTGAGCCGCTTTACACAGGAACGGATCGATGCGGAAATCACGTATATCCAGGAACGTAGCCTTCTTCCCGACCTTTGTTTCGCGGATCTCAATTTCGGTATTTATAAGGAAGACCTGGAGACGGCGCATCTGCTCGCCGGCCTTCAGAAAAAACACGGCTGGCCCAAGGTGATCCAGTCCTCGCCGGCCAAGAACAACAAGGACCGTCTGATCGAGATTTCCAGAATTTTAGACGGATTTCTGGTCAGCGCTTCCGTTCAGCACACCGACCCGGAGGTTCTGGAAAACATCAAAAGAAGCAACATCAGCATCGACCAGCTTGCGGATATGGCGCGTGAGACCACGGAGGAAACCGGCAGCTATTCGGAGGTGATTTTATGTCTGCCCGGGGACACCAGGGAGAAACATAAGAAGTCGGTGTTCGATATGCTCGATCTCGGCCTTAATGAAATGCGCATGTACCAGTTCATTCTTCTGGCGGGGTCCGAGGGCGCCAGCAAGGAATACAGAAACAAATTCGAATACGACACCCGTTATCGGGTGCTGCCGCGCTGTTTCGGCAACTACCGGATTTTCGACGAGGACTTCACTACCTTTGAATTTCATGAGGTCTGCGTCGGCAACAACACCATGCCCTACGAGGGTTATGTCCAATGCCGCCGCTTTAATCTGATGGTGGAAATCTTTAACAACGGGGGTATTTTCGAGGAATTGCTTGCGCTGTTGGACCGGGAGGAGATTCCCCGTTCGGCCTTTTTCAGGAAGCTTGAAGAGACCGTCTATTCCAACGAGACCCTGGCCCATGTTTTTCAGGAATACAGAGAGGATGAGAGTAGAAATTTCTGGTCGAACAAAGAGGACCTTAAGAAATTCCTGAAAACGCCCGAGGCCATTGAGAAATACATGTCGGGGGAATACGGAGCGAATCAGATCATGCAATTCCGCTCGCTCGCGTTCATTGAGCATATGGATGACGTGAGCGCCATCGCCTTTGCCGCCGCGCGCGAGCTTCTCGACGAGGTGGGCGCGGTGCACGAGCAGATGGATGGCTATCTGGATGAGTTGGCCCAGTACATCAAGCTGAAGAAAAGCGATCTTTTGTCACTGGAGCAATCGGTGGAGCGGACCTTCCATTATGATTTTGTGAAGCTCAGCGGCGTGGGGTTCAAGGAAGACCCTTTCGATTTTGGCGTTCCCGACGGGTTGGATATCAGTTTCAATTATTCGGACAAACAGTTTCAGGACATCTCGGCCTATTTCCAGCAGTATGGCCGCACGATTGCCGGCCTTGGGCATTTCATGCAGCGGGCATATCTTGCCTCGCTTTATCGTAATGTGCATTACGTCTGATTTTCTGACTTGATTTCAAAAGATATTTTTCACCGGGGTGGAAAGAGAGACGGCAAAAGAAATTGCCGCGCTTCGTCGTCTGAATAGAGCTGTGACGCAAATAGATTTCATAGAAATTCTTCATTCTGGAACCAAGCGCGATTACCTTGGCCGTGTGAATGATCGGGATAAGGCCGAATGTGCCGAGATCGCCAAGCGATGGGACCACGACTATTGGGACGGGGACAGGACCACCGGCTATGGCGGCATGCGCTACGACGGGCGCTGGCGTCCGGTGGCCGAAAAAATGGCGGCCCATTACGGAATTGAGCCCGGTCACAGAATCCTCGATGTGGGGTGCGGCAAGGGATTCCTGCTTTACGAACTCACCCAGGTGGTGCCGGGGGTGGAGGTGGCCGGCCTCGACATTTCCGATTACGCCATTGAACACGCCAAGGAGGAGGTCAAGCCGGCCCTGAAGCAGGGCCACGCCAGGGATCTGCCTTTCGAGGATGACAGTTTCGATTTCGTGGTCTCCATTACCACGCTGCATAATCTCTATCTGTTCGACCTGATGGACGCGTTGCGGGAAATCGAGAGGGTGGCGCGTGGCGGTAAATACGTGGTGGTGGAGACTTACCGCAACGAACGGGAAAAGATGAACCTTCTCTATTGGCAACTGACCTGCGAGAGCTTCTTCACTCCGCAGGAATGGCAATGGGTTTTCGATCAGGCCGGATATTCCGGTGATCACGGGTTTATTACCTTTGAGTGAGGGAAAAATTCTGGTTTTGGGCGGGTCCGGATTCATCGGTCGCTATCTTCGCGCCCGTCTTGCCGGTCATATGGGGGAAGGTCAGGTTGTGGCCACCTATAACGGGGCGCCCTTTCCCGGTGGCCTGAAATTCGACGCGCGGGCGGAGGATCTGCGGCAAGCGGTTCCGGGTCTGGAGGCCTTTTCCCATGCCGTGATTCTTCTCGCCAACGCACATCCCGATGACTGTGCGCGGAATCCCGAGGCGTCACGGGTGCTTAACGTGACGGCGGTAAAGGCCATTATCGACCGGTTGACCGAAAGCGGTGTCTGTCCCGTCTTCGCCTCCACCGAGGTGGTCTTCGACGGGCAAAAAGGCGGCTATGTGGAAAATGATCCGGTGAATCCCATTTTGCTCTATGGAAAACAGAAAGCCGAGATCGAGGCCTATCTGGAAAATCATGCTCCCGACGCCCTCATCTTGCGCATCGCCAATGTTTACGGTTCGGACCCGGCGGGAAGCGGTGTCGTCGCCGGATGGCACAAGACAGTGACCGGCGGCGCGGAGACCGTGAAATGCGCCCATGATTATATCGCCTCGCCGGTACATGTGGAGGACGTGGCCGAGGTCGTGATCCGTCTGATGGAGGGGGGGCGCCGGGGCATTTATCACGTGGCGGGGCCGCAGCCCTTAAGCCGCCAGGACATGTTCGAGACATTACTTGAGGAAATGCGCCGCACCGGCTCCGTGGAGGTGGTTTCGTGCAGTATCGACGATTTTCCCACCGGGGAAAAACGGCCCCGTGATGTCTCCATGAGGCCCGATAAGCTGATGGCGGCAACGGGTATGGAAATGCGAACTCTTCGCTCCGCCTGTAGCGATCTGGTGGCCGCGGCGGCCTGAGGAAAAGCCATGAATGAAAATAGATTATCGCTGATCCGTCTTGATGACGGTGATGCCGTGGCCTTCGATGACGGCGGGAAATCCCCGGCTTATTTCTGTCGCCGCAAACCGGTGGCAGTGACGCGGGAGCTGATCGCCGATCTGGTGGCCAGGGGCGCCGAAAGCGGTCAGGGAATCCGGCTATGTCTTCACGAGGGTCCCGACGCCACCCTCCATGACATGATCGTGGTGCAGTACGCCGGGCAGTATTTCCGCCCTCACAAGCACCTGGAAAAGAGCGAGAGCTATCATATGATCGAGGGTGAGATGGGGATCGTCATTTTTGATGACGAGGGTAATGTGGTGGATGCCTGCCGTATGAATACATCCGGCACCACGGTTTATGGCGTGGGCACCGGCATGTATCACGCCAATTTTCCGTTGACCGACGTGGCGGTTTATCACGAAAGCCGGCCCGGTCCCTTCGTTCCCGGCGACAGTATTTTTGCCCCCTGGGCGCCGGATGAAGAAGACGGGGATGCGGCGCGCCAATTCGTAGAGGACCTGGCGCGGCTGTTGCCGTGATGCAGACTGAAGGATGACGGGGACAAGCGTTCCTCCCCGGTTCGCCCGGATAAATTTGAATATCGCATTGATAAAAAAACTTCTTCTTTTTCCTGTCCAGATGGGGTGGCGGATTTTCAGCCGCACATCAACTCTGTTTCTTCTTCCCGTTTCGGGAACTGTTTGGCTTGCCCGGCTCATGGGTCATTACCCAAAATTCCGAACGGCAGACAGGGTTGTGCTGATGACCAATTCTTCCAGTTTCGGCTACAGCATTCAGGGGCCGGACATGGCGCGAAGGGTGGCGTCCGGGGAGCATGTTCTCTTTCTCATCGCGTCATGGCGGTATAACCCCAACCCGGAAATAACTGAATTATGGCGTGGTATCAAAGACATCGAAGTCGTCTTCATCCCCCGGTTCGTATTCGTCAGACAGCTTTCCGAGAAAGGGCGGGTGGTTCTTCCTTTTCTCAAGCCCCATGACTCTATGGTGCAGAGGTTTACGCGGTGGTTTGTTCGCCTTGTGGGGAAGGGGCAGGTGCGGTTCCAGAGCATGACGGAACTCTGTGACGAGATGGTGGAGGCGGATACGGATTTGGCTTCGTCCCCCGACAGGAAACTGTGGATAGGGGATTACACCATCATGATGAGCTATGTGCACCTGCTTGCGTGTCGGCCGGCGCCGCCATTACGTTTGCCCGTTGATGTGGGAAACGATTTTAAACGCAGGTTTCATGAGGCGTGGCATGCTTCGGGATATAAGGAAGAGCCCAAGCTTTGCTGCCTTTATCTGCGCTGGAGAAAATCTCTCGCCAAAGCATCCCCCTTAAAAAACGGAGGCGAACTTTCCTCTGTTCTTCCAGCGATCAGACTCCTGAACGCCGCGGGATACCAGGTCGCCCTGACCGGAGACAGAGAAATAACCCCCGAGATCAGGCAAGAATTTGGAGGCGGATTGATTGATGATCTCACCATCAAAGGTGATCGGAGCATCTATCAGCTCTACACCGCCTCCGCGGCTGAAATTTTTATAGGGAATAATGGCGGAGGGGTGACTTTGCCCGCCTCCAACGGAATCCCCTGCCTTCTTCTGGACTGGTATCCCGTCATAGATGGATTTAGTCACTCGTGGCTATATTACAAACCAGCGACCTATAAGGACGGCAGCCCCGTCCCCTATGACCGGTTTCTGAGAGAGCATGCCTTCGACCTTTCCTGTTCATTCGGCACGTTAGGCAATATTTCGGAGGAAGAAACCACCGAAGCGGTGACATCCTTTCTTCAGGACATGAAAAATGTGGGCGCACCCGATCCCCATGCCGATGTGGCCGCCTTGATTCCTCAAGGGTCCGTTTTTCACCGTGCCGGATCCCGATTATCTCCCGCCTGGATTCGCCACAATGTCCCGGAACAAAGTGCGCCGTTACGTGCTGGAAAGTAGAAATGAAAACCGATATGAAAAAACCAGAATGCGCAGGGAAACTCTCTGTAAAAAACCTGGAACGACAAGATATCGGTCCATCAGACAATCGGCTTTAACAAGAAAATCATCAGCCAGAAGCGCGGCGTTTACATTTCCCGCTTTAATCGTTTCCGCCATGTGGTTATGTTCGCGCGCCGCTTCCGGGAATCCGGCTGTTTTGTTGCATCACGAGAGATCCGACGCATTGTCTTTCGTTATTTAAAAGTAGAATAAAAATGGCTCAAATCAAATCCATAATAGCTCTGGCCTTCCATTCAAGTTAGCAATATCAAAAACGCCGATATACAACTTGCCCTTCCTGTTTATTCGACGGTGTGTGTTGTTTATCAAGAGACCAGCGAATAGGTTTTTTAGAGATAAATTTGATAAGTTTATCTTTATTGATTGGGGCGTTCTTGGAAAAAAAACACAGATTTGCTCTTGAGGAACACTATAGAGAGAAGAATATCCGTTTATTGGAGTTCATACCAAATGACAGGATAGCTTCCATCTATTCATATAATCATAATCAGAAGGCGTTGAAGCGATGAGTGGAAATATCCTGGAAATTTGCAGGAAAAATTACGCGCGTGCGATTGAGCTTGATCGGCAAAGCGTTCCCGGGCAGGAAAAAAGGTGGGATAAATACAGAGTTACTTTAAATAAAGTAATAGAATCCGTGAAAAATGAACGAGACGCAATATTCAAAGCGCAATATAAAACATTTGATAGCCGTCGCCCCATTGGGACACTCAGCAAAATATTTAGGTGTGATGTCATCAGGTATCCAGGAAGGCTATTAAAGATATTTATTCCAGAGATCCTGATAATTTATTTATACGAAAGGGTTCTTAAGCATTCATTTCCTCATTTCAGCAAAAAAATAGATGACTTTAGTGACGTGAGTGTGTCGTGGAAAGAAACCCTTTTGAGGGTCAAAGGGGGAAGAATATTGAGCAATGTTCTTTTCTGGCACGCCTATCATATTTTAGCCTGTGCATCTTATATCAATGACCGGAAAATTAAGTCGGTTTGTGAAATTGGTGGCGGGTACGGAAATATCGCCCGTCTGTGGTTTGAAAACACAGTCGTAGATATTGATACCTATCTGATAATAGACATCCCGGAATCCTTATTTTTTGCCGATGTATTTTTGAGGTCCACGTTAAAAGATGTGGAGGTGGTGTATATTAATAGTGTCGATGATATCGATAAGGCTAATGATGCTAAAAAAGTAGTTTATTTGTGCCCTATTTATCTGCACGAACTTACTTCCAGCTTAAAATTTGACGTCATTACCAATACGGAGTCGATCCCGGAGATGGGGGATGACTGGATACACTTCTGGAAAGACTGGTTGAGCAGTCAAAATGCTCCGTATTTTTATTCGCATAATTTTGCTATCAGCAAAGAGCCGTTTATGCCTGCCAGGGAAGAATTTATTTCTCCGCTGGTCCCCCCAAATGGGAAGCGTGTTTCGTTGAGGTGAATCATCCAATTGTGATGATTCACTATCGTAATTCAACACTGGCAACGGTTTTATTTAAAAACCTGAACATAGATGACTCTGAAAATAAGGGCATAAATAATAATATTGAAGATATATTTGAGTTAAGAAAAGGGGAAATTATGACTCAGGATATGTTCATATATTATGTGTATGGCCTTTATTATTCAAAAAACATAGAAGTGATTTTAAAATTTGTTAATATGTCCATACGCGATCTTCATTTTTATCCAAAAGAACTTTATTACTTTATAAATATTCTTCTTCGTGCGGAAGAATCAGGAGAGAGAAAGCTTGAAAATAAAGAGATGTTGGCTGAAATTGCCGAAAATTTGTATCCTCCCGCAGCTGGGAAGGAGCCATTTTACCATAAGGTTCAGGCATCCTAGCCTACCCAAATTTTGTATTTCATCTCGGTGAATTTGTGACTCACAGATGAATTTTACGAAATTAAATTCAAAGCCGTTGTGTCCTTTAAACCAAATACAATCGAAATGCCGTCTTGAATTGTCCGGTGCTTTCCGACGAAAAGCCGTAATGAACGGCAACATCTATATTCGATCAGTCGGACTAACGGCGGGGCAAGGCTAGGAATGGCGGCGGCTGGAATGTTTGAAGGATGGGTGCTTTGGGTAAAGCCCCGTGGGATCGAACGGTCCTGTCGTCCAGTTGGCCCCCGAAACCCCAAGGCGAAATCTTTTAACCTCAACGAAAAAGCAGGAAACACGTGTTAAAGAACGTATTTGTGACCGGCGGCGCCGGATATGTGGGCAACCTTCTGGTGCCTCAGCTCCTCGAAGACGGCCATAATGTGACCGTCTACGACATCATGTATTTCGGCAAGGATACCCTGCCGCTGGATCATCCCGACTTAACGGTGATCGAGGGCGATATCCGCGACACCGCGAAACTGGGGAAGGCGTGCCAAGGCGTGGATGCGGTGATTCACCTGGCGTGTATTTCCAACGACCCCAGCTTCGAACTGGATGAAAGTCTCTCCACCTCCATCAACTATGACTGTTTCGAGCCCATGGTGGTGGCCGCCAAAGAAGCCGGGGTTAAACGCTTCATCTACGCCTCCACCAGTTCCGTCTACGGCGTTTCCGATGCTCCGGAGGTGCGCGAAGATCATCCCTTGGTACCGCTCACCCATTACAACCGTTTCAAGGGAATGTGCGAACCGCTGTTGTTCAAGCATCAGGGGCCGGACTTCACCTGCGTCACCATCCGGCCTTCCACCGTTTGTGGGTACAGCCCGCGCGCCCGCCTCGATCTGACGGTGAACATCCTCACCAACCATGCGGTGAACAAGGGCAAGATCACGGTCTTCGGCGGCGATCAGTACCGGCCCAACCTGCATATCAAGGACATGGTGCGGCTCTATCAGACCATGCTGGCATTGCCCGCCGAGAAGATCGCCGGAGAAACCTTCAACGTGGGATACCGCAACCTCTCGGTCATGGAGATCGCTTGCCAAGTGAAGAAGGTAGTGGAAGAGGAATATCCCGAGCTGGGCGATATCGAGATCGTGCGCACGCCCAGTGACGACAATCGCTCGTACCGGGTGACCTCGGACAAGATCAAGGAGATGCTGGGGTTCGAGCCCATCTTTACCGTGGAGGACGCCATCCGCGATCTCTGCCAGGCCTTCCGTGACGGCAAGCTGCCCGACAGTTTTGATAATCCCTGGTACTATAACGTCAAACAGTTGCAGGAAGGGGAGGCGGCGTGAGCGCCGCCAAACCTATCGCCGTGGTCACCGGCGGCGCCGGATTCATTGGCAGCCATACGGTGGACCTGTTGCTGGAACGGGGGTTCGCCGTACGGGTGATCGACAGCCTGGTGGGTGGGCGCGAGCGCAATCTCGAACACCATGGGGACAACGCTGACCTGGCCTGTGAATGGCGTGACATCCGCGGGATAGCGGAGGACGACGCCCTGTTTCGGGACGCCCGTTACGTGATCCATTTTGCCGGGATCGGCGACATTGTTCCCTCCATCGAACATCCCACGGAATATATGGAGGTCAACACCCAGGGCACGGTGCGGGTTTTGGAAGCGGCACGTTCGGCAGGGGTGGAAAAACTGGTCTATGCGGCGTCCAGCTCCTGTTACGGGCTGGCCGACACGCCCACGCGCGAGGATCATCCCATCCGCCCGCAATATCCTTATGCGCTGTCGAAGAATATGGGCGAGCAGGCCTGTTTTCACTGGAGCGAGGTCTATGGCCTGGCGGTGAATTCGATCCGCATCTTCAACGCCTATGGCACCCGCTCACGCACCTCGGGGGCCTATGGCGCGGTATTCGGGGTTTTCCTCAAACAAAAACTGGAAGGCAAGCCGTTCACCGTTGTCGGCGACGGCGCCCAACGCCGCGACTTTCTTTATGTGACCGACGTGGCGGAAGCTTTTTTTGCGGCGGCGGAAACGGACCGGGTGGGCGAGGTCTGGAACCTGGGTGCCGGCAATCCGCAATCGGTGAGCCGGTTGGTGGAATTGCTGGGCGGTGAAGTGGTGCATATCCCCAAGCGCCCCGGCGAGCCTGACTGTACCTGGGCCGATATTTCAAAGATCACGGCCGAGCTGGGCTGGAAACCGCAGGTCAGTTTCGAACAGGGCGTAGCCAATGTTCTGGCCGAGATCGACTATTGGCGCGAAGCCCCGTTGTGGGAGCCCGATTCAATCGCAAAAGCAACCGAGACCTGGTTCAAGCATCTCGCGTCATGAGCCGGAATACGTAGGCAGGTTCTATGGAAAACAAGATCAAAACCGTTGAGGAGCTGGCAGGCGTGCTTGCCGCCGTACAGGCCGAGGGTAAGGCCGTAGCCATGGCGGGAGGTGTCTTCGACCTGTTCCACTATGGGCATCTGAGACACCTTCAGGCCGCGAAACGGGAGGGTGATGTCCTGGTGGCGCTTGTCACCTGTGACGCTCATGCGGGAAAGGCGCCGGGCCGGCCGGTGTTTTCCGAGCATATGCGGGCGGAGATGGTGGCGGCTCAGGAAATCGTCGATTGGGTGGTTATCAACCCCCATCCCGGCGCCGAGCAGATCATCGAGGCGTTGAAGCCCGACGTCTACGTAAAGGGTTCCGAATACGCTAACCCCGAGGACGATGTTACGGGGCGCATCGTCACCGAACGCGAGGCCGTGGAAAAACACGGGGGCCGGATTGTTTTCACCGAAGAGGTTACCTTCAGCTCTTCAAATTTGATCAACCAGAATCTCAAGGTCTTTGATCCGTCTCTCCGGGAATATCTCAATGATTTGCGCCAGGATGGCGGACTGGAGCGTATGCTGAATCTTATTGAGGGCGTGCGGGACTATCGGGTTCTTGTCGTCGGCGACACCATCATTGATGACTATGTCTATGCCAACCCCATGGGCAAGTCGCCCAAGGAAAACATCATTGCCACCCGTTACGAAGAAGACGAAGTTTTCGCCGGGGGCGTGATCGCGGTAGCCAATGCACTGGCCGGAATCTGTGGCTCGGTTGATGTGGTGACGGTCCTTGGATCTGTGGATTCTCATCGTGATCTGGTGGAGTCCAGCGTCAAGGAAAATATCAACCTGACCATTCTGGAGAGGCCATCGGCGCCGACCACCCGCAAGCAGCGTTTTATAGAGCCTACCTATGTGAAGAAGCTGTTCGAGGTTTACTTCATGGATGACTCGCCCCTGCCGGAGAATGTGGAAGCCCAGCTCAATGGCTTTATCGCTGAACGGGCGGCCGATTACGACCTTGTGGTGGTGACGGACTTCGGCCACGGCATGTTGCGGTCTTCCACCATTACCCTTTTGGCCGAAAAGGCGAAGTTCCTTGCCGTCAACGCCCAGAGCAACAGCGCCAACCTGGGATACAATCTGATCACGCGCTATCCGCGGGCCGATTATGTCTGTATCGATACTCATGAGGCGCGGCTGGCGGTGGGGGACAAGTTCAAGGAGGTCGCCGACATTATTTCGGAAGATCTTTCTAGCCGCATCGATTGCGACAGAATTACCGTGACGCTGGGAAGCGAGGGCTGCATCACGTTTGAAAAAGACGGCGGCACTCACGAGGTTCCCGCCGTTGCCGGCTCTCCCATTGACACGGTGGGGGCGGGTGATGCCTTTTTCGCCATTACCGCGCCCATTGTCGCTTCGGGTGCGGCCATGAAGGATGCGGGTTTTATCGGCAATATCGCCGGCGGACTGAAGATCAACATTGTCGGCCACCGCCGAACCATTGAAAAGGCCGGCCTGGTAAAGACGGCCACGGCGCTTTTGAAATAGCGCGAAGGAAAAAAACGTCATGTCCACGCCTGTTGACGCCTATTTTGAAACCCTTGGGTCGCTTCCCCGTCTGGTGCGGTGTAGCGACGGCGATGGGGGCGGCCTCTCCCTGGATGAGGCGGTTGGAAAGTTTGGGGCTTTCGCCAGGGACGCCCATGATGCCGGGAACAAGGTCATGTTTATTGGCAATGGCGGCAGCGCCGGGATCGCTAGCCACATGGCCATCGACTATTCGAAGAACGGCAACCTGCGCAGCCAGGCATTCAACGACCCGTCGGCGCTGACCTGTCTCGGCAATGACCTGGGTTATGAAAACGTGTTCGCCAAACAGATCGAACTGCACGCCCGCCCCGGCGACCTTCTGGTGGCCATCAGCAGCTCGGGAAATTCCCCAAACATTCTGGGTGGCGTGGCCGAGGCCCGGAAAAAGGACTGCAAGGTGGTGACATTGAGCGGGTTTGAAGAGAGCAATGGCCTGCGCGCTCTGGGCGACGTCAATTTCTACGTGCCCTCGGGGGAATACGGTTTCGTGGAAATCACCCATCTGGCCCTCTGTCACGTGGTGGTGGACCTTGCCATGGGATGGAAGCCGCAAAACTGACGAGCTGGCGGCGCTTCATGAACGGGGCGTAATTCGGGGGTTTCTCCCCATATATTCAAACATGAACAGCGGATCGAAAAACGGAAATTCCGGGATGTCCCCCCCCTCTAAGGGGGGCGTGACGGACGGCTGCGCCGACCTTGAGGAGATCGAGGGCGCCCTTACCCGTCTGTTCCCGGAACGGCGGATTGCCAGGGTTCTTTTGGTCAATCCACCTGATTCCCATGCCGAGATGTTCCAGTACGACACCGCCAAACGGGGCCGCTATACCAACTATCCGCCTTACGGCCTGATGATCCTGGCGCGCAACCTGCGGGAAGCAGGGGTGGAAACGGAAATATGCAACCTTAATCACGAGGTTCTCAAACAGTGCCACGCCACGGACACGGCCGATGCCTTCGATTATGACGCAACGTGGGGGCAGGCCCTCGATGCGGCAGTGGCAGAGTTTGCCCCCGACCTGGTCTGCGTCACCTGTATGTTCACCATGACCCATAGTTCCTTCAAGCGGGTCTGCGAAAGGGTGGTTTCGAAGGAAATCCCTCTCGCCATCGGCGGCGTCCATGTGAGCAATGACGTTGATCGTATCCTCGACGACATCCCCGGCGCATGCCTAGCATTCCTGCGCGAGGGCGAAATTGCCCTCACCAGTTTTATTCGGGTGGTCAATGGCGAGGCCGGATGTGAAGACCTGGCTCAGCTCGTTATTGATGAAGGCGGAAAGCGCTACAACATCACACGCGAAAAACAGCCCACCGCCGAAGATTGTAACCTTCTGCCATCCTGGGATCTGGCGCCGCCGGAGGAAAATGCAAAATATGGCACTATCGGCTCGTTCTATTACCTCAAGCCCGGAGACACCAGATTCGCCACCATTCTCTCCAATCGCGGCTGTCGGGCACAGTGCACCTTTTGCTCGGTGCGCAGTTTCAACGGCGCCGGAGTGCGTCTGCGCGATGTCTCGTCGGTGGTGGACGAATTGGAGAGGCTGGAGAACGACTATGGCGTGAGTCACGTCATGTGGCTTGATGATGACCTGTTGAAGAATGAATCCCGCGCTATCTCCCTGTTTAATGAAATGGTGCGGCGCGGGCTGAAACTCACCTGGGACACCACCAACGGTGTTATTGCCATTTCCTGTACCGAAGAGGTGGTGGCGGCCTGTGCCGAAAGCGGCTGTATCGGTATGAACATAGGCATGGAATCGGGCAATCCCGAAATCCTCAAACAGATACGCAAGCCAGGTAAGGTGACGAACTTCCTTAAGGCCGCCGAGGCTCTGCGCAAACATGAACAGATTTACGCCAGTATCCAGTTAATGGTGGGCTTTCCCGGCGAGACCATGAGCATGGTGATGGATACCATCGAGGTGGCCCGCGAAATGGATCTCGACTGGTGCCGAATTTCACCCCTTCAGCCGCTCGCCAATACGCCTATCTACGAGTCCATGCTGGCCCAGGGCCTGATTGACGATGTGGGCAGTTCCGAGGTGCGTTTCGCTGCCGGGGCCTTCGGTAAACAGGCGGAGATCGAGCAGGGACTGCGCTTGGCCACGGCGGATTTCAAGGAAGTCTTCTCAACCATCGGCCTCGATCAGGTTCCCGATGCCGACCAGATCACCGATATCTGGTTCTATATGAATTATCATCTCAACTTTCACCGCCTGTTTCATGAGGATCGTCCGCTCAAGGTTGACCAACAGATCGCCACCCTGATTAATCTCAGTGATCTGGTGGCGCCGGAAAATGCCTTCGCATTGTATTTTCTGGGCTTTCTCAGTCAGAAACGGGATGGGGCCATCCCGCCATCGGTCATTGAACGCCTGAGTGCGCGCCTTGAGACATCCGAATATTGGCAGAGCCGGTTTTCCGCATTCGGGCTATCCGCCGATGACCTGTGTAATAACGATTTCAGGAACAAACACATTCCCAGGCTTTTGCCAAAGGGCTACTCGAACACGTGGGCGGCGTGACCGGAGGGAACAGAACTCCCGTCAAGGTCGGCATGGTGGGGGTGGGCTATATCGGCCAGATCGCCCATCTCGCCAATTACGCCGAGGCGGAAGGCTGTGAGGTGACGGCCATCGCCGAGATCCGCCCCGACCTGCGTGATGCCGTTGCCGCCCATTACGGTATTCCCCAGGCTTTTTCGAGTCACCGGGAACTTCTCGATAATGCCGATCTGGATGCGGTGGTTGTTGTAACCCGCCGCCATCACACCGGCCCCGTGGCTCTCGACTGTTTGAAGGCGGGCAAACATCTGCTTACGGAAAAACCCATGGCGGCGCTTCTTGAACAGGCAGAGACCCTTGCGGAAGCATCGCAAACTGCTGGGGTCAAATACGCTGTCGGCTATATGAAGCGTCATGATGAAGGCGTGCAGCTGGCCAAGGGACTGATTGAGGGTTTTATGGCCAGCGGTGAATTAGGGCCGCTGACCCTCGCTCGTTTCTACTGTTTCCAGGGGGATTCCTTCTATGACCACGCTACCCCCGTGGGGCTGGGCGAAGATCGGCCGGAAGGGCTGGAATCGTGGGCGGTGGCGCCCGACTGGATGCCCCGGGAATTACATGCCGACTATGATAATTTTATGAATGTCTACAGCCACGACATCAATCTCATGCGCTATCTTCTGGACGCCGCGCCCTCGGTGACTCATTTCGACTACCGGACCGGGGGCGGCGGTGTTGCCTTGTTTGATTTCGGCGCGTTTCCGGCCGTCCTTGAGTTTGGGATGTTCGAACACCGAGGCTGGCGCGAAGGTGCGGAAATTATCTTCCAGCGCGGACGTTTGACTATCGAACTGCCGCCGCCGCTGCTCAAAGGCACCCCCGCCCGGGTGAGGCTCCAGCACGGGGGTGACGAAAACAAGATAGAGACCTTTGAAACAAATCAAGGCTGGTCATTCCAGCGCCAGGCCCAGGCATTTGTTGATGACCTCAGAGACGACCGCATACCTCTCGCCAGCGGCGAGGACGCGGTGGAAGACATCCGTATTGCCGAAACCCTCTGGAAGTGTCTCGTCAAGTGACCTCGGACAGCATGAAAAAACCTGAAGCCGCGAACGCCTCCTTTGTCAGCACCGCAAGCGAGGTGCCTTTCTGGATGACGGATATCGGTGAAAATGAAATTGCCACCGTTACCGAAACCATGGCGGCGAAATCCTTCAGTATGGGCGCGGTTACCGCCAAGATGGAGGCCGAGATCGCGAAACAGCTCGACGTGCCGCATGTGCTGTGCACCACCAGCGGCTCCATGGCTCTGATGATGGGGTTAATGGCTGTTGGCGTCGGCCCCGGTGACGAGGTCATCGTGCCCACCCGCACCTTTATCGCCACTGCCCATGCCGCCTCTCTTCTCGGCGCCAGGGTGGTGCTGGTGGACAGCCGCAGCGACAGCCCGAATATGGATGTGGCCGAGGCGGCGAAAAAAATTACGCCGCGCACCAAGGCCATCATGCCGGTCCATCTCAACGGACGTGTGTGCGATATGGCCACGCTCCGCGCGCTGGCGGAGAAACATGGCCTCGCCGTGGTCGAAGATGCCTGTCAGGGCATGTTCTCGCGCGGCCCCGACGGTTTTCAGGGCACGCTGGGGGATTGCGGGTGTTTTTCCTTTGGCATGGTCAAGCTGGTTTCCACCGGCCAGGGCGGGGCTATCGTTACCCGTGATAAGGATCTGTATGAAAAGCTTGCGGCCATGCGCAACCACGGGGTCGCCGATGTGGTTTCTCACACCTATTTGACCACGGGGCATAATTTCAAATTCAACGACCTTCTGGCTTCCATCGGCCTGTGGCAGGTGCGGCGCGGCCCGGAAAAGGCGTCTCATGTGAACGCCATATATAAGAAGTACCGCAAGGGGATCGAGGGGCTCCCCTTTATTGAATTGGCGCCGGTGGATGTGGATAACGGCGAGGTCGCCTTGTGGACGGAAGCCATCAGCGAGGAACGGGACGCACTTATGGCATTTCTGGCCGGAGAAGGTATTCAGACCCGGAAGTTTATTCCCTGCGTACACACCGCCCCCCATTTTGACAGCGGCGAGCGCTTTCCTAATTCCGAACACTTCAACCGCACGGGATTTAACCTTCCTTGTGGGCCGGACCTGCCTCTGGAATATGTGGACAGGACAATCGAGGCCCTGAAAAAGTACGCGAAGGCCTGAATCGGGTCATAAGGCTGTCTTTTCACACCTATAACCATAGGGTATTTAAGTTTGATATTTGTTGCTTCTTGGAAGATATTCATCCCTTATCCCCTTGTTGAGCAAGAAAGAATCAGGCGTGACCACCTATCATTCCGGCCCATTTTTAAACGGTAAAGGGTCAAGGAAGATTTATTGATGCCAGTAAAAATCAGTTTTGCCGATCTCACCCATACTGGACAAACAGTCCAGGCAAATGTGACTCCCTTGGGCATTTCCATGGTTGCCGCCTATGCTCTGCAGGAGTTGGGAGATGAAATCGAGGTTGAATTGTTCCGTTATCCGGACGACCTCAACGCCTATCTCGAATCCAACCAGCCCCGAATTGCGGCGTTTTCCTGCTATTCCTGGAACGTCAATCTGGCGTGCCAGTTCGCCCGCCTGATCAAGGAAAGATGGCCCGATACCGTCACCGTCTTCGGCTGTGTCAATTTTCCTTCGGAAAAGGATGAGCAACAGGCCTTTCTGGCGGCGCGCCCCGAAATTGATTTTTTCATAGAAAATGACGGAGAGCGCCCCTTTGTGGCCTTTTATGAGGCGCTCCGGGATGTGGATTTCGACGCCGAAAAGCTGAAACGGGCACGGACCCCCGTACCCAGTGCCCGTTACCTGGTGGACGGAAATCTTGTCGCAGGCGAGATGATGGAACGGATCATGGACATGGACACCATCCCTTCGCCCTATCTCAACGGGATGTCGGACAAGTTTTTTGACGGCGTTCTTACCCCCATGATCGAGACCGCCCGGGGCTGCCCCTATGCCTGTACTTTCTGTGTGGACGGCCACCGTTATTCCAACAAGACACGGCGCTTTTCCCAGGAACGCATCTATGCCGAACTGGATTACATCGCCGAGCGCGCTACGGTGAACGAATTCGTTGTCACCGATCTTAATTTCGGCATGTTCAAAGAGGATGTGGATACCGCGCGTTATCTGGCGAAACTTCAGGACAAATACGGATTTCCGAAATATCTCGTGCAGTCCTCGGCCAAGAATCATAAGGCCAATATCATCGAGATTTCAAAAATTATGCGTGGGGCCATGGCGCCCGCCGCCTCTATCCAGACCACCGACAAGGAAGTGCTTCGCCTGGCCAAGCGCCGGAATCTGCCATTGAAAGATCTGGCCGAGTTGGCGGCCACCAAGGAGTCCGACGACGCCACCTTTCTCTCGGAAATAATTATGAACCTGCCCGGGGAATCGAAGCGGAGCCATTTTAAGACCGTCTTCGACATGCTCGACGCTGGCGCCACCCTGTTCCGCAGCTATCAGTTCACCCTGCTTGAAGGAACCGAATCGGCAAACAAGCAATCCCGCGAAACATTTGAGCTCAAGACCAAGTTCCGGGTGATGCCACGCAGTTTCGGCATCTATACCATCATGGGTGAAGCGGTGGGCGTGGTGGACACGGAAGAAATCTGCGTCGCCAGCAGCACCATGACTTATGAGGATTACCGGGATTGCCGTGCTCTCGACCTGACCATGGAGATTTTCATCAACGACGCCATTTTCTATGAACTTCTCAAGTTCCTTGATCATTATGGCGTCTCACGGACCGATTTCGTAAAAGGCGTCCATGCCATGGCGACTGATGCCGACGGGGCTATGGCCGATATTTACCAGGGGTTTGCCGATGATGAAGAACGAAATCTCTGGGACAGTCCCGAGGAAGTGGCAGCCTTTGTTGCCCAGCCGGGGGTCATCGAGGACTATATGGAGGGTAAACACGGAACCAACGAAATTCACAGATACCGCACCAAGGCTTTGATCAAGCATATGGATGTTATGCACGATATTGCCTTCGGGGTGGGGCGCTCGCTTTTGGGTGAGGCCGCTGAGGATAAAGACGCATCCCTGTTCCTCTCTGAGCTCTGTGAGTTCAGCCGGATGCGCAAGGACAACTTCCTTGATCCGGACAAGTCTTACAGTCAGTGCTTCCATTTTGATTTTGCGGCGCTGGTTGACAGCAATTTCACCCTTGATCCCTTCTCGGTCATGGTTCCGGAGGGGGTGCATCTGGAAGTTGTTCACACACAGGACCAAGGCAAGCTCATCAACCGCTGGATCGACCAGTACGACAGCAGTGAGAGCGGACTCGAGCGGCTCTTGTCCCGCTCCCAGCTCAGCGCCATGTACCGTGTGGCCATGGCCGGGGAACAGCCCCAGGCTTCTTCTGAACGGGCAGTAGCGACAGCAGTCTGAATATGCCGGTAAAAGTCAGTTTTGCCGATCTCACCCATATGGGGCAGATGGTGGCCGCCAATACGTTTCCGCTTGGCATCACCATGGTTGCGGCCAATGCGCAGAAGGAACTTGGCGACGAGATCGAGTTCGAGATTTTCAAGTATCCCGAGGAATTCAACGCCTATCTCGACAACAATACGCCGCAGATTGCCTGTTTTTCCGCCTTCTCCTGGAATGTGCGTCTGGGCCATGAATACGCCCGCCGCCTCAAGGAAGTCTCACCCGGGACCATCATGGTTTTCGGCGGTCCCAATTTCCCCGCCGGCCATGAAGAACAAAAGGAATTCCTGGAGAAATATCCGGCCATCGATTGCTATTTCGAGTTCGAGGGTGAACTTGCTTTTGTCGAGTTCTTTCGGACCATGCAGGAGATGGACTTCGACTGGGAGAAATTCAAGCGCGAGCGCGGCGCCGCACCCAACATCCGCTATCTTGTGGATGGTGAAATGATCGCCGCCGATCTGGCGCCAAAAATCAGCGACATTAACCTGATGCCGTCGGCTCATTTAACCGGCCTTTTGGACAAATTCTACGACGATGTCCTGATTCCCTTGTTTCTGACCACGCGCGGCTGTCCCTATCGCTGTACCTTTTGCTGGGAGGGCGGGGATTATTTCACCAAGACTCTTCGCTACGACCAGGAACGTATTTCCCAGGAACTGAATTATATTGCCGAACGCGCCAAGGTGAGCGACGTGATTCTGGTGGACGCCAATTTCGGCATGTTCAAGGAAGACCTGGAAACCGCCAAGGAAATACGCCGCCTGCAAAAGAAATATGACTGGCCCAAGACATTTACCACCGCCACGGCCAAGAATCACAAGAAGCGAACCATGGAGATCGTTGAAATTCTCGGTGACACCATGCCGCCCACCTCGGCTGTGCAGACCACCGATGAGGAAATCCTCAAGATCATAAAACGCAAGAACGTGTCCATGGACCAGATGGAGGAAATGGCGGTGCTTACCGCGGAAAAAGGCGGGCAAAGTGAAGCCGAGATCATCCTCTGTCTCCAGGGAGATGCCAGAGAGAAACACTTCCGCTCCGTCTTCGACATGCTTGATGCCGGCATGAGCTATATCCGCCTCTATCAATTCATCATGCTTCCCGGCACCGAGGCCGCCAGCCGCAAAGAACGTGAGGAATACGGTTTCAGAACCAAGTTCCGTGTCCTGCCGCGTTGCTTCGGCACCTATACTTTCCGCGGCGAAACCTTCCCCGCGGCGGAAGTGGAGGAAATCGTGGTGGCCAATAAAACCCTACCCTTTGAGGCTTACCAGGCGTGCCGCGCCCTGCATCTGACGGTGGAGGTTTTCAACAACGATTCCCTGTTTATCGACCTCATTCGTTTTCTTAATTTCAATGGCGTCAAGCGTTCGAAATTTATTGCTGCGGTTCACGAGCGGATCGTGGAAGGCGGCGGTGAACTGGCTAAGCTCTACGCCCAGTACAACAAAGAAGAAGACAAGAACATGTGGGGGGATTGCAAAGAGGTAGAGAGTTTCGTGGTCGAGCCGGGCGTTATCCAGCGCTATATCGATGGTGAATACGGCACTAACGAACTTTACAAATACCGCGCCATGGCCATTTTCGAGCATCTAGATGTTCTCCACGAGACCGCCTATTCGGTGGCCCGGGAGCTTTTGGAAGAGGACTCCGGCGGTAACGAGATGGTGGAATCCTATCTTGCCGAACTTCTGGAATTCAGCCTGTTGCGCAAACGCGACGTATTGGAGACGAGCCGCCTTGAAAAACGGACGTTTCATTTTGATTTTGCCGCCCTGGTGGAGGCAAATTTTCTCTGTGATCCGCTGTCCCTTGCCCGGCCCGAGGGGATCGAGTTGGAAATGTTCCACAACGACCACCAACGTGATCTCATCTCCGGTTATGTCACTCAGTATGGTTCCGACATAATTGGACAGGGGCGTATCCTCGTCCGCGCTAATATGAACAGGCTCTATCGTAGCACCCGGCGGCTGGATGATAGTGGGGGCGTGCGGGCCATGCCTTCCGGTGACGAAACCCATCCGGAGAGCCGTGGGCCTAAATTCAATGTGGGGAATTAGAGCCGCCGCTGCCGCTCGCCGCGCCTCACATCACTCGTAATCATGCGCCGTATACTGCGGGACGGGGTTCGCGCCATCGAAGAATCGTGGAGTCCCCGGTTTTACCCGGGTCAGGGAATTTTCCGCGCCCAGCTTTGAATTTCTGCACCTGGAACATCCGGGACTTTCCTCTGTGTCGGCGCAATTTTTTATTGAAGGAATTACAGGACTTACCCCATCGCGGCTTGCCGGCTGTGTCGGGTGATATGTATCGGATGATATGACCGTAAATGAAGACATAGCGCCGCCGGACTCCACCAAGTCTGACGAAATGCCGCCTTCCGTCACGGAGGTAAAGCATCTGCCTCTTTGGCGGGCGGTGCGGGAGATCGTCAAAATCTCCGGTTTTCGTTACAGGGTTGGGGTCAATATCCTTGGCCTGAAAGTGACGGCCCTGTTCTTCGAGGGCATCGGCTTCGCCATGCTGCTGCCGATCATGGAATATGTAGGCGCGGACCGGAATCTTGACGTGTTGATGGCGCAGTCTGATTTGTGGCGACGATTGGTGCCCTTTGCGGACGGCCTTGGCCTGCCGGTCAATCTGGCGACCATGTTTGCCGTCAGCGTTCTATGTATTTTGTTGCGCCAGGTGGTCCAGTACCTCCAGGTTTCCTACGAGGCCCGGCAGGTGCTCGACCTCAACCGTCATGTTCAGGTCAAGGGATTCGACAAGGGGTTGGCGTCGCGCCTGGATTACCATGATCGGTCGGTAAAAGGTGAATTTGTTAGTGACCTGACTACCGCGGTGTCGGCCGCGAACTCGAGTATTTTCAGTGTTATCACCGTCATCGGCGTCGTCGTGCAGTTGGCTGCTTATTTAGCCGCTCTCGTGGTGATCTCGCTCTGGCTCAGCCTTTTCTTGATGGTGTCCATTGTCGCTCTGGGAACGGTTTCGCGCCGCATGGTGCGCAGGAGCCGCAGCGTCAGCTGGGAAATGACGAAAATCAATCAGAAGCTCATGTCGTTCCTTGTGGAGCGCGTGAGTTCCATGCGGTTGGTCCGCCTCTCGGGAATGGAAAAAACCGAGGGGAGCAATCTTAACCGGCTTATCAGCGGGCTGAATGATCGGATCTATATCATTCAAATGATAAACCAGAGAATCTCGGTCATCTTTGAGCCCCTGGCTTTTATCATGGTTTTCGCATTGATGTTTGTCAGCATCGACATCCTCGCCATGAGGGTCGAGCTGGTGCTCATGTTCTGTGCGGTCGCAATGAGGACGCTTCCGCTGATGCAGCAGTTGGTCCAGTCCTATCAAGGTCTTCTGGCGATCACCGGCGGCATGCGCACCATCATCAAACGGATGGATGATTTCAACAGCCATCGGGAAAGTGATGGTGGCTCTCTGGAGTTCAAGAGCCTCGATGATTCGCTTCGCTTCGAGAATGTCATCTACGACCACGGCGCGGGAGCTGAAGCACCGGCCCTGAACGGGGTCAGTATGGGAATCCCCGCAGGAAAAATTACTGCTCTGGTGGGGCCTTCGGGAAGCGGGAAATCAACCCTGATTGATCTGCTGCCCCGTCTGAGGGATCCCGATGCAGGAAGGATCACACTCGATGGGATTCAAAATACCGAATTTTCCATGAAAAGTCTGCGTTCCGGTATCGCTTTTGTTCCCCAGAGGCCGCAGATTTTCAATGTCTCCGCCCGGGAACACATCCAATATGGAAATTTCAATATTAACGAGGCTGCTATCAGGAAAGCGGCCCAACTGGCGGGGGCATCCGATTTTCTCGAAGCCTTGCCGGAGGGCTATGACACGATGCTTGGGGAGGGTGGCGTCCGTCTCTCGGGCGGCCAGCTCCAGCGCGTCGATCTCGCCAGAGCTCTGGCCCGTAACAGCTCCGTTCTGATTCTCGATGAACCGGCGAGCGGTCTTGACGCCGATGCCGAGGAAAGATTCCGCCATGCCCTGGCGCGTATTCGCGAAGAAACAGATATGACCGTAATCCTCATCGCCCATGGGTTTTCCACCGTGGTGGACGCCGACCAGATCATTGTCATGGAACAGGGGAAAGTGATCGCCGGCGGCACTCATGACTCGTTGATGCGAGAGGAGGGATGGTACGTCCAGGCCTTCAACAAGCAACATCGCGCGGCGCTGAACGGCACGGCCGCCGCCAAGGCATGATCTCGTGAACGCCACGCCCTTTACCAGTATCGGCATGGAGATCCTGCCCGCCCAGGTGTCGCTGATCGTGCCGTTGGCGCGCCTTCTTAAAGAGCGGTATGGAGCGAAGCTCCATCTCTATGTTCGCAGCCATGTGGAGGAAGAGACCTTCCGCAGGAATAATGCGGACGGATTATGGGACTCGGTAACCAACGACAGCATCCATCTCCAGGCGCTGCGGGCCGAAGGGCTCGTTGAGGAAGACGTTATTGCCAGGGCTCGGCATGTTGAGGAACTCACCGGTGAGCCCATCAACAGGCTGGCGCTCGCCACACGGCAAACGGGACACCCCTTTTCTCCCGGGGCCTGGCGTCATCCCAATTCACCCTTCGCCGAGCGCGCCTCTAATCTGCAACTGATGCATGCGATCACCGAATCGGTGGCCTTTTGGGAGAAAGAGATTGACGAAAAGGAGCTCAGCCTCGTTCTCGATGGCAACAAATTCATGGCCGCCGCGGCGCGGGCGAAGGGGGTAGCCTACCGGCGGCTGACGCTGGCGCGTTTTGAGACCTATTTTTATTGGGCCGTGAATGAATATTTTGACCATCCCGGACTGAAGGAAGCCTACGACAGCCTTGCCAGTTGGCCGGCGGCAGAGATCGGCGGCAGCTATGCGTTTGCAGCCCAGAAATACAAAATGGAAAAACGCCTTTTTTCCTGGCGCCGCATCGTCAGGATTCTGCCGGAAAGCATTCTTTATCATTTCTATTACAAAATGCGGGGAATGGAGAAAGGGCTTTCTACCAACCTGCTTCGTCTGATCGCTCTTCCCTTCCGTATCCGCCACGCCCATCGGCATCTGGCCCGGCTGGCCACCACCAGTCTCAATGATCTGGAGAACAGGCAATTCGTTTATTACCCGCTTCAGAAAGAGCCGGAGGTGACCATCATGCAGTCGGCTCCGGAATGTCTCAGCCAGCACGCCACCATTCTTTCCCTGGCCCGCGACCTGCCCGCCGGCGTATTGCTGGCGATTAAGGAGAATACTTCGGCCATCGGTCGCCGCACGGCAAGTTTCTATGACCAGATCGCGGCGTTGAAAAACGTGGTTCTGTTACGCGCCGACACGTCTTCCATTGATGCCATCAAACAGGCGGCGGCCACCGTCACCATTGCCGGCACTGCCTCCATGGAGGCTGCGATTCTGGGCAAGCCCGCCATCACCTTCAGCAAGCATGTGAAATGGGGATTCCTGCCCCATGCGCGTATCGTGAAATCCGAATCGGAACTGCCGTCTCTGTTGCGCTGGGCGGTGTCCGGGCCTTTCGACGCCGATCAGGCGCGCGAAGACGGCGCCCGTTTTCTCGCCGCCTTAAAGGATTCATCCATGAATCTAGAAGGGTTTCGACGTGATGGCAGAGGACGCTATCACAGCGACGAAGAGGATATTGCTCCTCTATATGCCGGTCTTTGTAAAAGCCTCGACGTGACGCCCATGGAGGCGACCCCGGAAAAAATCAAAGCAAAGGTGGCCTGAGCCCCGTGACCCTGTTCCCCGGAATCGAAGGATGCGCCGTCATCGCCGAGGTGGCGCAATCCCACGACGGACACCTCGAGGCGGCCCACGGCTACATCGATGCTATCGCCGCGGCCGGCGCCCATGGGGTGAAATTCCAGACCCATATTGCCGCCGCCGAGAGCACGCTCCACGAACCCTGGCGCGTGGCTTTCAGCACCCAGGATAAAAGCCGCTTCGACTATTGGAAGCGCATGGAATTCAGCGAGAAGGAATGGGCGGAACTTCGCGCCCATGCGGTTGAGAAAAACCTGATCTTCCTCAGCTCGCCTTTCTCTGACGCCGCCGTGGACCTGTTGGAGCGCGTCGGCGTGGATGGCTGGAAGATTGCCTCGGGCGAGGTGGGCACCCTGCCCATGCTTGAAAAAATCGCCGCCACCGGGAAACCAGCGCTGCTGTCCACCGGCATGTCGCCCTGGGCGGAAATCGACGCCGCCGTGGACATCCTGCGTGGTGGCAAGGGAGCCTTCGCGGTGATGCAATGCACATCAATCTATCCCACGCCGCCGGAGAAAACGGGACTCAATGTCATCCCTGAACTGCGCCGGCGATATGACTGCGCCGTGGGTCTGTCGGATCATTCGGGGACGATCTATCCGGCGCTGGCCGCCGTTGCCGAAGGCATTGAGGTGCTGGAGCTCCATGTCACCTTCGATCGCGAGGGCAGTGGACCCGATGTGCCGGCTTCCGTCACCTTCGAGGAACTGCATCAGGTCATGGAGGGCATCCGTTTCGTGGAAACCGCCCGCCGCCATCCGGCGGACAAGGATTCCCAGGCCCGCGAGCTGAAAGACCTGCGCGCCATCTTCACCAAGAGCATCGTTGCCGTCACTGATCTTGCCGCCGGGACCGTACTTGAACCGGGCCATCTGTGTCTGAAAAAGCCGGGAAGCGGCCTGCCCGCCGCGCGGATGGAGGAGGTGGTGGGGCGCGCCCTGAAGCGGGACGTGGCGAAAGACGGGCTGTTATCCGAGGATGATCTCTCATGAGCGGTGTCCGTATTCTCAATGCAGAACCAAAGGGCTATTCGCCAAAGGCGCGGGAGATTCTCGATTCCCTCGGCGAGGTGACGGAGAAGCCCTTCGACCGCGCCGGTCTTCTGGAGGCGGTGGCGGAGTGCGAGGTCCTGATTACCCGTTTCGGCCATGCCATGGACAAGGAACTGTTCGCCGCCGCGACACATCTGCGGGCGCTGGTGAGCGCCACCACCGGGCTCGATCATATTGATCTTGAAGCCGCTGCGGCGCGCGGCGTGACGGTGTTGAGTCTGCAGGGCGAGACGGAATTTCTCGAAGAGATGTCGGCCACGGCGGAACTTGCCTGGGGGCTGCTGCTTGCGGTGCTGCGCCACATTCCCCAGGCCGCCGATTCGGTGAAGAATGGGATGTGGGACCGCGACGCCTTCAGGGGAAACGAGCTTCGCGGCAAGCGTCTCGGCATCCTCGGCCTCGGGCGTCTCGGGCACATGGTGACGGAATACGGCCGCGCCTTCGGCATGTCGATGGCGGCCTATGACCCCTATGCCTCGGACTGGCCCATGGGCGTGGAGATTCGCTCCGCCGTCGAAGACCTGATGGAGGATGCACAGGTGCTGAGCCTTCATGTTCCTCTTAATGACGAGACACGGGGGCTGATAGACGGGGAGATGCTGGCGCGACTGCCTGCGGGCGCGGTTCTGATTAATACCTCGCGCGGGGCGGTGGTGGATGAGGCGGCCCTGCTGGCGGCGCTGGACTCCGGCCATCTCGCCGGGGCCGGGCTGGACGTGGTGGCCGATGAACTTTCCGGTGGCCCGTCGCAGGCTCTTCTGGCTTACGCGCGAGATCGCGACAACCTGATCATCACCCCGCATATGGGTGGAGCGACGATTGAATCCATGGAGAAGGCGGAAATCTTCATGGCGGATAAATTGACATGGTTTCTTGAGAAAGCTGGAGGCAGCTAGAGACGATGCTTTTCAATTCGCTTGAATTTATGCTGGTTTTTCTCCCCGTAACCTTTTTCGGGTTTCTCATGGCCGTGCGCCATAACCGGGCTCTTGGCCTTGGCTGGCTCGTTTGCGCGTCCCTGTTTTTCTATGGCTGGTGGAATCCTGTCTATGTCTGGCTGATCGTCGGATCGATGGTCGTCAATTACTCTCTGGGCTGGATCCTTTGTCGTAACCGCTCGGCATATATTCTTTCCGCCGGGGTCGGCCTAAATCTGGCGACATTGGGTTATTACAAATATATCGGTCTTTTTTCCAAGACATTAGGCCAATTGGCGGGCGCTCAAATGGGGTTCCAGGATGTGGTGCTGCCCCTTGCTATTTCCTTTTTCACGTTCCAGCAAATCAGTTACCTGGTGGATGCCTATAACGGAAAAGTAGATGTCAGTCATTGGGTTGAGTACGCGCTGTTCGTGACTTTTTTCCCCCAGCTGATTGCAGGGCCAATCGTGCGTCATTCGGAAATCATGCCTCAGTTTCTTAAGGAGAAGTTGGGTCCGCGTGAGAAAGATATCGCCATAGGCATAAGCGTTTTTGCCGTTGGGCTTTTCAAGAAGGTGGTCATTGCGGACACCATGGCCACGTACGCCTCCCCTGTTTTCGGTGTTGCCGCCAGAGGGGTCGAGATTTCGTTCCTCGATTCGTGGAGCGGGGTGTTGGCGTATTCGTTACAGATTTACTTTGATTTTTCCGGTTATTCCGACATGGCCATAGGGCTGGGAAGGCTTTTTGGCTTCAGATTGCCGATTAATTTTTTCTCACCTTATAAGTCTCTGAATATCATCGAATTCTGGCGGCGCTGGCATATCACGCTTTCGCGTTTCTTAAAGGAATACCTGTACTATCCCCTGGGCGGTAATCACGTCAGTCACGCCCGGCAGTTTGCAAATATCATGATCGTGATGCTTCTGGGAGGCTTGTGGCATGGTGCGGGTTGGAATTTTCTGCTTTGGGGCGGAATGCACGGAGCCTTCATTGTCGTCAATCATGCCTGGCAAAATCTTGTGCGGGCAATGGGTTGGCAATCTGGCCGATGGTCGGGACTGTGGCGGGTATTGTCTTTCTCTCTGACCTTCCTTTGCATTGTTGTGGCTTGGGTGCTTTTCCGGGCCGACAATCTGGACACCGCCATGAACATATACCGTGGAATGGCGGGCCTGGATGGCCGCTTCATTCTTCCGGCTACTTATGAAAACCTTCTTTCTCCCGTTGTCTCTTCCCTGGGGCTGACCTTCGTTCACTTTGATGCTATCCAGTATTTCGAAGGGATGAGAGAGATGGGGCACCTTGCCATTGTTCTGTTCGTGGCCTTGATTCTACCGAATACGCAGGAATGGATGTCCAAGTGGAGGGCGTGTCTGGAACCTATTCAGATTCCGCAGGGAAAATTTACCCGGATATTACTGTGGCGCCCTTCGATGGTTCACTTGCTTGTGGTCGTCACCATCCTTTTCATCGCCGCCAGCCAGATGTTCCGGCCTACTGAATTTCTTTACTTCCAATTCTGATGTTCGTTACAGACCAAGCACCGGTCAAACATTTGACTCACCGTCACCGAAACAATGAAGCCGTCCAAGAGCAGATACCATGAAGCGCCGCAATATCTTTAGATTCTATAACGCCGGGCTGAGCTTGGTTTTCGTCGTCTTTCTCGCGTTTGGGATGTCCAGCATCATCGTCATGATACGAAGTGATGGTTTTGTCCCCATTGAGGAAATAGTGAGCAAGCAACAAACGAGTACCGCTCTTTTCAATTCCCCGTTAAGCAGTCCGTACAAGCATAAAATCACTCTTCATAAAGAGAGAGCCGCGAAAATCGTTGCCATTGGATCTTCTCGGTCGTTCCAGTTCCGAGAGAAGGCATTTTCCGAGAGTTTTACGAATTTAGGAGGGGTGATCAGCGACATCGAATACTCAGAACCCTTCATTCGTAAATTGATAGAGACGCACAAGCCCGAAATCATAATCTGGGCCGTTGATTACCAGGACTTCTTCGAAGCGCGTCGCCCCGGCAGACCTTGGCGGACAGAGGACGACCACAATATTTTTTCACCCCTGGGTTTTGCCGTAGAGGGCATTTTTGATTGGAACGCCTACTGGAAAGTTGTGTTCAGTGGAGAATTTTTTGAAAATTTCCCTGTCGAGCTTAGGGGGCTCTCGGCCAAGGTCACGGGGGACGGATTTGGTCATGACGGTTCCTTGTATAATTTCGGAGGGCACTATGACTCACTTGGCAAAGGCGACATCGTCTACACCAACAGCCGGGAGAGTCTGTACCAAAATATTCTCGATACCAGTTCACAAGGGGACAGAACCAATACGCCTCAGCCCTGGGCACTGGAATCTTTCAAATCCATCATTGCCTATGCCAAAAGTGAGGGCGTAATTATTCTCCCGGTTCTGGTCCCTTCCGCGCCGACGATTATGGAAATCATGGACGAACGGCCTGAAACATTCCGTCTTGGGCTGGATCAATTGCGCGAGCAACTTCCGCATTATTCCCCTTACTTCGCCGATTTCGTGGATCCAAGGGAATACGGCTCAGGTGAATGCGAATTCATTGACGCCTATCACGGTGGGGAAGTCACGTATCTAAGGATTGTGCTTGGCCTTTCGGATATGCCCGGTTCGCCTTTGCAACCCTATGTTCGGCGCGATTTGATCAGACGTCTGATCAAGGAGTACGAAAACGAGATTCTGATTACAGAAGGTAGAATAGGCAGCCAGTTCAAAAACGTCAGACGGATCAAGTTTTCCCCCATGTGTGAGGGTATATAAGGCACGGATTTTTCTGCAGAAAATCCCTTCACGTTGAAAAACCACCATCTGAATTTTGGCGAGCGCCAAAAGGAGCATCTCGGGCCTTCCCGCAACTGAGGCCCGGTAATAGTTGGATAATCAGGTAGCAATGGAAAAAATAATTACAAAAAATATTGAGGCCCGCACGGGACGTCTTTTCGGTGACCTTTGGCACAAGCTGGATGACGAGCAGTTCGAGCAGTCGGTGGCGTTGTTCGCCAGCCGCTTCGAGGCCAACGGATTCGATCTTTCCTGGCTTAAAGGAAAGCAATGCCTGGACGTGGGTTGTGGTGGTGGCCGTTATACCATCGCCATGAGCCGTCTTGGCGCGGGTCAGGTGACGGGATGCGATATTTCAGATGACGGTCTGGCCAATGCCCGTCTCCGTGCAGAGGGTATGCCCAATGTAAATTTTGAAAAAGCCAGCGCGCTCGATCTTCCATTTGACGACAAAAGTTTTGACTTTGTCTTCAGTTCCGGCGTTCTCCATCACACCACCGATCCGGATAAGGGACTCGATGAATTGACCCGGGTGTTGCGCCCCGGGGGGTATCTTTATCTCATGCTCTATGGAGGCGGAGGGCTGCGATGGGCCGCGAGCATGGCCGTGCGTCCCTGTGCCCAGGAACTCGGCGTCGATTTCATAGATAAAGCCATAGGCAACACCGGGCTTCCCGCCAACAACCGGAGGCATTTCCTCGACGATTTCTTCGCGCCTATTGTCGAGTTTGTGACATGGGATTCTCTTCTCGCCAAACTTGAGGTTCGTGGGTATGGCGAGATCAACCGTTGGGGCCGCGACGATCATGACGCCGAGGCTAATCTGAAAGACGTGTCGAAGATGGTGATGATTTTTTCCCAGGCCGTTGAACTTGCCAAATCCGCCGACCCCAAGACGCTCAAACTGGCTGAAGAGGGATTGGCAACGGTGGCCGGTTTTCACCATCAGATCGAGGAAGTCATGGCGGCATGCGAGCGTGGAGAAATTTCCCACCAAACGGTGGTGGATAAAATCATCGGAGAGCAGATCGATGACAACCACCGTATTGTTGCGAGAAAAGGCAGCACTGTCTGAAGTCCGGGTGTCCGGAAATGAAATCATAAAAATGATTTGGGAACAGGAATGAACAATAAGTGCCGTAAAATTTGTGTGGTTATCACCGCGCGGGCGAGCTATGCGCGGATCAAGACGGTTCTTGAGGCGATTAACAGCCAGGCCGGTCTTGATCTGCAACTGGTGGTGGCGGGTTCGGCGCTGCTGGAACGCTATGGGCCGGTCATCGATGTCATCCGTGAGGACGGATTCATTCCCAGCTCTACCGTTTATATGCAGGTGGAGGGCGAGAATCTTGTCACCAGCGCCAAGTCCACCGGCGCCGGGATCGTCGAGTTGGCGACGGTATTCGATAATCTTGCCCCCGACATGGTTCTCAGCATTGCCGACCGTTACGAGACCATTGCCACTGCCATTGCCGCTTCTTACCTTAATATTCCCGTGGTGCATGTGCAGGGTGGGGAAGTTACCGGCTCCATCGACGAGAAAGTACGTCACGCCGTGACCAAGCTCGCTAACCTGCATTTCGTGGCCAACCAGCAGGCCGCCGACAGGGTGATCAGGATGGGCGAGAATCCCGAGACCGTGTTTATCACCGGCTGTCCTTCCATCGACCTTGCGGCGCGGATTATGAAAGAGGAAGAGGACGGCTTTGACGTTTATGGCGTGGCGGGCGGCAGCGGGGTAGGCCATACCTTTGATATGTCACAAGAGTTCCTTGTGGTCATGCAGCATCCGGTGACCACCGAACATGACGCCGCCGCCCAACAGGTGGAAAAAACCCTGCATGCCATTCATCATATGGAAATGCCCACATTCTGGTTCTGGCCCAATGTGGACGCCGGGTCCGATGCCGTCTCGGCGGCCATCCGCCGTTATCGCGAGAAACACGACCCCGACCACATCTATTTCCTGAAAAACCTGTCGCCGGAAAATTTCCTGCGGTTGTTAAAGCGGTCGCGCTGCATCATCGGCAATTCCAGCGTCGGCATCCGCGAATGCTCGTTTATGGGCGTGCCCACGGTCAATATCGGTTCCCGCCAGAAGCGCCGGGAACGGGCGGAAAATGTCATTGACGTGGGCTATGATGAAAAGGCGATTATCGGCGCCATAGAAAAACACCTTGCCAACGGAAAGTTCCCGTCATCGGAACTGTACGGTGATGGGGACGCCGGGAAACGCATGGTGGAAATTCTTACCACCACCCAGCCTCGTCACGACAAACAGATCACCTATTAAGTTGTTATTCCCTTGGCTATGCGAAGAGATATTTCCATATATGAAATGGTGGGCACCCTGCACGAATTTCCAACATCAGACGTTGAAGCATGAAAATCTATCTGGCTGATCTCGCTTATATTAACCCCACGATTACCCGGCAGCCGGTGCCGTTTAACGTGGCCTGCGTGGCCAGCTATGCGCTCAAACATCTGCCGGACGTTGAGATTGAGATATTTAAGCATCCCGATCTGCTTCTCGATGCCGTTGAGAAAAGCCCTCCCGATGTGCTGGCCCTTTCCCATTACGCATGGAATTCGAATCTCAACCACGGGATCATGAAGCGATGCAAGGAACTGCACCCCGATCTTGTGGTCATCATGGGCGGTTGCAATTTCAACGACTGGGATCACGAATGGATTGGATGGTTCTTTCGTAAGCGGCCTTTCCTGGATATCCATATTGCCCAGGAGGGAGAAGGCGGGTTTCTTAAAATCATCCAGCTTCTTCATGAAAACGGATGTGACCTGAAACAAACGAAGGTCGAGGACTGGTCCTCCAATATTTTCGGCTATGACCGTGAGGCGGGGAAGCTGATCCATAACCCCGGGAATCCCATGGCGAATATCGATCCCGCCACATTGCCCTCACCCTATTTGACCGGCCTGTTGGACCCGTTTCTCGCCAGTG
>JADHSZ010000033.1 GCA_016776635.1 Alphaproteobacteria bacterium
CCTCGCCATCCACGCGAACCCGCCAGTAGGGGCTGTAGGAATTGGCGACGGCGAGAATGGCCGGCCCGTCGGCGCGCAGATCAAGCTCGATACGGTCGGGCTTGTACGACACCAGATCCACGGCACCCTCGGCAAAACCCAGATTTGCCGCCACATCTTCCTTCAGCCAACCCTTTTCCACGAAAACATCCTTGCGCAAGGCCCCGGTGTCGGCCCCGGCCATGGCATCGAGAAGGGTGGATTCGTCGGTGAATTCCCGCACCGAAGGAACCAGGAAGAAGCGGGGGAAGGCGTCCGCGTTACGGTAAATGTAGAGCGGGTTCTCGCCGCCCAGATTGGCGGCCATATGGATCATGGCCTTTCCCCGGTTATCCATCGTGTTCCAGGGCTTGTCCGCCGAAACCACGGCGGAAAACTGTTGGTCCAGCAATTGGTCGCGGGCGAACAGATAGCGCACATTAGCCAAAGAGAGCAGGGGCAGGTTGTAATGATCGCCCAGCTTGAGACGGGGCTCGTGCAGATCGGCGCTGAGATTGACGCGGCTGCCCCAGTTTCGGAACTGGCCTTCTCGTCCTTGTTGCTTTTCCAGGGGCGCAATTACCCTTTCCCAGAAATCCCTGTAACGCCGGGAATACATGTTCATGTATCCCCCTGCCGTCTCCAGCCCATAGGCCTGAAAAGGAACGGGATAGAGCTGGTAGGCGGCGATACGGTAGGGGTCATCGGCCACGGGGTGCTCGGCGACAAAGTCCTCTACGGCGTGCCGGGAAAAATTATTTATATAATTTCCATATTTGACCCACTCATAAGCATGGCCATATTTGATCCCAAGAGAGAGTGCCGCAAGAACGCCCAGCACCGCCACATAGGCCAGTTTCTCGGCTCCCACGGCGCCCAGCCGCGGCAGCGTGAGTGATCGTTCCTTCAGCGCGCCTCTCAGGACTTCGAGGCCCAGCCCCCCCATCAAGGCGGCAAAAAATGGAAGCAAGAGAGCAATACGGGTGAAATTGAACCCTGCAGCGAAAGGAAACACGAACATCAATAGCGGCCTCATAAAATTCATCAAAGGCGGCGCAAGCAACAGAAAAACAAAGACCGCGGATACTCGCCACACCTTCCCCGGAGCGTATTCTCCGCCGGGACCACGCAGCATCCATGCACAAAAGGCCAGAACCAGTAACAGCAGGTTAAGGCTGGAAGACGTGGGAAAACTGGCCAGATGGCTGAAAACATCCATCATGTCCGGAGTCTGGAAACGCAATTCAGCCCAGTGGACCCGATGCGAAATCGGTGCATGTAAAACCAACGCAATGGCGTCCTGCAGACGCGGCAGCAAGGCCAGAAAACAGGCCCCCGCAATCAACCCCCACCGGCGAAGCGAACGGGTGGGTGTGACCACAGCAAACCAGATCACAACGCCAGCAAGGGGAAAGTGGTAGAGATAGGCCGCCAGAGTACACATGCCATAAGCCAGGGGGGCCGCCACCAGCCATGCGGCGCGGCGCAGCCCGGAGAGGCTTTCATCCAGGCCGCAACTGATGGCCCAGATCAGTGCCGGAAAAAACATGATGGCGTTGTGCTCGTGCTGGCCCGAATACGCTTCCAGGGCGAAGGCCAGCCCCGCAAAAGTAGCGGCCTCGATCCCCAGTTTGAGGTGCTTGCGGCATATGAGATAGGTTGCGCCGCCGCCCAGGACGAATTGGGCCACCACGAAGAGTTGGGCGGCTAGCCAGCCTGGCAACAGCCAGAAAAGAAACGTATCCAGCCCGCCGAAAAATCCCAGGGCAAGGCGGTCGGTGCCCCCCGCCATGGCAGGGTACCAATAGGCGCCCTCAAGGAAAGACGCCCCATAGGCCAAGAAGCCGGGGATATAGGCGTCGGCATTTTCCCCTATGCGAAAAAAGGAAAAGGGGCCGGCAATAAAGAATTCAGCCGTAAGCCAGACAAGACCGGCAAACAGAACCGGGTTGCCGCGCCACGCCGAGGAAATAAGGGGCATCATGACGGGTAGAGCCGGTTCACCTCGTAGATGAATTTTCCGTAATCATGGGCCGGAATCATGGGCGGCTTCAGACGCATGGACAGCGCCAAGAATAACAGAATCACGGACATGCCGAGAACTTGGAGCAGAATAACAAGAAGCAGTCCCACCATCTGAGAAGGCCAGCCCAGAGCCGCCACCCCGGCGCCGAATTTGAGCCCCACCAGAGCCACGCCGCCCAGAACAAATAAAAATACCAGCCCCAGCGTCCACAGGATCAAGCGCACCGCGAACACGTCGGCGAATACGGAGAAGGCGCTGAAAGCATGGACTACCAGCCGCACCAGATTCATGCTGCTTTTACCGTAGAGGCGCTTTCCGCGCAGGGTGGGAATGGAAGAAAACGGCAGCCCGGAACGCATGATGCTGGCGGGCAAATGGTTCCACAGCTCCCCCACATGGGCGAGACGGCGGATCAGATGCCCCGGCACCACGCTGAAATTACCCACGGCGATATTGTGCCGGGTAAAGGCTTTATAGATTTTCTGGTAAAGCTTGTAGAAAAAGAGAAAGACCATCCCTTCCGAGCGCTTGGAGCGTTCGGCAAACACGATTTCCTTGTCCCCGCCGGAACGGCAGGCCTCGAGCAGTTGCGGGATATATTCGGGGTTGTCTTCAAAATCGCTGTCAATGAGCAGCAGATAGTCACAGTTATAATGCTCCGCCACATGGGCCATGCCGATGGCCATGGCCCGCTGATTCCCCTGATTATCCCCCAGCACCACTTCCTCGATGGACTCGATCGCCTTGAGCGAAAGACCGCCCAGCAATTCCCTGCCGCCGGAATCAATAGAGCCGTCATCCATCACCACCACCTGGGCCTTTACCCCCAGGGGAGCCAGATTTTCGTCGATGAGGGGAAGCAGATGGGCGAGGGAAACCCAGTCATTATACTGTGCGGTAAGGATAACGACGGATTTCCCGGCAAAGGAAGAAGGCATGGCGTAAAGCCCTTTGATTCAGGCGGTGCTGGTGCGCCAGAATTAGTACCTGATCACAGGCGGGGGGGCAAGGACCACACCGTCGCTCCCAATGGGGGAGACCGGGAGAGGGAGGCGTCTACGACTTGACCAGCATCCTGAAAAAGAGGCCCGTGAAATAGGGAATCTCCTTGTGGAATTTCTTGATCTTGGCCAGCTTGATTTTGAAACAATACCCGTACCACAAATAGAAAATCGCCCGGTACAGAGGGGTCAGGGGCAGGCCAATCAGAAATTCCGTATAGGGCCGAAGGATGGGAAAGCGGACAAGAACGCCGAAAAGCTTGTGCAGATTCTCAAGCCTCAACTGGTCCTTCTGCGACGAAAATTTCAACATGGAAGAGCGTTTATTGGTTTCCATGTATTCGGGCTCGCCCTCCAGATAGCCGTGTTCGCGGGAATAGGCCTCAATGGGTGATCCCGGATAGGGATAGAGAATGGAGGAATGTCCCATGGAGGGGCGCAGGCCGATATTAAAATCCAGAGTCTTTAAATCCGTCTCGACGGGATTGGGAACCGGCAGGCCGATGATGTTCTGGGCGATGGTCCCCACATTGTATTTGTGCAAAAGCTGCGTCGCCTGGGTGATCTCGTTATTGGTGAGGTCTCTCACCAGAATTTCATTGGCCACCTTCTGGTCGCCGCATTCCACGCCCATCCACACCCAGGAAAGCCCTGAATCGCTGAGCATGGAAATGGTGGTCTCGCCGCCGAGATTGGCGGTGTTGGCCCGCACCGTGCAAGACCATTGCAGACCGACTTCTTCCTTGAACAACCGCGAAAATTCCACCAGCCATTCCTTGGGCTTGAGAATAAACAGGTCGTCGAGGAACGACACGTGGTCCAAGGGGTAGCGCTCCATGACCCACTTGATTTCGTCAATCACCTGACGCGGGGTGCGGCAACGCACCACCTTTCCCTTGCCCTTGTAGTTTTCGTTGTATTTCACGTTGAAACAGTACGAGCATTTGTAGGGGCAACCGCGGGCGGCCATGAAATACTTGGTTCCCAGCTTGCCCAGCCTGGGATCGGCGTCATAGAGAATCTGGCGATCGGGATCATCCAGCAGTTCGAGAGTGGGCGTCAGGTCACCTAAGAGATTTCTGTGGATCTCTCCCTCATAGCGGACGTCGAACGTGGGAGTCAGCCAGTATTCCTCGCCCGCCTCCATTCTTCGGCACAGCTCCGGAAATACGAGATCGCCCTCGCCGGTGCATACGGCATCCACCGAAGCCTCTTCTTCGATGAACTGGGGAACGAATGTGGCGTGAGGCCCGCCGAATACGGAGAAGAAATCGTATTGTTCCTTCAGCTCCCGGTTCAGGGCCACCAGCGGGATATGCTCCCCGGTCATGGAGGAATAGCCGACAATATCCGGCCCGTATTCCGACATATACTGGTGAAGTTTCTCAGGCGGATTCACGTTCATAATCCAGAGCTTCACATCATTTCCGGCTGCCTTCAGCGCCGAGCTGATATAGCAAATCGCCATGCGTTCCACGGCGACGGAATCCTTGAATATAAGAAGAACCTTCATGAGCCCCGCTCGTTAGTTCCGAAGGCAGTCCCGACACGGCCCCCGACCTGAATTTCCTCCGCAATATATCTGAATATTGGTCCGGAAACGCCTGAAAACCACACAAAAATTATAAAATCAAACCCTGGTCCGGCGCCACTATTTTAGGAGAAGCGGCGGGGCGCATCAATGCCATAGCCCTGACCTTTATTCCGGCTGTGACCCCTCCAGCGCCGCCTCGCACCTAGCCAGGGTCTCCACCACCGAAAGTCCCAACTGCAGGCTCTCCCGCGACCGCGAACCGGAGGCAATGGCGGCTGTGAATTCCCCTACAGCACAGGTCAGGGGCAGGTCGGGCGCCACGGCGATGGCGCGCATTTCGGCCTCGGAAGAGGCGGATGTGGGCACCAAGGTCAGCTTGTCCGCCGCCAGATCGTCATAAACCAGAATCCCGGCATCGAAGGCGGCGCAGAAACGCCGCCGCTTTCCGGGCAGCAGATTGCCGACGCGTATTCCCGCTGTTGTTTCATCGGCAAACTTAAGACGCAGATCGAAAACCGCGCCGGAGCCTTCCCCGGTTTCCCGTTCCTCCAGACAGCGCGCGGAGACTTCCGAGGGCGCTTCACCCACGAGGTCGAGGCACATGGATATGTCATGGGCGCCCCAATCCCACAAAACCGGCGTCGCCTTGCGGAAGGGGCCCTGGCTGCCGGCCTCGGATTCCATACCGCGTAGCGGGCCGAGTGTGGCCGCCTCGCGTTTCAGGGCACGAAAGGCGGGGCTGAAGAGATGGATATGATCCACCATCACCAGGCCGTCCTTTTGTTCGGCCAGATCACAAAGCGCCTGGGCCTCGTCCACGTCCAGGGTCAGCGGCTTTTCCACCAGAACCGGCAGACCGGCCTCCAGCGCCGCGCGAACAATCTCGGCATGGGCCGAAGGTGGGGTGGCGACGATGACCCCCTCGACGCCGCCGGCGCTGATAAGATCACGCCAGTCTTCGTGGAGGGCCGTATCCTCGCCCACCAGATCGCGGCTGTGGGGATTGGAACTGGCGAGCGCGCCTAGGGTCACACCCGTCATGTCGTCCAGCGTATTCATATAGACGCGGCCCCAGCGCCCGGCGCCGATCAGGCCAAGCCGCATGTCAGGCATTTCCGCCTCCGCCCCGCGAACTCCCGTGCCCCTTATGACCCTTCATAAAATTTAGCCGCCCAGGTGAAAAAGCGTGACAGGCCGTCATCCAGCTCCACCTGGGGGATGTAATCGAGCTGGAGTTCCGCCTTGCGGATATCGGGACAGCGGCGATTGGGCTCGTCCGCGGGATAGCTGTCGGGGTGTTCAATCACATTGTGGGGCACCTCGCGCCCGAGAACCCCCGCCACCCGTTCCACCAGATCGAGCATGGAAATCTCCGGCTTGGGATTGCCGATATTATAGGTTTCGCCGGGCACCCCGGAGAGAACGGTGAGCAGGAATCCCACCATGGCGTCGGTGATGTAACAGAAGGTGCGGGTCTGGGTGCCGCTGCCATAGACGTTAAGGGGCTCGCCTTCCTGAATATGGGCGGCGAAATTGGGCAGCACCCGGTAATCGGTCTTCTGCATGCCGGGGCCGAACACGTTGAAGGGGCGGATGATGTTGGTATGGACCCCGTGATACTCGTGATAGATGTAGCACAGGGTCTCGCCGACGCGTTTGCTCTCGTCGTAACAGGCGCGCGGCCCTTGGCTCGCCACATTACCGCGATAGCTTTCCGGCGACGGCACGTGGCGGGGATCGGGGTCGCCATAAATCTCGCTTGATGAAAAGAAGGCAAAGCTGGCGTCGTCACGGCGCGCCACATCCAGCATATTACGGGTGCCCCAAATGGCCACTTCCAGCGTTTCCATGGGATGCGCACGATAATGGAAGGGGCTGGCGATACCCGCCGCGTGAACCACGAAATCCACCTTGCCCTCGGGCGTGAAGGGTTCGGTCACGTCATGGCGGAGAAACGTAAAATGGGGAAGGTCGGGGATGGTTTCCCCGGCCGCGCCGGAGGTGATCAGATTGTCGAGCGCGATTACGGAACAGGGTTTATCCAGCCTGTGTTCGTTGAGATGGGCGAAAACCCTGGTGAAATAGCGGCCGAGAAACCCCCGCGCGCCGGTCAAGAGCACCGTCTTGCCGGCGAGGATGTCCGCCCTGTCGCCGAGGCGCTCGGCAATTTCCGCGATATCGCTGTCGAGGTAGGAGCCCTTCATATTTTACACTACTTCCAGTTCGGGAACGGGAATGATGAAACGCCCCCCCGCCTCATAAAATGCCGAATTATTGGCCATGATGGGTTGGGCAAAATTCCACGCCAGGATTAACAGATAATCGGGCCTGTGTTCGGTTATGGCCCCCGAGGGAAGCACCGGAACATGCAGGCCGGGTGAATAAAGGCCCTGTTTCAAAGGGCTGTCATCGACGATGAAGTCGATGATATCGGGGCCGAGGGCGAAATGATACATCAGGGTGGTGGCCTTGGCTGGCGCGCCATACCCGGCGATGGACCGTCCCTCGGCCTTCAGCCCCGCCAACAGGTCACGCAAAGATGTCTTGAGGGCGTCAATGCGCCGCGCAAAGTCATGGAAGGTCTCAGGTTTCCCCAGGCCGAGGCGGTCTTCCAGTTCCAGGCACGCCGCCACCGATGCCGCCACCGGCCGCGCGCCACCGGCAAGCTGGGCCACGCCGCGCAGGCTGCCGCCATGGGTATCCACCCGCTCGGCGGCGATGAGCTCCATACCGTGATGGGAAAAGAAAGACACCAGCGGCGCCACCCCGTGATAGGAAAGATGCTCGTGATAAATGGTGTCGAACAGGGTCTTCTCCAGCACGTCGGCAAGGTAGGAGACCTCGAACACGAACACGCCACCGTCGTCGAGAAGCGCCCGCACGCCAGCCACCACGCCCGCCAGATCATCAATATGGGCGAACACATTATTGGCCGTGACCACGGCGGCGGCGCCCTTGTCCTCACGGATTTGCGCGGCCAGGGCGGCGTCGAAAAAGGCGTTGAGGGTTTCGATTCCCGCCTCAGACGCGGCACGCGCGATATCGCGCGCCGGGTCAACGCCCTGAACGGCCATGCCCGCTTGTTGGAAGAAGCGCAGCAGGGTGCCGTCGTTGGAGCCGATATCCACCACCAGGGCACCGGGCGGCGGCTGGTAGGTTTCCATGACGCTTGCGGCATAATTCTCGAAATGGGCGACGAAGGAAGGCGAGGTTCCCGACACATAGACGTAATCGGCGAACAATAGGGACGGGTCCACCACATGGAGAAGCTGGAGATGGCCGCATTCGCCACAGAGATGCAGATCGAGCGGGAAACATTCCTGTGGCGTGTCCAGACCGGCGGCGGTGACGAAGGCGTTTGCCGGCGGCGTCGGCGTTAAAGACAGAACCAGGGACAACTCGCCGCCATCACACAGTCTGCATGTGGCGCGACGGCGGCAAGCGCCGGCGGTTTCGTTCATGACGGCTCGATGGGATCGATACGCACCACGTCGGCTTCATAGACCTCCTGAAGGCGGGAATTGCGCCCCCAGGTGATGAAAACCGCGTCCTCGGGAAAGACCATGGAGTGATCCACCATGGGCGGTGTGAAAAACATCTGTCCGGATTCCACCATCACCTTTTCGGGCGCTGCGTCGCTTCCCGTGGGGCGGTGATAATATTCGATCCTGCCCGCCAGTACGTAACAGTAATGCCAGTCGGTCTTGTGATAGTGGTTGGCCCGCACCGTGCCTTTCTTGGAGGAAATGAGGACACAGCTCTTCATGTCCTCGTCCACCAGCGGCTGGATGGCGCCGCGCGCATCCACAAAGGGATCCGGCAGGGGGACGATGACCTCCTTGGGCCATCTTGCCTTTTCCTCTTCTGTTACCGGATCGATCTTCACATCCATATCTTCACATCCATGGAGAAAATTCCTGGAACGGAGGGCGGGTAATAAGGAGCCTTTTATGGCATTTCACGGGGAGCGGTTCAATTCCGCACATCGGATCAGGGCCAAGAGGCTGACCCCGCGCCCATAGGCGGGGACTTCCGGCTGGTCGAGGCGGGAGAGGACGCGCTTTCCTTCGCCGGCGAATATGCCCTGTAACAGCGCATTAACGGGCGGTGGCGGCACGTGAAAATCGCTGCCCTCGCGTCCGCAGGAAGTTCCCATACGGTTGGCGACAAAACGGGCGAGCCTGATCAGGGGATAGAGGCGGCTGTTGAAGAAGGTCACCAGACGCGGCGAAACGCCTTGGTCCCGCCACAGGGATGTAAGGGTATCGTGTTCATAGCGGCGCAGATGCCCGGCGGTGACGTCGTGGCGGCTCCACAGCTGCGGACCGGCGGGAACCGTAATCAGGATGTGGGCGCCGGGCCGGGCCAGGGCGATGAGATCGGCAAGAAAGGCGCGGTCGTCCTCCACATGCTCGAGAACATCCATGAGCAGATAGAGCCCGGTGCGGGAAGCCACATCACGGAGATCATCGGGCATACGGCCGTGGCGAAAGGTGGCCTGGGGATGGGTAGTCTGAGGATAGGCGGCCTGGGCGGTTTCGATGGCCAGCTTCGAATCATCGATACCCAGACAATCGTATTCTTCGCTGAGCGCGGCGACGGTTCCCCCCGTGCCACAGCCCACATCGACGATGAGGTCGCCCTCCTGCCCCGCCATGACCTGGCGGATGAGGGGAAACAGGATGCGGCGGCGCGCCTGGAACCACCAGTGCCGGGATTCCACATCGGCATGTATGCTGAACATTTCCGGCTTCATGGACCGTTTTTTACTCCCTTATCCCCCGCAGTGACAGGGATGGCCGGTGAGAGTGCCGGAAAGCGCCTATGGCTTAACGGCAGTAACGATGAGACAGTCGAATGTGGCCGTAAACAGCCTGTCATGCACGCGGCCCACCATCACATCCTTGAAAACCTTACCAAAAAAGAAGCTGAGACTGTCGGCGTCGTCGAAATAGAAAAAAACCTGGCCCTTGCGGAAATCATCGTCCCGGCCAATACGATAGCGATGCGGACCTAATGATTCGCTGTTCTCGAGAATTTTGTGCTCGGGGCCAGTGGTGGAAAGGAACAATCGACCTCCGGGCTTCATAACACGCGCATATTCTCTGATCCCGGCCTCGATGTCGGCTTCGTTATCCTCGTAATGGAGAACGTTCCAGGAAACGAGAAAATCAAACTGGCTGTCCTCAAAGGGCAGATCCCGGTTAACCCCCACCTGGAAATTTCCCTGACAGCCAAGCTCATCAAACAGAGAGCTCGTGGAATCACAAATCTCCTGCTGGACTTCCGTGCCGCAGACGTCAAGGCCAAGAGACGCCAGAAAAACAGCATTGTTTCCATTTCCGACCCCTACTTCGAGAACCGACTTGCCGGAAAGATCCCTGGTCATATCCGGGATATAGTCCCCCTTAAAAAGGCGCACCAGAGTCTCGCTGGGATAGGCAAGGGCCCGCCCTTCTTGTCTGAAACGGCCATAGGCCGCCGCCCATTTCTTAAAGGCATCATCCTCCATATGCGGTATCTCCCCCTGATAACTCCAGAATCACCGCGGGTGTCGATCCCACGAAGGCGACCGGGTATTTTTTACCGAAGTCTGATAAAATAACTTTCCCCCTTTTTTGCCTTACAGGCATAGCGAAAACAGAAAGTCAGACCCCCTCCCAACCATTCAGGGGCAACAAAGGCGCCGATGCAAACGCATTACAATCAAAAGATTTTGACCGAAGCAATAGCTAAAAGCGGGGTCAAAGAGGGGGACATTGTCTTTTGTCACAGCAATGTCGGATATTTCGGAATCCCCGAGGAGGGGCAAGACGCAAAAACCATTTGTTCCCTTGTCCTGGATGCATTTATGTCGGTTCTTGGCGAAAAAGGCACTTTCGTCAGCCCAACCTTTACCTACTCCTTTGGCGGCAACAGTAAAGACAAGGTCTTTGACCCGGACAATACGCCGTCAGGCATGGGGGTCTTCGCCGAAATGGTCCGGCAGCATCCCCGTGCGCGGCGTTCCGTGGAGCCCATGTTTTCCGTGTCGGCCCTGGGGGGACAGGCCGAGGAACTGGTGAACGATGTTTCAGATGAATGCTTTGGCAAGGACAGCTTCTGGGACCGCTTTCTCCAAGGAAATGGCAGAGTCTGTAATTTGAACTTCGACGCCGCCTCCACCTTTATTCACTACGTGGAAAAACAGCTCGGCGTTCCCTATCGCAGCGACCAGATTTTCGAGGGAACACTGACGCGCAAAGGGGTGTCCGAACATAAATCAGTTACTTTCTTCTGCCGCGACATCAACGACCCGGAGACGGATGTCCATTGCGAAACCTTTGACGCCATCGCCAAGAAAGACACAGCCAAGGTGGTTAAAGTCGGGCGTGGCGCCGTGATAAGCCTGAGCGCCGAGGACACATATGCCCTGATCGAAAGAGAAATCGCCAAAGACCCTGATCTTCTGATTAAAAGGGGTAAATAGCCGTAACGCCGGGGCCGGGGAAAATACAGGCCCCTCCCTCCTGCTCCTTCTATGACTTTGAATCGGGCTTGACGGGATGGGCGTGGCGAACCATGTTTGGCCCTCGCTGGCCCTTTGTTCCAGACTTGGGAAAATTGTCTTTCTCCAGGCACGGAATCCACCCAGAAACACTTAATAAAAACACGATCAAAGGTGATTTCATGACTGCCGAAACCCAATGGCTGAGAGAATGGTTCTCCAAAAAATCCGATGTCTCCGGCTATTCCGATGAGGACTGGAGCGTCTGTGATTTCTTCATTGAGGGACTCGTGGATTCCCTGGAAGTTATCGAATTGGTTGCGGCCGTCGAGGGACATTTTGGCCTGCAGTTCAACGAAGATCATTTCCAGGACAGGCGCTTCACCACCATCGGGGGGCTGTGCGAAATCATCCGTGAAATTCAGGGAACGCCTGCCTCCTAAAGCACAAACCCTCCGGGTGAAGCCTAGGGACCGCCTGAATATCCGTGTCGCTTTCTTTTCTTTCCGCAGCGGTTATGGTCGCTTGGGGTCCTCGATCCCCGAACGGGGCGGAATCGCGGGGAGCAAAAGAGCAAATGCCGGCCTTTAAGAGGCTCCTTACCAGTTGAATGGGTTGAAAATTTGGATTTTCCTTCTTGCCTCTGTCCTGCTAACAGTCTTTTTGAAACCCGAGCCAAACCAATGGAAATCAGCCGAGCAGAGACATGATCCTGGGAGTCGATCATCTGGCCTTAAGCACTCATGATTTCCGGGACGCATGCCGTGTCCTGGAATCGAGCACCTATGCCCCCATTTTCACCGTGGAGGACGGGTCCACATCACAAGAGATCAGCCCCTTCATGCACCAGTTCAGCCCTGATTTTCACATGGCTTATTGCCGCTCCCCGGCAGGAGGCGTCACCCTGGAATTAACCCGCTACAGCCCGCCGCAAAAGGCCAATAATCCCGGTTATGGGGTCTTGTTTTCCGCTGCCCCGGAAGGCGTAAGGGAAGCCCTTGCCCCTGAAAACGGGGATATTTGGGCGCCGGTCTTGCGTGCTGCAATGAATGTTGACGCACATTCCGCCCTTTGGGAGCCTTTTTCCGCTTCTGTCTGGGCAGGAAATGGAGCAACCGAATCCACGCATATCCTTGGAATATTGATCCCCGTTCCCAATATAGAAAACGCGATGCGTTTCTGGTGCGAGGGACTGCGCTTTTCCCTCAAGGAACAGGGCGTAACGGATGAGGGAAAGAAATGGACCCGCCTTGTCCTGCCGTCTCCCGTGCCCGCGTGGCGGCTGGATCTGGTCCTGGCTGAGGATGAGGAAACCCATGAAGAGGTTATGCTGGATCAGGCGGGATTTCCCTGTCTCGGTCTTCTTTCCTCGAATGTGGAAGAAGACGCAAACAAAGCCCGGCATGCCGGCGGCCACAGCTTTACGCCAAGGTTCACCATGCAGATCAATCAAAAAACCATGAAGCTTATTATGTTCCGGACGCCGGAAGGAAAGCTCGTTGAACTGATTGAACTGGACAACCGGGGAGACACGGTATGAGGGCCCGGGCTGCCTGTACAGATTTCCAATTAACAGTTGGTCCCGCCAGTTTTTGTTCTAGTGGCAGTGAAACAGCTCTAGAATGGACCGACCGAAGCGGTGTTACGCCGTTTCACGGAGGTTTTTATGGGTAAACGAATCCTTCTTGTCATGCCGACTTTCTGGGACGTGATCGCCCCACCGGTTGGTATCATTTCCCTGAAATCCTATCTCGAGCAGTACGGCCACTCGGTTCAGACGGCCAATCTCAACGTCAATAACAAGCTGTGGAACACCCAGCACCAGTATTTCCGGGTGCTTGAAAATTACGTGCCCAACAAAAGCCTGGTGCCGAGAATTGGCTCTGAATTTCTGGGGCTGCATCTGAACGCAAAGGTCTTCGAGGAAGAAGTTCCCCCCAAGTTTTTCCACGACTTTCTGCGCATGGCGCTGCGTGAGAAGTTCCTCGATCTTCTTGATGAAAACAGCGAAGAAGAGATGAACCGCCTGGTGGTGGAAATCGACCAGGTGGCCACGGATCACCTCAAACATGTGCGTGAGGCAATTCCAGATCTGTTGAGCGTTGACCCGGAATTCGTGGGATTTACCGGATTCAGCAGCACCTACGGCACCGGCCTCTACATGCTGAAGGAAATCAAGCGCCAGAACCCTTCCATCAAGACGATTGTGGGAGGATCGGGACCCTATAACGGTTTCGCCCATGATTCCCCCAATATGGCAAGACTTCTTGAGACCTGCACCTTCGTGGACCAGGTAATCTTCGGCGAGGGAGAACAGGCGCTGAGAAAGTACGTGGAGGGGGATTTCAAGGAGGGCCGGCTCATCCATCCCTTCAATCTGGGCCTTCCTTCCATGGAAATGGACGATCTGCCGATTCTCGATTATTCGGATGTGGACCTGTCTAAATACTTCAATCTGGGGGTCAATACGTCCCGCGGATGTCCTTTCCTGTGTTCCTTCTGTTCGGAAACCAAGTCGTGGGGAAATTTCCGCCGCATGAGTCCCGACAAAACCATCGAGGCAGTACAGGCCCAGGTTGGAAAAATCAGTGGAAATAACATTTTCATGACTGATTCCCTTTTCAACCAGCCCATTACGCCTTTCTCCAAAATGGCGGTTGAGCAAGGTCTGGACGTTAACTTCGATTGTTATCTTCGGGTGGACCGTTTCGCCGAAGACCCGAAATATGTGGACCTGTGGTCCAAAGCCGGGCTTTCACGCGTCCGTTTCGGCATGGAAAGCGCTTCCCCGAAAATGCTCGAGGTCATGGTCAAAGAGATTACCCAGCCCCAAATGGAAAATTCGCTACGGACCATGGGCGAGGCGGGAATTCAAACCACCACATATTGGATCGTCGGCCATCCCCATGAAACCGAAGAGGATTTCCAGGAAACGCTGGATTTCATCCACCGCAGCAAAGATCACATCTTCGAGGTGGATTTTGCGCTTTTCTATTTCTACGGAGAGGGAGAAATCGGCAAGGATGATTTTACCGCCGATTTTGGCGGCGTGGAACGCGTGTTTCCGGAAGAATATGATCCGCTTTCCATTTTCACTTATTACAAGCTGAAGAACCCCCATCCCACCCGCTCTGAATCCTTCAAGCGCGCCGTCAGATTCACTGCCTTGATGAAGGAATGGGGCGTCCCTTGTAATCGCTCATCCATCATGGACCTGATGACGGCTGAAAAAAGGTGGCAACGGCTTACGGGCCGTGGCGCGGCCATTTTGCCGGAAGACTTCGGCAAAGGCCGTGATTCTTCTCCCGCAGGGGATGCCGTCTCTTCCCCCGAAACGGTGTAGCCAGCCACGGGAAGCCGAAATATCCCGGCCTATCCCTCGCGATGATAGGGGTGGCCGGTGAGAATGGACTGCGCCCGGTACAGCTGTTCGGCGAGCATACCGCGCACCAGAAGATGGGGCCAGGTCATGGCGCCGAGGGACAGCACCAGCGCCGCCTTTTTTCTTATGCTTTGATCGAGCCCGTCGGCGCCGCCGATGAGAAAGGCGAGATCGGCAACGCCGTCGTCGCGCCAGCCCCCCAGCTTCAACGCAAACTCGCGGCTGGAAAGAGTCTTTCCCTTTTCATCAAGGGCCACCACAACCGCCCCTTCGGGCACTGCGGCCAACAGCTTTTCGGATTCACGGATTTTGCGTTTTTCCGGCGACAGGGTCTGGCGCAGGTCCACCTCGCGCAGTTCCAGCGGCCAGGTCAAGCGCCGCGCATACTCCTCATAGACGCCGCTGCTGGCGGCGCGGCCCCCACGTCCCACGGCAGCAATCCACAGACGCACCTCTTTACCCCTCTTTTTTTGACCCGCGCTACCCCGCAGCCTGGCCGTCTCCATCGGCGAAGGGAGACTCCTCGCTGGGCGCCAATTTACTCCACATTTTTTCCAGATTGTAGAATGCCCGGACTTCCGGCCGGAAGAGATGAATAATGACGTCGCCGGCATCTACGAGAACCCAGTCGGCCTGGGGCAGGCCTTCCACGGGCACCTTTCCGCAGCCGGCGTTTTTGAGCTTTTCCTGCATTTTTGCGGCCATCCCGGCCACATGCCGGGTGGACGTGCCGCAAGCGACAACCATGAAATCGGCCAGGGTCGTCTTGCCGGCAAGATCAATGACCACAATATCCTGGGCCTTGTCGTCATCGAGTGTGGTTTCAACCAGTTCAAGCAATTGCGATGAGTCTGGGGTCTGCTTCTTCTCTGGCTTCTTCTCTGGGGCTTGCTTCTTTTTAGAGCTGGTTATGGCTATGTCCTCTTTTTTGCTGCAATTCGTTTCCTTTCTCTGTTTTTCCCTTATGCGCCGCCTTCCCGCAACTTTGTGGCGGAGGCGGGATTGCGACGGCCATGGATAAACGTCCAGGCCGGCGGTGTCTGTTCCGCGAGCTTTGCGGCGCGGCGTGGCTGCAGGTAGGCCCTGCCGAAACGTTGCGCGGCCAAGCCCGACAACGCCTTTAAAGAATAGGTGGGGCGGTCGAAGATCGCAATGGGCACGGTCCGGAAAATGGCCTCCCAGTCCCGCCACAGCGGCATCTGTGTCAGAATATCGGCGCCCGCGATCCATACGAAACGCACTCCGCCAAAACGGCGCATGAGCGAGCGCAGGGTATGGATGGTATAGCGGGTCCCGGCTTGGGCCTCGAAGTCGGACACCCTGATGCGGGGATGGCGCGCCATGGCCCGCGCCCCGTCCAGACGTGAGTCATAGGGCGCCAGGTCACGGTCTTCCTTCAGCGGATTGGAAGGCGACACCAGCCACCACACCTCGTCGAGACCCAGCCGCTGCAGGGCCATGAGGCTGATATGCAGATGGCCTTCATGGGCGGGATTGAAGGAGCCCCCCAAGAGACCGATTCGCGGCTTGGCGAACATGGAAACTGCCGAAGCGGGTGGCCACAGATTCTTCATGGAAATAGTGGTCAGGGCCGCGCCTGACCGGTGCCCCGGACCATGTATTTATAGCTGGTGAGCTGTTCCGCCCCCACCGGGCCGCGGGCGTGGAGCTTGCCGGTGGAAATACCGATTTCCGCGCCCATGCCGAACTCGCCGCCGTCGGCGAACTGGGTGGAGACGTTGTGCATGACGATACCGCTGTCCACCTCGCCCAGGAACAGCGCAGCGGCGGCCGCGTCCTCGGTGACGATGGAATCGGTATGATGCGATCCGTGGCGGTCAATATGGGCGATGGCCTGGGCCACGTCGTCCACCACGCGTAGCGCGATAATGGCGTCGAGATATTCCGTATCCCAGTCGGCCTCGGTGGCGGGAACAATACGATCATCCAGGGCGGCGGCTTTTTCATCGCCCCGCACCTCGCATCCAGCACCCGCCAGATCATCGAGTATGGGCGGCAGATGGCTTTCCAGGACGGCTTCGTCAATGAGCAGAGTTTCCGCCGCGCCACAGATGCCGGTGCGGCGCATCTTGGCGTTGAGCACCACCTTGCGCGCCATGTCGAGATCGGCGGCGCTATGCACATAGACATGACAGTTGCCATCGAGATGCTTGATCACGGGAACCCGGCTTTCCGCGCTCACCCGTTCGATGAGCGAACGCCCGCCGCGGGGGATGATCACATCAATGCAATCGGTCATGGTCAGCATTTCACCCACGGCGGCGCGGTCACGGGTGGGCACCAGCTGGATACAGCCCTTGGGCAAGCCCGCCTGTTCCAGGCCTTCCGCCAGACAATCGGCGATGGCGGTGGAGGAATGGAAACTTTCCGAACCGCCGCGCAAAATCGCCGCATTACCCGACTTCAGGCAGAGACCCCCGGCGTCAGCGGTGACGTTGGGCCGCGATTCATAGATGATCCCGATAACCCCTAGCGGCACCCGCACGCGGGAGATATCGAGCCCGTTGGGGCGTGACCATTGGGCCATGACGGCGCCCACCGGATCGGGCAGCGCCGCGACTTCCTCCAGACCCCTGGCCATGCCCTCGACGCGGGCATCGTCGAGCTCAAGCCGGTCGAGAAGGGCCGCCGAGAGGTCGCGCTCCTGCGCTGCCCCCATGTCCTTGGCGTTGGCGGTGAGAATCTCGGCCCCGTGAGCGCGGATGGCCGCGGCACCGGCCATGAGGGCCGCGTTTTTCATGTCAGTGGATGTCACCGCCAGGGCAGACGCCGCGCCCCGGGCGGCCTCGCCCAGAGAGCGCATGACGGCGGCAATATCTTCGCTTGTCTGATCTTTCATGTGTCCGGCCTTCCCTTCCGTCACTCGATCACGAGATCGTCACGATGGATCATTTCCTCGCGCCCACGATAGCCGAGAATAGCCTCCGTTTCATCGCTTTTGTGACCCATGATGCGCCGCGCATCCTCACCCGAATAACAGATCAGCCCACGACCGATTTCGCCCCCGTCGGCACCGCGCACCAGCACCGTATCGCCGCGCTCGAAATCCCCGTCCACCGCCACCACACCGGCGGGCAGTAAGCTGCCGCCCTTGGCCAACGCTTTGGCCGCGCCTTCGTCAACGGTGATGGTCCCGGCGGGATTGAGGGCGCCGGCGATCCAGCGTTTATGGGCGGTTTTGGGCTCCGAGGAAGGCAGAAACCAGGTACACGAGTCTCCGCTGCCATCATCAATGGCGGCGAGCGCGCCCAAGAGCTTGCCCGGCGCAATGATCATGCGGCAGCCGGCAGCAAAGGTAATACGCGCCGCCATCAATTTCGTCACCATGCCGCCGCTGCCGTCGCCGGGTTTGGCCTCACCGGCCATGGCGGATATTTCGGGCGTGATCTCGCGCACCTCGGGCACCAGAACCGCCTCCGGGTTGGACAGGGGGTCGGCGGTATAAAACCCGTCCACGTCAGATAGCAGAACCAGCGTGTCGGCCCCCACCATCTGCGCCACCCGTGCCGCCAGGCGGTCATTATCGCCGAAACGGATTTCCTCGGTGGCCACCGTGTCGTTCTCGTTGATGAGGGGCACCACATTCAGACCGAGCAAAGTTTCCAACGTCTCGCGGGCGTTGAGATGGCGGCGGCGCTGTTCGGTATCGTCGAGAGTAAGAAGAATCTGCGCCGTGGTGAGGCCGTGCCGCGCCATGGCTTCCTGATAGGCATGGGCCAGCCTCCCCTGTCCGGTAGCCGCCGCCGCCTGACTTTCCTCCAGCTTCAGATTGGGCCGCGTGATACCGAGATGACGGCGGCCCACGGCGATGGCGCCTGAGGAGACCAGAATCACCTCTTGTCCCGCCTTGCGGCAGGCCGCCACATCGGCCGCCAGCGCATCCAGCCAGTCCTGGCGGATGGTTCCGGTCTCTTCATCCACCAGCAGGACGGAGCCGATCTTCACCACCATGCGCCTGGAATCGGAGAGCTTGCGGCTGTGGCCGAGCATCCCGGTTGCCGATTCGGTCATGGCCGCCAGCCCTCCTCCAGCACCGGTTCCTGGGCCGTGTCCTGTTTGCGGTATGTGCCGATCCGCACCAACAGCGCACGCAGAATATCCACCGTGCCCTCACCGGAAACGGCGGAGACGGCGTAAACCTCGTGCCCGCAGGCATCGCCAAGCTCCGCCAGACGGGCGGCGCGGGTTTCCTCGTCCAGGGCGTCGCATTTGCTGAGGGCGACGATTTCCGGCATGACGTCGAGCCCGTGGCCGTACTGGGTGATCTCGCCGCGCACCGTGGCATAGGCCGCGGCCACGTCTTCTTCCGTGCCGTCCACCAGATGCAACAGCACCCGGCAGCGCTCCACATGGCCGAGAAAACGGTCGCCCAGCCCGGTGCCTTCATGGGCGCCGGCGATGAGTCCGGGAATGTCGGCGAGAACGAACTCCTCCTCATCCACATGGACCACACCAAGCTGGGGATGGAGCGTGGTGAAAGGATAATCGGCGATTTTCGGCTTGGCCCGCGACACTGCGGCGAGAAAAGTGGACTTGCCCGCATTGGGCAAGCCGATAATGCCGGAATCGGCGATCAGCTTGAGGCGCAGCCACAGCCATTTCTCCTCGCCGGGATGGCCGGAATCGCAGCGGCGCGGAGCCTGGTTGGTGGAGCTCTTGTAATGGGCGTTACCGAACCCACCGTCACCGGCGCGGGCAAGAACCACTCTTTGATCGGGCGTCACCATGTCGGCCACCAGGGTATCGGCTTCGGCGTCGAAAATCTGCGTTCCCACGGGAACCTTGATGATCAGGTCGTCGCCACCGGGGCCGGTGCGGTCGCGGCCCATTCCATGCACGCCCCGGGCCGCCTTGAAATGCTGGCGATAGCGGAAATCTATCAGGGTGTTGAGGTTTTCCACCGCCACCACGATCACGTCACCGCCGCGCCCGCCGTCGCCGCCGTTGGGACCGCCGTGCTCGATATATTTCTCGCGGCGGAAACTGACACAGCCGTTGCCGCCGTCGCCGCTTTTCACGAAAATCTTGGCTTGGTCGAGGAACTTCATATCCCGCCCACGCATGTCCTACAGGTTACAAACAACAAAAAAGGGGAATGGCACGCCATTCCCCTCCACAATAGCCTATGGCTTGGAGGCCGCCTAGCCGGTCGGCTCCACGCTGACGAAGGTACGGTCGCCGCTTTTATGGCTAAAGGTCACCGTGCCCTCGATAAGGGAGAACAGGGTATGGTCGCGGCCCATGCCCACATTCTCGCCGGGATGGTATTTGGTGCCGCGCTGGCGAATGATGATGTTGCCGGGCACCACGCCCTGGCCACCTGACTTCTTGAGACCCAGGCGCCGGCCCGCGGTATCGCGGCCATTGCGGGAACTGCCGCCTGATTTCTTATGAGCCATGACTATTTCTCCTTCTTGGGAGTTTTCTTGGCCGCGGGTTTCTTCGCGGGCGTCTTTTTCGCGGCGGGCTTCGCCTTGGTCTCGGCCTTTTTAGCTGCTGGTTTCTTGGCCTCGGTCTTTTTCGCGGCAGGCTTCTTAGGCTCTTCCTTCTTGGCCTCGGTCTTCTTAGCTTCAGTCTTTTTAACGGGGGCCTTCTTCTCCGCCGCCTTCTTTTCAGGCGCTTTCTTGGCTTCTTCCTTCTTGACGGGCTCCGCCTTCTTGGCTTCAGCCTTCTTAGGCGCCGCCTTGCCGCCGCTGGCGCGGATATCGTTGATACGCAGAACCGTCAGATCCTGGCGGTGGCCGGCCTTGCGGCGGTAGTCCTTGCGCCGCTTCTTCTTGAAGACGATGATTTTATCGGCGCGGGCCTGTTCGAGCACGGTTGCCGTGACCGAGGCACCAGCCACCAGGGGCGCGCCTATGGTGGCGTTTTTACCGCTGCCAATCATGAGCACCTGATCGAGGGTCACGGACGCACCTTCACCGCCGTCGAGTTTTTCCACGGAGATAATGTCGTCTTTGGCAACCCTGTACTGTTTTCCGCCGGTGCGGATGACTGCAAACATGGCTTTGAATTTCCAGAAAAATAAAAAGTTACTGAGGCGCCCGCAGACGGGCATTTTCCCGCAGGGACGCGGGCCGCACTATACCCCGGACCCCGCCCTTGTCAACGCTTTTTGGGGGGCCTCGGAAGGAAGAAATGGCAGCAACATCAAAGGCCGAAACTCATATGCCTCCACCGGCCCCAATGCCCACCAAAACACCACGCAAACTCATCCGCCACCCTTGGCTTCCTCAATCACACCCGCCTCCTGCAGGACTTGGGACAGGGCTTCGCATTCAAAAACATCCGCGCCGATTTTTTCCGCAATTGCCAGAAGATCGTTGCCGCCATCGGCATAGGCCAGAAAATTCAGGGTTTTTCGCACCTGCGCATCAATATCCCCGGAGCTGAGCGTGGGATATAGGCCCCGCTTGGCAAGATTAGGTTCGCATGGAACCGTACAGCGCCATACCTTATTCGCCTCAAGAACGCGGAGACATTGTTGCAGGGCCTCGAATGCCCCCTCCAGGCCCTGAGGAGAAATAAGTGAAAGATCGTCAAGGGAGGTATGGTATTCGGGATAAGTATTGTATTTCGAACGCATGACCGAGACCACCGGAAGGTCAATCCCGGGGCTGCAGTACTGGCGTTCATCACTGCCGCGATCAAGGAAGCTGTATTCCACGCAATCCGGACAATGGCGCGCAAGCACATGTCGCGTCACACGGTCCGCCAAGGTATTTCCATTGCGCGACGGAAGGAATGAATATGCTCTGTCATCCCCGACGCATGTAACCACATAACCGGCGATTACATTGCTTTTCATGGTTTCCAGATGTTCGCTCATATAGGCAATGGAACCGATGGTCTCGGGCAGGAAGACAATGCGATAGGTGTGCCGCCGCTCGGGCTGGGAGGCAAGCCAGAGGGCCAGCGCCGCCGTCATCACAGGGCCCGAAAGCTCGTTATTGGCCATGGAAGGATGGCAGATATAAGTGGAGAGGAGAACTTCAGAGGTCTCCCGGCCGGGCAGAATCAACTCTCCGTAATTGAGAACCCCCGGCTGCAATGTGCTTTTAATCACGGCCCGGTATTTTCCGGGCTTAAGGGCCTGGCGCTGGTTATGGGGGAGACAGAAGCCCCAGTGGCGCTTGTAATAAGAAGTAACATAGGGAATGGCGTCGGGGAGTTTGGGCAATGAATAAAGGTGATCCTGGAGTTCCTCCAGCGTCAGCCACGTATCGACCGGTTCCGAGTAGCCCACCACATGAAGATTGTGGTCGCTGAAATCGACAATTCTGTTTTCGTCTTCATCAAGAAGATAGGCTTCCTCAATGTTCCATTCATCGGGCACCGTCCAGTCGAAAACCTTTGTCCCGCTGGGAACTTCCAGGATTTTCATTTCAGGAAGCAAGTCACAAAAATAGGAAAGCGTCTGACGGACGCCTTCTCCGGTAAGGCTTCGGCACAGGGGAAAGAGGTCCTGTGCCCAGCCATACATTTCTTCCGAAATTGTTTTCTCAGCCATGTGTTTTCATCCTGATCCTGGATGCATTCCTCAGCCGGGCCTAGTCCCGCTGGATCGCAAAACAGCGCACGGGGGCGCCATCTCCGCCCTTGACCTTGAGAGGGGCGACAACAAGCTCCACCTCTTGCCGGGTCAGAGCCTTTAAATTAGTCAGATATTCCACAAGGATGACGTCGTTCCCGAGCAAAATTTTATGGATGGGGGAATCGGTCTCGCAGCCCTTGCCGTGCTTGGGGTTGTCGGGCATGGGCGTATCCATGGCGAGAAGGCGGCACCCCCGGTTAACCAGCCATTGTGCCGCTTCGCTCGATATGAAGGGATGGTCGCTGTAATAGGAGTCGCTGTTGTAATGGTCCGACCAGTCGAAGCGCATAATGACCCTTTGGGGACGATTATCTCCTATGATTTCTTCAAAATCCTTCACCGTCAGTTCCTGAGACTTTCCGGCGTGGGAAAAATCACACACGAAGGCCGGCCCCACCAATATGTCCAGGGACACTTCGTCAATGGTTTTTCCGCCATCTATGAAATGGCGCGGCGCGTCCATATGTGTGCCCGTATGGGTTCCCAGCACCATTTTCCGGGTCTCACGGGCTTCAACGTCCAGTCTTCCCAATTGGGTGATTTCCACAACGGGGTGCCAATGCACGGGGAATGTCTGCATTCCCTCGTGAATGGGAAAGGTAAGGTCGATTATTTCCCGGGTCATATCCTTTTCCGTACTATCTGAAACTGCATGTTAACACGTGATAATTGCCCCTTATTCTAAGGACCAGCAACATCATTATTCCCGTTCTCTGTCATTGGGCCAGCATAGATTCGCCTGGGGGCAGGTGTTCTTCAAGTAGTTGATTCTTTTGAATTTTGCCCGTCACCGTGCGGGGGATTGATTCCACGGCCAGAAAACGGCCCGGCCGGGAATCGGAAGACAGGTGGGATTCACAATGGGCGCGAAGCGAAGCCTGTGTTTCCCTTGTCAGCGCACCGCCATCGGTCAACTTTACGAAGGCAACGACCTCTTCTCCCCAAAAGGGATGTGGCACGCCAACAACGGCCACGTCCTCCACGTCTTCGTGGCGCAGAATCGATTCCTCAACCGCGGGAGGGCTGACATTGGCGCCGCCGTGAATAATCAGGTCCTTGCGCCTTCCGGTAATATACAAATGCCCCGACTGGTCCTTGCAACCGATATCGCCGGTGGGCAGCCACCCCTCCTGAAGTGGCGAAGACAAGGCGCTGCCGTCACAGTTTCCATCAAGGTACCCCTCAAGGGCATGGGGCGACCTGATCCACAGGTCTCCCTCCTCCCCGGCCTTCAGAACGGTGCCGTCAGGGTCTCTGGACTGGATATCCACACCCGGCAATATGGCGCCAACCGACCCCGGCTTTTCCGGGGCTTCCGGGGAGAAACCCGAGGCAATCAGGATTTCGGTCATTCCGTAGCTTTCCAGAAGCCTGACACAAAAACGCTGTTCGAAATCCTCTTTGACGGATGAAGACAGTGGCGCCGTCCCCACGCAAATATAATCGAGATGATCCCGTGTCCAGGAACGCGTCTCCGGATCGCGGTCAAGTCTTACAAGGGCCGCGAGCATGGTTGGCGTCAGCCACATGGCCGTCACCCCATGCGCCATGGCGGGCTGCCAAAAAGTGAGGGCGGTTCTGGCATCGAATTGCGGCGCCAGGATAACCCCGGCCCCGGCCAGAAGCGGCGCCAGAAGCGTATTCAGGAAGCCCGCCATATAGCTCATGGGCATCACATGCATGAGGCGCGCCCCAGCGGTAAGTCCCAGGTGAGCATTGAACGCCAGCGCGTTCCCAAACAGCGCGCTTACCCGGTGACATACCCCCTTGGGACGATTCGTGGTCCCGGAGGTAAAATGGATGGACAGAATGTTTTCCGGCCTTCCGGCAAATGCCGCCGCATCCCCGCTATCGGGGCCGATCAGTTCTTCCACATTTTCGACAATCCAGGGATTTTCCACCTGTCGGGGCAGAAGATGAGCGAAGGTTTTTTCAGCCATCACCATTTTGGGACCGGAAAGCGAAACGATATACGCCACATCTTCTGGCGATAAATGCGGATTGACGGGAATAATCGTAATTCCGGCCTGAAAACAGGCAAGATACGTTGCGGCGAAACCAATCCCGTTTGACAGGATCACCGCAAGGCGATCCCCTGCCCCCAGACCTTCACGAAAAAATACACCGGCCAGGGAAGCAGCCATGCCCTCCAGTTCTTGGTACGAAACCTCCCGCGCGGGAGTGTCGGAACACGTGGCGTCTATTAGGGCCGCGTCTTTTGAATGCCGGGAAAAAACTTCACGGTAGTGATCGAGAATTTCTGTCATCGGGTGATTTAGCCCTGTTCCTTTCCGTGGTAATTCTCGAAATGGAATTTTGATGTGGATGCCCCTTCATGATCTCCCTTTTCTCGGAGGTTCCGGGCAAGCTTATCGACCATATCCCTATCCACATTTATCTTATCGTGCTTACAGACCTCGATGATCAAATGCCGGGGATCGATCTGGTGGCGACTGGAAAATTCCCGGATGACATCCATATAGCTCGAATGGAACTGCGCCAGGCCGCAAACCACGTCCAAGGAACCGATCCCCTTGCTCGAAACAAGAGGGAGAATATATTTTTCACCTATATCCATGACCTTGACCGGATCCATGCCGAGGTCTATCCCGCGTCGCGCAAGCACTGACAGAAAACGTTCCGTCGGCGTGTTGCCCGAACTGCGGCCAAAACCCTGCAGGGACGTGTCTATAACCGTTGCGCCGGCGTCAATGGCTGCAAGTGCATTGGCTACGCTGAGACCAAGATTGTCATGGCCGTGAAATCCAATACGTACATTACTTTTCTGGCACATGGCCTCCACATAAGCGGAGACATCCTCGGTCAGCATACCTCCGGCAGAATCCACCAGATACACCACGTCGGCCCCGTAAGAGGCCGACTGCGCGGCAATATCGGCTACTTCCGAAGGAGAACAGGCGTAGGATTTCATGAAATTGGCGCAGACCGTCATACCGAATTTCTTGGCCTGCTCGATGAAGGGCTTCGATGTCTCGACCTCCGTGATATTGGTGCCGACGCGGATAAAGTCCATGCCGTAATCATGCGCCATATGGATATGATCCAGATCGGCTATTCCCGGAATACAGAACATGCCCCACTTTGCCGATGACAGAGCGTCGGCAGTGGCCTTCATATAGGTTTCATCGCTCTCTGCCGCCTCGCCGTGCCCTGCCTTCGATGCCCCGATACCGACACCATGGCCAACTTCTATAAGACCGAAACCCACCTCTTCCAAGGCAGCGGATATCAGGGCGGTATCCCCCGCCGTGAATTGGAAATTGATGGCATAGCTGCCATCGCGAAGCGTGACTTCCATAATTTTCAGGCCGTGATCAGTCACAATGTTTTTTCTCTCCATTTTCAGGGTTTTCCCCTTTGAATACCGGCTTAAAGGTGGACATACCGGCAGCGGCTGCGTTACCTAAACGGGCACAGATGGCACTAATACTGTTTTGACGGCAAACTAAATTTTAACAACCATATTCCCTAAATAAAGGCTGTAATTCCAAATAGCTAAGAAAAATATTTTTTATGGTGGGGTGCCGGAGTGGTTGAACGGGGCGGTCTCGAAAACCGTTGTGCCCTTGCGGGTACCGTGGGTTCGAATCCCACCCCCACCGCCATTACCAAGACAGCCCCCTTGCGGGGCTGTCTTGGTAATGGAGACAGAGTCGGCAATTCTGAAATCAGAACGGCGCTCAGGGGTATGTTCTCCCCCAAACGAGCTTTTTCTACCAAAGCACAGTGAATTTATGCACAATACCGCACGGGGGGAAATACTACCGTGTTCAAATACTTCAAAAGGGCCGACAAGGCCCTGGAACTGACCCAGTTCTCGCTCGACCATACCCGGGACGCCTATTACGGCATGACCCGGGATGCGCAGATTTTCTATGCCAACAACGCCGCCTGCGAGGACCTTGGCTATACCAGGGAAGAGCTCGTCGGCATGTCCATCCCCGACATTGATCCCAATGCCTCTCACAAGGGATGGCCCCTGCATTGGGAAGAGCTGCGCCGGGTCCGATCCAAACGCTTCGAGAGCACCCACCAGCGCAAGGACGGCATGATCTTTCCCGTGGAGGTCTGCGTTAATTTAATCGAGTTCGAGGGCGAGGAATATAATTTTGCCTCCTGCCGCGACATCAGCGAACGTAAACAGGCGGAATCACAACTCAAATTCCTCGAACACCTGATGGAATACAGCAGGGACACTGCTTTCGTCACCAGGCGGGATGCCCGGCTTATCTACGCCAATGAAGCCGCCTGCGAGAGCCTGGGTTATTCCAGGGAAGAACTTCTGGACCTGGAAATCCCCGACATTGATCCCAACTTCGACCGCAAAAAATGGGACGCCCACTGGAAGAAAACCAAGAAAACCGGCCTCAGAATATTCGAGTCCCACCACAGGAAAAAAGACGGCACCGTGTTTCCCGTGGAGGTCAAGGTCAGCCATGTCTCCTATGAGGGGGAGGCGTATCATTTTTCCACCGCCCGCGACATTACCGAACACAAACAGGCGGAATCACAACTCAAATTCCTCGAACATCTGATGGAACACGGCAGGGATGCTTTTTTCGTCACCAAACGGGACGCCCTGTTTATCTACGTCAACGATGCCGCCTGTGAAAGCCTGGGCTATTCCAGGGAAGAGCTGCTGAGTCTTTCGGTGCTCGACATTAATCCCAGCGTCACCCGCAAAAAATGGGAGGAGCACTGGCGCGGCACCGAAGAAAGCGGGTCACGGCAATTTGAAACCCATCACAAAAGAAAAGACGGCACCGTATTTCCCGTGGAGGTCAAGGTCAGCACCGTCTCCTATGAGGGAGAGACATATCATTTTTCCTCCGTACGCGACATTACCGAGCGCAAACAGGCTGAAGAGGCTCTCAACAGATCGGAACAGAAGTTCTCGAAGGCCTTTCAGGCCAGTCCGGACCTTATGGCCCTTACCACCTTAAAGGACGGCACCCATGTGGACGTCAACGACCAGTGGCTGGAGGCATTGGGGTATGACCGCGTTGAGGTCATCGGCAAGACAGCCACCGAAATCGGGGTCTGGGAGGACACGAAATACCGCAGGCATCTGTTGAAAGGCCTGAAGAAAGACGGCAGCGCCCGAAATCTTGAAGCCCGCATGAAAACAAAGAGCGGGGAATTGAGGGACGTTCTGGTCTCCGCCGAACTGATTAAACTCGACGGCACGGATCATATTATCACCGTCGCCCACGATATCACCGAGCGCAAGACCATCGATGCGCGGCTCCGGCAAACCCAGAAAATGGAGACCATCGGCCAAATCGCCGGCGGCGTGGCCCATGAATTCAACAACATGTTGCAGGGAATTCAGGGAAACCTGGAGCTCATCGAAGAGGGAATCACGGACCGACAGGAACTCATGCCCTTCATGATCGCGGTCATGAAATCCGCCGAACGCAGCAAAAACCTCACCCGCGACCTGATGACCTATTCCCGGCTGCGGACCCTGTCGCCGCAACGCATGGATATTGCCGGAATTATCAGGGAATCCAGCAGAAATTTCAGCCTCATGCTTGGTGAAACCGTCGATATCAGAACCGTCATTGCCAAGAAGTCCGGGGATGTGATCGTCGACCCCGGAGAACTGGAAGGAGCGCTTCTTAACCTCGCCGTCAATGCACGCGACGCCATGGCCGATGGCGGCGCCATCACCGTAAAGCTGGCGAACACGAAACTGGGGGAGGAGAAGGCTGGGGAACTGGAGGAAAAACCGGGAGACTATGTCACGGTCTCGGTATCGGATACCGGCGCAGGCATGCCGGCGGAAGTTCTGGAGCGGGCATTCGATCCCTTCTACACCACCAAAAAGGTGGGCAAGGGATCGGGGCTCGGCCTCAGTATGGTTTACGGCTTCGTCAAACAGTCGGGTGGATACACCCAAATCGAAAGCACGCCAGGCAAGGGAACCACGGCCTCCATGCACCTGCCACGAGCCAAAGGCGCGGCAGGGAAAAGAAAAAAAACTAAAACCCCTCAGCCTTCCCCGGAACTTCCCACCGGGGATGAAACAGTGTTACTGGCCGAAGACGACCCGGTGGTACGCATGCTCGGGGTCCTCATGCTCAAAAAACTCGGATACACGGTCATCGAAGCCGCAGACGGGGCCAAGGCTCTTAAGGCCCTGAAGACCCGAAAGGGCGGAAAAAAAGTTCATCTCTTGCTCACCGACGTGGTCATGCCGGGCGGCATGTCCGGGATAGAACTTGCCAAAAAAGCCCGGAAGCTCGATCCGGATATAGGGGTGCTTTTATGCACCGGCTACAATCCCGATGAAATAAGGGAAAAAATGAAGGGGGACATAACGTTTCCCATGATTCTCAAGCCCTACCGGAAAGACGAGCTTGCCTTCAGGGTGCGCGAGATATTGGATGGGGCTTCATAGGAAAACCTTGAGAGAACACGCCACAGGCCCGCCCTATGGCAGGCCGGGTTTTTCTCCATAAAAAAAAGGAGCCTCCGCAAGCTCCCTTTTTTATCCTTTGCCCCCCACAACGAATCTTCTCAGTTCTCCTGAAGGATGGCCTCCAGCGTGTCACGAAGCGTCTTGGGCTCAATGGGCTTGGCAATAAAGTTTTCACAGCCGCCGCCGGAGATGGTTTCCGCATCTTCGTTACGGTCGCGGGCGGTAATCATTACGAACTTTGCCGGAATGCCTGCCTTGCGGATAAGACGAAAGACATCCATGCCGCTGAAGCCGGGCATCTGATAATCACAAACCACAAGATCAAAATCTCGGTCGGCCTCGATAATCTTGCGGGCCGCATCGGTGCCGTCACCCACGGAAACTACATCCCGGATTTCCAAATCGTTCAGAACCATTTTAATAAAATCGAGAAAAAGCGGATCGTCATCCGCCACCAGAACTTTCAAACCGGAAAAATCCGTCATGGTTTCCTCCAAAATTGCTCTTGCCGGGTTTTCAGGCGAAGCACCCAGGGAACTCAGCCTGAAGGCGGAGAGCCCTCCTTACCACAACCACCGTCATTGTCTGTGACAAAGCTCACTACACATGGGGCCGCCCAAGGGGTGCTTTCAAACTATTCCGCCTTGCCCTCCCCGTCTCGTTCCGACACGTGTATGGAGGCGATGCTTCGTGTAGTCTGGCCCCATGGGTGACAAGAGGCACGCAAACGACGAAGTGGCGCAAGCCGTGGAGATTCGCGTGGAAGGCCTGTGCGGAGCCTTCGACGAGCATCATGTGCTGCGTGGGGTGGATCTGGAAATACACCGCGGCGAGGTGGTGGCCGTGGTCGGTGGGTCGGGCTGCGGCAAGACGGTGCTTCTCAACCACATCCTGGGCCTGTTGACCCCCGATGCCGGCCGCATCCTGGTGGCCGACCACGAACAACCCGGGGCGGCGCTGGTGGACCCGTCGCTCCTCGATGATGCGAAACTCGACACCATCCACACCCATTGGGGCGTAGTTTTTCAGAACAATGCGCTGTTCTCGGGCACCGTCTACGACAATATCAGCCTCTGGCTCGAAGAGGTGAGGGATCTCGGGGATGATGCCATCCTCCCCATCGCGCGCTCGGTATTAACGGCGGTGGCCCTGCCCACCAACGACGATTTTCTCAACACCGACACCAACGACCTCTCCGGCGGCATGGCCAAACGCCTTGCCGTGGCCCGGGCGCTGTCCATGGACCCGAATGTCATCTTCTACGACGAACCCACCACGGGGCTCGACCCCAGCAGCGCGGTTCAGATCCAGGATTTGATTCTCGCCACCCATTTCGACCGCAAAACCGGCGGTCCCGAACGAACCACGGTGATCGTCACCCATGACAAGGATCTGCTTGGCCGCCTGCAACCGCGTACCGTGATGCTGCATGAGGGGCGGATATCTTTCGATGGTCCCTTCACGGAGTTCGAATCATCGGACTCGCCACTGATCCGCCCCTATTTCGATCTCATGCCGGTTCTCCATGAAAGGACGGCGCAAGGCTGAGGGGCCGCGGCGGGGCGTCATCAATTCCCCCGCATCGTCAATTCAGAGAATGTTCGCCCGTGTGCCAGGCCTGGAACATGAGCACCGCCCACAGCTTGTGCTGATGATTGCGGCGTCCCGAAAGATGTTCTTTCCACGCCCGGCGTACGGTTGCGGGGGTGAAGAATCCCTCTTCCTCGAGCCGCGACCGCGACAACAGGCCCTCGGCCCAATCGCGCAGCGGCCCTCGCAGCCAGGAATCAAGAGGCACCCCGAAGCCGGTCTTGGGACGGGTCACCAATTCCTCCGGCACATAACGGTGCAACACCTGACGCAACAGCCATTTGCCGCGACCGTTACGGATCAGCATATGCGGAGGCAGGCCGGCGGCGAATTCCGCCACCCGATGGTCGATGAGCGGCACCCGGGCCTCGAGGCTGACGGCCATGCTGGCGCGGTCGAGCTTGGTCAGGATATCTCCGGGAAGGTAGCCCACCGTATCCATATATCTCATGCGCGCCATGGGCTCCGGCAGGTCGCGCACAAGACCCGGATCATCCCATATCTGCTCGCCCTCGCATGCGCCCTCGACAACCAGCGATTCCGGGTCGGGCCATTGGCTCACCAGCCGTCCGTAGAGATCGGCGTCATTGGCGCTGGCGAGTACTGTCGCCAGTTTATGCATGCGGTCGCCGGTAAGCACATGGCGTAGACGTTTCGGCGAAGGCGCGAACAACATGTCCCACAGCCGTGGCGGAAGGGTTCGCAGACAGGAAGCGGCCACCCCCCTCAGCGCCGGGGGAACCCGCTCCAGGCGTGGCCACGCCGCCGCCGCCAGACGGTGGCGGTTATAGCCCGCGAACATTTCGTCACCGCCGTCACCCGACAGCGCCACGCTCACCTGGCCACGCGCCAGCCGTGATACCAGATAGGTGGGAATTTGGGAGGAATCGCCGAAAGGTTCATCATAGATATGCGGCAGATAGGGGATCACCGCCCGCGCATCGGCGGGCGATACCATAAGCTCCGTGTGATCGGTGCCGAGATGATGGGCTACGGCGGCGGCCTCGCTCGATTCATCGAAGGCGGATTCAGAAAAACCAATGGAGAAGGTTTCCACCGGCCGCGAGCTCTGGGCCTGCATCAGGGCGGTGACGGTGGAAC
>JADHSZ010000034.1 GCA_016776635.1 Alphaproteobacteria bacterium
GCAACATCCTGCGTTTCGAAAAGGATTTCTCCGGCGCCAAGGTTGTGCGGCTGGAACAGAATTACCGCTCCACCCCGCATATCCTGGGCGCCGCCTCGGGATTGATCGCCCATAATCAGGGGCGGCTCGGCAAGACCCTGTGGACCGACGAGGAGGCGGGCGCCAAGGTGGTGCTGCGCGGGGTCTGGGATGGTGAGGACGAAGCCCGGGTGGCCGGCGAGGAGATCGAGGCCCTGCAACGCAAGGGCCACGCCCTGAGCCAGATCGCCATTCTCGTGCGCGCCGGATTCCAGATGCGCGAATTCGAGGAACGCTTCGTGACTCTGGGCCTGCCCTATCGGATTATCGGCGGGCCGCGTTTCTACGAGCGCCGTGAAATCCGCGACGCCATCGCCTATTTCCGGGTCATCTTCCAGCCCGATGACGACCTCGCCTTCGAGCGCATCGTCAACCTGCCGCGCCGTGGTATCGGCGAGGTGGCCATGCAGACCCTGCACCATCTTGCCCGCGCCGAAAATCTGCCCCTGACGGTGGCCGCCGCGCGTCTGGTGGAGACCGACGAACTGAAGCCCCGCTCCCGCGCGCCTTTGGCCGGGCTGCTCGATCAGTTTGCTTTATGGCGCGACCGGGCCCGCCACATTCCTCATTTCGAACTGGCCGCACAGGTGCTGGACGAATCGGGCCTCACTGATATGTGGCAGAAGGACAAGTCCCCCGAGGCGCCGGGGCGGCTGGAAAACCTCAAGGAGCTGGTGGGGGCCATCGAGGAATTTGAAACCCTGCCCGGCTTCCTCGAACATGTGAGTCTGGTGATGGAGGCCACCGAAAACGCCCACGGCGACATGGTCAATCTCATGACCCTGCACGGCGCCAAGGGGCTGGAATTCGATACCGTGTTCCTGCCCGGCTGGGAGGAAGGCGTCTTTCCCCACCAGCGGGCCATGGATGAGGAAGGCGCGCGCGGGCTCGAGGAGGAACGGCGGCTGGCCTATGTGGGGCTGACCCGGGCGCGGCGTAATGTGGCCATCTCCTTTGCCGCCAACCGCCACCTTTACGGTTCGTGGGAAAGTCCGTTGCCTTCGCGTTTCTTGGATGAGATTCCCGAAGAACACAGCGAACGCGACAGCGCGCCGGGGCTTTATGGTTCGGCCTCTGTGCAGGGCGGCGGGCTGGCCGAGGACACGCCGGGCTTCGATTATGCTCCGGCTATCGAAGGCCGCGCCCGCGCCATTCGGTCTGTCCGATCCGGGAAAAAGGCCCGCGTCCAAACCGGAAAGAAGACCCGCGACCCACAGAACATCGCCAGCGGCGACGAAGTGTTCCACACCAAGTTCGGCTATGGCCGGGTGCGCTCGGTGGATGGCGACAAGCTGGAAATCGCCTTCGAGACGGGGGTGAAAAAGGTGCTGGAAAGTTTCGTGGAAAAGGCGTGACTCTTAAACATAATTTGGGCGTGACATCTTCCTCCCCATCTTTATGGCGGGTGGTGCTGGGGGTGCCGGTACGTTTGCTGCCGCCCTTCGAGGCGGTGCTGGAAAAATTCTGCATGGCCGTCTCCTCCTTTGAAGACCGTCCCGGCGTCTCCGGTGGGCGGTGGCGGCTGGAAGGACTGGGCGAGGACAGTTTCGACGAGGCGGGATTTTCGTTGGCTCTGGATGCGACCGCCGCCGCTCAGGGCATCGCCCGCGCCCCGGCCTTCACGGTGGAAACGGTGCCCGAGCGTGACTGGGTGGCGGAAAATCTCGATGGATTCCCGCCGCTCCATGCCGGGCGTTTCTTCATTCATGGCTCCCATTGCGGCGATACCGTGCCCGCGGGGCGGGTGGGTCTGATGGTGGACGCTGGCCAGGCCTTCGGCACCGGCCGTCATGAATCCACCCTCGGCTGTCTGCTCGCCCTCGACCGCCTGGCGCGCTCCCGCTGCTTTGCCCGTATCCTCGATGTGGGCTGCGGTTCGGGCATTCTTTCCCTGGCGGTGGCCAAGCTCATGCGGGCGCGGGTCACGGCCCTGGATTGTGATCCCGTGGCGGTACGTACTGCGGCTACCAATATAAAGCGTAACGGCGTCGCCTCCCTGGTGCGGGTGGGGCGGGGCAGGGGCATGACGCCCGCCGCCGTGGGCGCAGGCGCACCCTATGACCTCATCTTCGTCAATATCCTGCCCGATCCCATCATCGCCATGGCGCCGCTGGCGAAGCGCTATCTGGCATCGGGCGGGGTGGTGGTGCTGTCGGGGATTTTGCATCACCAGGCGGCGCGGGTTATGGCCGCCTATGGCGCACAGCGGCTTTTCCTGTTACGCCGTATTATCCTTGGGGACTGGGTGACACTGGTTCTTTCGTGACGGGAAAAGACTGATGGCGACACAAAAGAAACAGGTTCCGGGAGAGTCCTCCGCGAAGGACACGCCGCTGGCGCTGTTGCGGGCCGAGCTGGCGCGGCGAGACTTGGGCGGATTCATCGTCCCCCATGCCGACGAGCATCAGAACGAATATCTGCCTGCTTGCGCCGAACGGCTGGCCTGGCTCACCGGCTTCACCGGCTCGGCGGGGCTGGCGCTGGTTCTCGACCACGAGGCCGCGGTCTTCGCCGACGGCCGTTATACCCTGCAACTGGCGGCACAGACCGACAGTTCATGTTTCGCACTTCTGCATCTGATGGACGACCCGCCGCCCGACTGGCTCGCCACACATATCAAGAAGGGCATGACCGTGGGCTATGACCCCCGGCTCCATACCCCCGACGGCCTCGCCAAGTTTGAGAAAGCCTGTGCTAAGGCGGGGGCCAAGCTGGTGGCCTGCGAGGATAACCCCCTGGATGCCGTATGGGCGGATCAGCCGCCGCCACCCGCCGCGCCCGTGGTGCCCCATGACCTGGCCTTCGCCGGGAAAAGCGCGGTGGAGAAACGCCACGCCCTGGCGGCGGATTTAAAGAAACAGGGTGTGGGTGCGGCGGTGCTGACGGCCCCCGATTCCATCGCCTGGCTGCTCAATATCCGTGGCGGCGATGTGGACCATACGCCGCTGGCTTTGTGTTTCGCCATCCTCCATGCCGACAATCAGGACACCGGAGCGGTGGACTTGTTCCTCGACCCGGCCAAGGGAGATGAGGCGCTGGATGTGCATCTCGGGCCGGATGTGTCGCGCCACGACCCCGGCGAGTTGGGGGCGGCGCTGGACCGGCTGGCGGCGGGCGGGGGGAAAATCCTTCTCGACCCGGCGCACAGCGCGGCCTGGTTCTTCGACCGCATCACTGCCGCCGCCTCCGGAGGAGGCAATGGGAACACCGCCAAGGGCAAGATCGAGCGCGCCGCCGATCCCTGCCAGCTGCCCAAGGCCTGTAAGAACGACATTGAACTCGAGGGCATGCGGGCGGCCCATCTGCGTGACGGTGCCTCGCTGGTGACGTTCCTGGCCTGGCTGGCGCGCACCGCACCACAGGGCGGTCTCACCGAGATGGCCGCCGCCGAAAGACTTGAATCCCTGCGCGCGGGCAACGACCGTTTCATGGATTTGAGCTTCCCCACCATTTCCGGTTCCGGACCCAATGGCGCCATCGTCCATTACCGGGCCACGCCCGAAAACGACCGCGAGCTGGTTCCCGGCGATATCTATCTGCTCGATTCCGGGGCTCAGTACCGCGACGGCACCACCGACGTCACCCGCACCGTATTCATTGGCGGGGCTGTTGACGGCGAGAACGGTGCGCCGACGCCGCAACAGCGCGACCATTTCACCCGCGTACTCCAGGGCCATATGGCCATCGCCACGGCGCGCTTCCCCCAGGGCACCCGGGGCGGCCAGCTCGACACCCTGGCGCGCGTGCCGCTGTGGCGGGCGGGACTCGATTTCGACCACGGCACCGGCCATGGCGTGGGCAGTTATCTCGGCGTTCATGAGGGGCCGCAACGCATGGGCAAGCTGGGCGGTGGCGCGGTGCTGGCCGCGGGCATGGTCCTCTCCAACGAGCCCGGCTATTACAAGGCCGGGGCTTACGGCATCCGCATCGAGAACCTGCTCGCCGTCACGCCCGCGCCTAAAATGAAAAGCGCGGAGCGCGCCATGCTGGCCTTCGAGACCCTGACCCTGGCCCCCATCGACCGTGTTCTCATCGAACCCGGTCTGTTGGAGCCGCAAGAGCGGGCCTGGCTCGACGCCTATCACGTCCGCGTGCGCGAGGCGCTGACGCCTTTGGTGGACGCCGAAACCGCGGCCTGGCTTGAGGCGGCCACCCAGCCTATCTAGGCACTCCCCCAACGGTGATTTTTACGATTTTCCATACGCTGTGGTTCTGCTAGGTTCTCCGGCTTCGTAACGGGACTAAGGAACCCCGCCATGGTGACCACCCCGGTTCTCAGCGCAGAGCAGATCGGCGATTTCAAACACGACGGATTCGTCGTCACCCCCGGCGTCTTTAACGCCGCGGAAGTGGCCGTCATCGACGCCGCCATGAACGATTTGGTGGCGCTTCCCGAGGAACCGGGCAAGCACTGGGTCTATTGGGAGGAGAGCCGCCTCGATCCGGCCCAGAAAATCATCAGCCGCATCGAGAACATCTCGCCCTATGTGCCCGGCTTTAAGGAGCTGAGTGATGTGCTCGAGGCCCCGGTGGGACAGTTGCTGGGCGAGAAGGCGGCGCTGTTCAAGGAAAAGATCAATTTCAAATATCCCGGCGCCGACGGTTTCAAGCCGCATCAGGATTCCCAGGCCGGGTGGTGGGACTACGCCGATTACTTCATCACCGTCATGGTCTGCGTCGATGAGGCCACCGAGGAAAACGGCTGTCTGCAACTGGTGGCCGGGCATCACCAAAAGGGTCTGATCCGCGAATGGGAGCCCCTCAACGAAGAGGACACCGGCAAGATGGATTTCATCATGGCGCTCACCAAGCCCGGCGATGTGGCCTATTTCGATTCCTATGCCCCCCACGGCTCGGAACCCAATATGAGCGACACCATGCGGCGCCTCTATTTCGCCACCTACAGCCGTCTTTCCGACGGCGATTTCCTGGACCAGTACTACGCCGACAAGCGCAAGACCTATCCCCCCGATATCGAACGCGAGGCGGGCAGGGAATACAAATTCCGCGTCTAGTCCGTCCAGCCCTCCTTAAGGAGGCTGCGTCCCTATGTCCCGCCCTCTTTCGGAGGACGTATCCATGTGCATAATGTGAATGGTCCTGCTCCGGAGAACAGCCCATGCCGCGTAACGCCAAAACCGTGACTCGCAAGAAACCCGCAAAAAAACCCGGCGGGAGAACCGCCAAAAAAACCACCATCCACGACGAGGCCACGGCGCTTCTCGATTCGTTCAAGCCGCCGCTGCTTCCCGCCACCGCCTGTTTTAAAACCCGGCGCGGCGTTAATACCGGCCGCCTGCGTTCGGAGCTGGTGGCCGACCTCGACCGTATCCGCGCCGGGGCCGAGGAAGACCCCTTCAGCAATTCCATCCTGGTGCTGGCGCTTGGTATCGGGCGCCGCCTGGAAAGCGGAAAGGTAACCTTTTCCGCGCTCGAATCCCTGATCCAGCGTTTAAGCGCCAGCACCTTCGCCCTGCGCGCCGACCGCATGAAGGATTATCTCGGCGAGATCACTCCCAAGACCAACGAGGCGCGGCTGCGCAAAGTGGTGCGTGCGCTCGCTTTTCCGCCTGAGAAAAAAACCGGCAAAAGAGCAACCAAACCCAAAAAGGCCAAACCCGTGCCCTTCGCCGCCTTCCGCAAAAAAGTGGAAAGCGAGCTTTTGGGTGTTGTCTTCACCGCCCATCCCACCTTCGGCATGTCGGGCGATCTCATGCACCATCTGGTGCATCTGGCCACCGGACGGGACGGGCGGGACGGCGGCGGCACGCGCCTGTCGAAGGCCAAACGGGCGGAAATATTCACGGCCGTCTTCGGCGCCGAGCACCGGCCCGACGCCACCCTCGACCTCGACCGCGAACATGCCCTCTCGCTGGAGGCCATCACCAATTTCCAGGCCGCCATGCGGCGCGTCTATGATGTGGTTTTCTCGGTTGCCGATGAAGTTTATCCGGGTCACTCCAAGGATTTGACGCCGCAATTGCTGTCGGTGGCGAGTTGGGTCGGCTATGACGTGGACGGCCGTTCCGACATCACCTGGAGCGACACCCTGCACAAGCGGCTGCGGGTCCAGCTGGTCCAGCTCGAATATTACCGCCACGCCGTTAACGCCATCATCGCCATGAATCCCGGTCCCGGCAGCAACAAGCCGCTGCGCAAAGCGCTGGGCCAGATCGAATCCCGGCTCCATATCGCCATCACCGAGACCGAGGAAGAACTCTCCGTGTTCCGCGACGCCGAGACCCAGGAAGAGTCCGGTCACGAACGCATTCGCCATATCGCCAAGAAAATGCATGAGGGGCTGGACCGCCGCCTTGTGGACACCGTGCGGCTGGTCAAGCTCATCAACGACGCCCTGCATTTTTGCCGCAACAACGACATCGGCATCAAGCGCGTGCGGGCGCTGAGCATTTTGCGCGCCGAGCTTATCAATTACGGACTCAGCATGGCCCGCACCCATGTGCGCATCAACGCCTCACAGCTCCACAACGCCATCCGCAAGGATATCGGACTCGATTCCTCGCCCGACGATCCCGCCAACGCCAAGACCTATCTCGGTGCGGTGAACGGGCTTCTCGACAAAGTCAAACCCGTGACCATCAATTTCGGCAGCGTGTTGGCCGAACGCCTGTCGGGCAAGCGGCTCTTTATGATCGTTGCCCAGATGCTCAAATACGTGGATGTGACCACCCCGGTGCGGTTCCTCATCGCCGAATGTGAAACCCCGTTCACCCTGTTGACGGCGCTCTATTTCCTCAAGCTGTTCGGTATCGACCACAAGGTGGATATCTCGCCCCTGTTCGAGACCGAAAAGGCCCTGGTTTACGGCCATCGCGTCATCGACGAACTGTTGGAGAATCCCCATTACCGGAATTACGTAAAGAAACGCGGGCGGCTGTGTATCCAGACCGGCTTTTCCGATGCCGGGCGTTACCTGGGCCAGACCGCCGCCGCTTTGTCGATCGAGAATCTCCATCTCAACATGGCCCGGGTCTTGGCGCGCCATAAGCTCAAGGGCGTGCAGCTGGTGATCTTCGACACCCACGGCGAATCCATTGGCCGTGGCGGCCATCCGGCGAGCATGGATGACCGCCTGCGTTATCTGGCCTCGCCTTTCTCGCGCCGGTCCTTCGAGAAAAAGGACCTGTCCTGCAAGGAAGAGATCAGCTTCCAGGGCGGCGACGGCTATCTCTGTTTCATGAACGAGGCCGCGGCGCTGGCCACCGTTTCGCGGATTCTCGAATACGTGCTCTCCCCCTGCGCAGAGGCCGAGAACGACCCCTTTTACGAACAGGCCGATTACGCCGGCGAGATCGTCAATACCATCAAGCACTTCAATGCCGAAATCATGAACAACCCCGACTATGCGGCGTTGTTGGGGGCCTTCGGCTCCAACATGCTCTACGCCACGGGATCGCGGCCGGTGGTGCGCCAGCACGAGGGCGCCCATGGCGGCGGTGCCCTGTTGACCCACCCTTCACAGACGCGGGCCATTCCCCAGAACGCCATCCTCCAACAGTTGGGGTTTCTCGCCACGACGCTGGGCGGTATCGGCCAGGTTATCGCCAAGGACCCCGACAAGTTCCAGGAACTTTTCAAATCCTCGCCGCGCTTCCGCCGCGTCATGGGGATGGTGGAATACGCCTTCGCCTTCAGCGAGATCGAGGTCTTCAAGGCTTATATAGACCTCTTTGATCCGGGTCTGTGGCTGGCCCGTGCGGCGCGCACCGCCGATCCCGCGCGCAGCGAATCCATGCGGCGCTTGGCGGAAATCTTCGAGGCCTCGGGCCAGCACGGCAAGATGCAGCGCGTCTATCTCAAGCTACAGAGGGAATATGTGGAAATCCGCAACTGGCTGCTGGGGCGTGGCGATGCCGGGCGTCTCGCCGTGGGCCGGGGCCGGGTCATCGGCAAGGATATCCGCGACGACCTGCTGTTGCTTCACGGCGTGCGTATCGCCCTCATAGAAGAACTCTTCCTGCTGGCCGCGCGGGTGCCGGAGTTCAGCCTCCAGACCGGCATCACCCGCGATCAGGTTCTCTCCCAGCTTCTTTCCCTCGACGTGCCCACGGCCATCGCCACGTTGGAAGACATCTTCCCGGCCAGCTCGCCCGACAAAAGCGCCGGGGATTTTGGAGAGAGAGCCACCTATCGCGGCGACGGCGCACAGAGCTACGCCGAGGAACACGCGCGTATCTTCGCGCCTATCTCCTGTCTTTACGAATGCATCCGCCGTGCCGGCACCGGCATCACCCACTTCATCGGCGCTCTCGGTTGATTCAGGGATAATTTCGGGGCCGAGACACGGCGCCCCGATTCAATCCATAGATTCAGTGGATGCCGGGACCGTACAGGCCGGGTGCGGTGTCCGCCGCCGCCGGGGATGTCTCCATGCCCTCCCAGGAATGGCGCTTGCGATAGATGGTGGAGGGATTAATGCGGAGACTGCGCGCGGCACGGGGGATGTTGCCGTCACACAGCTCTATGGCGCGGAGAATGGCGTCCCGTTCCGTCTGCCATAGGGGTTGGATCGGGGGCCGGGTGGCATCCGTGTCGGATTCGGGGCCGGACTCGGTGAGGGGCGGGGTCTCCCCGGCATCCGTGAAAGCGGGCACCGCACCCTGACCCGCCCGTCCTTGGGGAAGCGGCGGCGGCAGGATATCGGCGCTGACGGTCTCGCCGTCATGGAGAACCACGATCTGGCGGATCACGTTTTCAAGCTGGCGTACGTTTCCCGGCCATGAATAGGCGCGCAGCATGTCCTCGGCCTGGGGCGAAAAACGGGTGAATTGCTTGCCCTCTTCCCGTGCCTCCCGGACCAGCAGATGGCGGGCGATGAGGATCACGTCGTCCTCGCGCTGGCGCAGCGGCGGCAGCGGCAGGGGGATCACATGCATGCGATAAAACAGATCCTCGCGCAGTCTTCCCGCCGCCACCTCTTCTACGGGGTCGCGGTTGGTGGCGCAGATAAACCTCACCTCCACCTTTTCGGTGCGCGGACTACCCACCTTCTGGAAGCCGCCGGTCTGGACGAAGCGCAACAGCTTGGCCTGGAGCTCCAGCGGCATGTCACAGATTTCATCGAGAAACAGGGTGCCGCCATGGGCATGCCCCGCGGCGCCGGGGTTGTCGGCTGTGGCGCCGGTAAAGGCGCCTTTCACATGGCCGAAAATCTGGCTTTCCATGAGGTCGCGGGGGATGGCGGCGCAGTTGAGGGCGAGAAAGGGCGCATCCCGGCGGGGGCTGCGTTGGTGGACGGCCTCGGCGCACAGCTCCTTGCCGGTGCCGCTCTCGCCGGTGATGAAAACCGAAGCCTTGCTGGCGGCCGCCGATTCGATGGTGCGATAGACCGCTTGCATGGCGGGCGAGGCCCCGATGAAGCCGCAATAGCGTCCGCCGCCGAACTCATCACGATAGTCCTCTACCAGTGTATTGAGCGCCTGACGCTCCATGGCGTTGCGCAGGGTGATCTTGAGCCGTTCCGCGTTGTAGGGTTTGACCAGGTAATCGAAAGCGCCCTTGCGCATGGCGGAAACGGCCACCTCGAGGGAGGCATTGCCGGTGAGAATAATGACGGCGACGGGCAGTTCCCGGTCACGGATCCATTCGAGAATCTCGAAACCGCCCATATCGGGCAGGTTGAGGTCGAGAAGCACCACGTCCACGGCATTTTCTGAAAGGAAGTCGAGACCCGCCTGGCCGGTAAGAACATGAGAAGTCTCATAGGGTTCCGAACGCAGATAAGCGAGAGCGAGGCGGGCTTCCACGGGTGCGTCCTCAATCATCAGAAGCCTCTGTTTGTCCATGGCTGTTCTTTCTCTTCCCCTGAGGATTGCCGGGAGATGACGGTGGCGGGAAACGCCAGCCCTAATGTCCTCTCTGGAGGAAAATACTATCTTAAAAGTATACTTATTATTAATGAATACACTCAATAAGTGTGGTTATTCCCGTGTCTCATGGCGGGTGATCACGGCGTCACGGATTATTCACGGCGTGGAGTCAGGCTGTGGTCTGAGAGCCCTCAGCCAGGGAGAAGGAGCCCTCAGCCAGGGAGAAGGAGCCCTCAGTCAGGGAGAAGGAGCCCTCAGCCAGGGAGAAGAAGCCCTCAGCTCTGTAAAATAAGAGCCCTCAGCCCTGTAAAATAAGAGCCCTCAGCCCCGCAAAGGCCGGCGCATCGCGGGTAATCACCCAGCTGGGAATCTGGGGAAGGTAATCGGAATAACGGCCCTTATCCTCGAAGCGCCCGCGGAAGGGCGAGGCCGCGAAGGCGGGGCCGAGCCGGGGCACGATACCGCCGGCGATGTAAACTCCCCCCCGCGCGCCCAGGGTCAGCGCCAGATCGGCGGCCACCGTGCCGAGCATGGCGCAGAACATGTCCAGCGCCTCGGCGCAGAGGCCGCATTCGCCGCTTAAGGCCCGCCGCGTAATCTCGTCGGGAGTTTTGTCGGCACCCGATTTGCTTTCCAGTTGCGCCAGGGCCCCGGCGATGTTGACCAGGCCCGGCCCCGAAAGCAGGCGTTCGGCCGACACATGGCCGAATTTTCCCCTCAGGATTCCCAGCACCGCGCTTTCCCGGTCATTGGCCGCGGCCATGGTCACGTGCCCGCCCTCGCTGGCCAGCGGCGTCCAGTCCCCCGAGAGAGAAGATGAAGGGCAGGGGGGGGAAGAAGGAGAAGAAGATGAAGACGAGGGCACAAGACCGGAAACGCCGAGCCCGGTGCCGGGGCCGAGCACCGCCTTGACGCCGTCTTCTTGCGCCGTACCGCCGCCCACCTGCTCCAGGTCGCTGGTCTCGAGATGGGGCAGGGCCAGCGCGATGGCGGTGAAATCGTTGACCACTTCAAGCCGCGCCAGCGCAAGGCGTTCCTTCGTTTGCGCCACGGAAAAGGACCAGGCCAGATTGGTGAAGGTGACGTCATCGCTGATCCCCGTCAGGGATACGGGCGCGGCGATGGCGAAGGCGGCCTCCCGTGGGGCCGTGGCCAGGCCGAGAGACTCAAGATAGGCCGCCGCCGCGCTCGCGAGGTCGGGATAATCGCCACAGGCGAGAGTCTCGAAATGGGCGATTTCGCCATCCTCGCCAAGCACGGCGAAGCGGGCGTTGGTGCCGCCTATATCGGCCAGTAATTTTGGCGCCGAAGCCGGTCCCGTCATGGGTCATCCGCCTTCGAGGGTGGCGGGGGCCCGTTCCAGCTCGGTCAGGAAATTGTCGCGCCAGGTGGAGATGTCATTCTTGGTCAGGGTCTCCATCATGGCACCCCATCTCTCGCGCCGTTCCTCCAGGGGCATGGTGATGGCGCGCTGCATGGCGTCGGACAGGTCGTCCACGTCGAAGGGGTTGACGATCAGCGCCTCGCCCAACTCCTGCGCCGCCCCGGCGAAGCGCGACAGCACCAGCACCCCGGGATCGGTGGGGTTCTGGGCGGCGACAAATTCCTTGGCCACCAGATTCATGCCGTCGCGCAGGGGCGTCACCAGACCGACGCGGCTGGCACGGTAAAACCCGGCAAGCCGCTGCATGGTATAACCCTTGTTGAGATAGCGGATCGGCATCCAGTCGAATTCCGCGAAATGGCCGTTGATATTTCCGGCCAGGGTTTCAAGTTCGTGGCGGATATCGGTGTATTCGGGCACGTCGGTGCGCGACGGCGGGGCGATCTGCAAAAACACCACCTTGTTGCGGTTTTCGGGATAATTCTCGAGCAGCCGTTCAAAGGCGCGGAAACGCTGTGCCAGCCCCTTGCTGTAATCGAGCCGGTCGACGCCGATGACCAGCACCCGTTCGTCGAGACTTTCGGTCAGGCGATCGATGGCCTTGGTATGGGCGGCGCGGACCGATTGCTGGGCGATGGTCTTGGTATCGATGCTGATGGCGAAGACGCGGGCAATCAGGGTCCGGCCAAAGGCCCGCACCACCCCGTCTTCAAGGATTTCGCCCCCCGCTTCGTGGACGATGTAATCGTGGAAGGCGCGCAGGTCGCTGGCGCTCTGGAACCCCACCAGGTCATAAGCGCAGAGGCTTTTAACGATGTATTCGTGGTTGGGCAGGGTGAGCAGAATCTCCATCGCCGGAAACGGCGTGTGGAGGAAGAAACCCATGGGTTGTGTTATGCCCGCGTCGCGCAGGTACTGGCCCATGGGGATGAGGTGGTAATCGTGGACCCAGATCAGGTTGTCCTCTTTAAGGAGAGGCGCCAGCTTGGCGGTAAACAGGCTGTTGACCCGCAGATAGGACTCGAAGAAACGGTGATCGAACAGGGTCAGGTCGGTGCGATAGTGGAACAGGGGCCACAGCGAGCGGTTGGCGTAACCGTTGTAGTAAAGCTCGATGTCCTGCTCGGGCAGGGGAATGGTGGCGAAGGTGAGGTTGCCGGTTTTCATGACCTCCGGGTCCGTGTCCCGGCTCTGGCAGATCTCACCATTCCAGCCGAACCATAATCCGCCGCGCTTCTTCAGCGCCGCGAGCATGGCCACCGCCAGTCCACCGGCGCTGGCATTGCTTTCATCGCCCGGGGTGACGCGGTTGGAAACGACAATCAGACGCTTCAAAAGGCCTCCTCCCAGCTTTTGCTCAGCCGCATGGCGGAATTGATCAACCCGACCATGGAATAGGTCTGCGGGAAATTGCCCCAGAGCTCCCCGGTTTCGGGATCAACATCCTCCGACAGCAGTCCCACATGGTTACGGTGGGCGAGCATGTTCTCGAACAGCTCGCGGGCTTCGGCCTTGCGCCCGATAGCGGCCAGCGCGTCGATATACCAGAAGGTGCAGACCAGGAAGGCGTTCTCGGGCTTGCCGAAATCGTCGGATTTGGCGTAACGGAACAGGAAATTACCGCGCCGCAGCTGTTTTTCGATGGCTTCCACGGTGCCGATAAAGCGCGGGTCCGTGGCCTCGATGAATCCCAGCTCATGGAGCAACAAAAGACTGGCGTCGAGTTCGCTGCCGCCGAAGCTTTCGGCGAAACTGTTGATCTCCGCGTTCCACGCCTTGTCGAGAATCACCTTGCGCATGTGTTCCGCCTTCTGGCGCCAGAACCCGGTGCGCGGTTCGAGGTCGAGCTGGGTGGCGATGCGCGCCAGGCGGTCACAGGCGGCCCAGCACATGACGCTGGAAAAGGTGTGAACGTGGGAATCGTTGCGCAGTTCCCACAGCCCCGCATCGGGCTGTTGGAACAGATCCAGGGCATGGTGGCCCAGCGCCTCGAGGGTCTCGTAGAGGTCGAGATTGCCGGGCTGGGTAAGGCGCTGGTCGAAAAAGGACATGGTGGCGGTGAGGATGATGCTGCCATAGACGTCGTTCTGGACCTGTTCATAGGCCTGGTTGCCGGCCCGTACCGGGCCCATGCCGCGATACCCCGAAAGGTGGGATTCCGAACGTTCGCTGAGTTTGGTGTCCAGCGTGATGCCATAAACCGGCTGCGGCGCCTCGCCGTTGGTGGTGGCGGCGATGTTGAGGATATAGCGCACGTAGTCTTCCATGGTGTGGGTGATGCCGAGACGGTTGAGGGCCTGGACCACGAAATAGGAATCGCGCAGCCAACAGAACCGGTAATCCCAGTTGCGTTCGCTGCCGGCGGCTTCGGGGATGGAGGTGGTGACCGCCGCCAGGATCGCCCCGGATTCCTCGAAACTGCACAGTTTCAGCGTGATGGCGGCGCGGATCACCTCTTCCTGCCATTCGAAGGGAATGGCCAGATGGCGCGCCATTTCGTGCCAGTGTTTGCGGGTATTTTCAAAGAAGGCGCGTCCGGTGTCGCCGATGGCCTCGGACAGGCTCTCGTCGGGGCCGAGAATCAGGCTGTGGCGACCGTCGAGAAGGAAGGGAATCTCGTCCATGATATAGGACACCGGCAGGTCGGTGGTGAGCCTCAGGATCAGGTCCGGCGATACGTAACGGATATGATTGCTGCCATGGGTGGTTTCCGGGGTGCCCGCGCCATAGCTGTGGCCGGGCCGTAGCCGCACCCGGATCACCGGGTTCCCGGAAAGGGGGCGGATATGGCGCACCAGCATCACCGGGCGATAGATGCGGCCGAACTGTTCGAAGCGGGGGGCGAAATCGGTGATTTCCACGGCGCCGCCGGTGCGGTCGTGAAGGACGGTGCGCAGGATCGCGGTATTGGGCAGGTATTCCTGGGAGCTGTGGGAAAAATTCTTCAGCTCTATCTCATAGAGGCCGCGCGACTCCTCGGTAATGTCGCCGTTGACCAGGGCGGAGAAGACGGGATCGGCGTCGAACCGGGGCAGACAGGCCCAGACCACCCGTGCCTGTTGGTCGATCAGGGCGGCATAGCTGCAATTGCCGATGAGGGCGAGATTAAGGTCGCTCATAGGGGCTTCACTGTTTGTGAAAGACACGGTTTGTAAAAGATGGGGCTTATTAACACATTAGCCCCAATATCCGGGATTTCAGTATTGAGACTCCAGTATCCGGAGTGAACGGCCCCTTGGGAAGGGTCTTTGTGAAATCTCCGCACCGGGCCACCGCCCTCAACGGCCAAGATGGTCAAGCAGCCGTCCCACTTCGCCGGGGTCGCGGATGATGTAATCAGCCGAAGTTGTCTTCTCGTCGAAACCGCCGTCACCGTCATTGCCCACGAAAATGCCGATCCCGCGTCCCTTGAGCGCCCGGAAGGCATCTTCGTCGGTCACGTCGTCGCCCACATAGACCGGCACCACATGGGCGCCGTCCAACCCTAAGGCCTCAAGCAGGAACAGAACCGCCCGGCCCTTGTCCCAGTCCACACGGGGCTGGATTTCACACACCATCTTGCCGTGGGTAAGGCGCAATTCGGGGTGCCGCTCCAGGATTCGGGCCACCACGAGGGGTGTCTCTTTGCGCGCTGAGGCGGCCGCCTGACGATAATGCACGGCGATGGAAGCCTTCTTGGTTTCCATCAGGACGCCGGTAAATCCGGCCAGTTCCCGTTCCAGATCCGCGGCCGCCAGGGCCAGTTTTTCGGTAAATTCCGCGCCTTCCTCGCGCCGTACGGACACATTGTTCCGGGATGTCCGCCGTGGCGCGGCGATGTCGAAGCCGTGATTCCCGGCATAGATCACCGTGTCCAGCCCCACCAGTTTTTCCACGTCAGCGCGGTCGCGGCCGCTGACCACGGCTACGGTACAACGCTCGGCCAGGCCTGAGATAATGGCCCGCATGTCTTGCGAAAGCGCGGCCAGTGAAGGCTGTTCGGCAATATGGGTGAGCGTCCCGTCATAGTCGAGAAAGACGGCCAGCTCCTTTCCTTCCAGGCGTTGGTCGAGCTCCGCCTGTCGCGCCAGGGCAGAGGGCAGGTCGCGAACGCTGCAGGGCGTCTCTTCCGGTGTTTTCTCCGGCGTCTTGGTCATGAGGTGTTTGTCATAAGGTTTAGTTCCGAGTACGCTCGTTGCGGGCGCGCCGGCGCTGGGCCATGTCGTTGAGCCGCTCCGCCCGCCACGCCAGATTCCAGTAATGCATCACCTTGAGCCGGTAATGGGCGTTGAAACCCCAGGAGGCGGAGTGATAATAGCCCACCGCCGTGGCCCATGACCGCTTGCGCTGCCGCAGTTCCCTGAGGAACCGGGCGGCGTAGGCCACGTTCCGCGCCGGGTCCAGGGCTTCCTCCACGGTGGCGAAGGCCTTGGGGTGATAGCCCAGGTTGACCTGCATACAGCCCACGTCGATATAGCGCAGATTGGCGGCGCGCAGGGCCTTCACGGCGGCCACGGCGTCGGCCTTGGTGGCGTGGAAGTTGCCTTTTCCGTTGGCGGTTACGGTCCATGGCCAGGCGGTCTTGCGCTGTTGTTCTTCGTTCCAGCGTCCGCTTTCCACCAGCGAGATGGCGCCCAAAAGGTGGCTCGGGATGGACTCCCGCTGTTCGGTCAGAGTGATGTGGGTTTGACACAGCTCTTCGGTCCTTATGGCTTCCGTGGTCTCTGGGGCTTCCTGGCCTGATGCTTCTCCAAAGGGCGCCCCGGCGAGGGCGAGAAGACCCAGCACGCCAAAGACCATGCCCGGCACGCTCCTGGCGGTGGGACGCCATCCCCTTTTTCGCGGCCCGCGGGGCAGTCTGCGGGGCCATAAAATCATGGGAATCATCAGTGCAGTTGTACGCTGCTGGGTATTCCCGTCAAGGTTACTTTCCGCCGCAGCTGTCTTTGCCGCTTCTCCTGCCTCTCTTGGAATATCCGCTTCGGGAATTGGTTTTGGGTAGGGGAAAAAGCCGGAAAAAAATCCAAAAAACCCGGCCCGACCCCAGCCCCGCCATAGTGCGGTGCAATAAATAGTATATTAATAATTAAACTATTTTTATGTGTGTATATAATTTTATATAAAAAAACAAATAGATAGCAATTTTTTCTTGCAATATTCCGTGCCAGATGCCATTTTGTGCATTGCGGCATTGCCTCTTTCATCCCCCCCCCCCTGGCAATGCCGCTAAACACCTTTTTGGTGTTTCCTCCCTGAATTCGGGCCGCGCCTTGTGCGCGGCCCGTTTTTTATGCCGTTTCTCCGACTGTCATGCCGTTCCCTGGCGCCGGGATTTGCCCAGAGTCTGCCCGGAGTCTGCCCAGGGTTCGCCCTGGATTCGCATTGTCCGGGACTTGCATTGTCATGTGGTTTGGTTGTAAATCGCGTTTCTTCCTGCCGCGCCGGCCACGACAACGGCGCTCATGAACGGGCGATTAGCTCAGCGGGAGAGCACCTCGTTGACATCGAGGGGGTCACTGGTTCAATCCCAGTATCGCCCACCACGCCCCCCGGAGAGGGTATTCCCTCCCGGGGGGCGCCATTTAGGCGCAACCATCGCGCCATTTCCGGCGCAACCGCCGCGCCGATTTTCTCCTGTTTTTTCCCTATTTTTCCCTGGGGTCTTCCCTATATACTAAATGCTGTGGTTCATGGGGAATCGCCGCGGCGAATACACAGTATTTAGTGGTATGAGGGCGGGGGTTGTTCCGTGATCCGTGATCCGTGACGGGACAAGGCAGAATGCTGTGAGTTTTTTGTCGTTTTTTAAGCGTTCCGGAAAAAAGACGTCGGACGAGGATTCGCCCGAAATGGATGAAGACTCCCCTGAAATGGACGAAGATGATGAGGATGCCGAGGCCGGGACGCCGAAGATTCCCCTGGGCCTGCGTTTCAAGGCCTGGTGGGAGGGCGAGGACGCCGCCGAGCTGATGGCCCACGAGGCCTCCGATTTCGAGGAGGATGAAGACTCACCCGAAAGCGACGAAGGCCCCTCCGAAATGGACGAGGAGGATGAGGAGGACGAGGAAGACGAGGCCGGGACGCCGAAGATTCCCCTGTTCCTGCGTTTCAAGGCCTGGTGGGAGGGCGAGGACGCCGCCGAGCTGATGGCTCGCGAGGCCTCCGATTTCGAGGGAGAGTCAGAAGAGGGCGCCGAAGACGCCAAAAAGGGTGGGGGTGGATTCTCCGGAGAACTGAAAGCCACGAAAGCCGCGTCCACGGACCCCCATAGCAGTCTATGGTCGGAGACGCGGAAGAACGTGGCGGAGATGGTGTGGGGAGAGGGGTTTCTCGGTCCCGGCGGCGAGGACTATGCGCTCGATATGGTCAAGCCCCTGGCGTTTAATCCCAAACAGACGGTTCTCGAACTGGGTGCGGGTCTCGGCGGGCCGGCGCGGGCCATATCCCAGAAATTCGATCTCTGGATCGCCGCCATGGAGCCCTGCAAGTTCCTGGTGGATGCCGGGATGGAGGAAGCCACCATGGCGGGGGAGGCCAAAAAGGTGGAAATGGAACAGGTGAATATGGAGGATTTGGAACTGCGCAAGGGCAAGTATAACGCCATCTTTTCCGATAAGGCGCTTTTCACCGTGCGCAAAAAGAACCAGTGCTTCAAGAATATCTACCAGGCACTGAAAGCCAAGGGCCAGTTCATGCTCGTCGACTACATACTGCCCAAGGCCGTCGGCGATACCGTGGAGCTCAAGAACTGGATACTTTCCGAGGAAGTGCCCCCGGAACTGTGGAGCCTCAAACAGGTGCATGACTGTCTCGAGGGTCTCGGCCTCGACATCCGTGTCGAGGAAGACATCACCGGGAGCTTCCGCAAGCGGCTTATGGTCGGCTGGGGAGAATTCCTTTCCGATCTCCGGCACAGGGATTTCCACGGCGAAGGCCGGCTTGCCGGGGAAAAAGGCGACTTCCTGATCAAGGAAGTGGAGCGCTGGCGGCAGCGGGACAAGGTGCTGGCTTCGGGCCATGTGGGGGTCTTTCGCATCCACGCCTTCAAGAAGTGAGGAAACGAAAGTTTGTCTCCGCCCATTACGGGTGCCGGTCACGGTTGCCGGTGTAGTTGACAGACTCCCCCCCGGCCCGTATGTTCCGCAGCCTTCGATTGCGGTTCAAGTGAAAGCGAGAGCGATGAAAGTCATTAACTCCCTCAAATCGGCCAAGAAACGCCACAAGGAATGCCGTGTGGTGCGCCGCAAGGGACGCGTCTACGTGATCAACAAGAGAAATCCCCGCTTCAAGGCCCGCCAGGGCTGAGGCTGTTGCCTGCCCGCGCGCCCGCGCGCTTCGCGCGCAATTTCGTTTTCGGGGCGCAATTTCATTTTCAGGACAACCGTTTTTGCACGCGCGCGCTTTTCCAGCGCGCTTTTTTTTCGCCCGCTTTTTAAACCTTCCCGTTGACCGTGGCGCTGCCGACATATTGACCGTGGCGCTGCCGGGGCGTGTCTGCCATTCTTGACTCCTCGTGAGAACGGCGTCTGACTATTCTTGACCCGTGTGAGAACGGTGTCGGGCGCCGCCTGACCAGGAAGGCCGTCACATGCGTATGCCCAAACCCGATGCGAAAATATTGAGCCGCAGGGCCGAGATCATCGAGGGCCTGGGCGAGATCGTGCCGCCGTCGAGCCTCATCACCGAGGAAGACGCTCTGCGCGCCTATGAATGTGACGGACTCACCGCCTATCGCCAGCCGCCCATGATCGTGGTGCTGCCCCGCACCACGGCCCAGGTTTCCCTGGTGCTGCGCTATTGCCGCGATAACAAGGTCAAGGTGGTGCCGCGCGGGGCCGGCACCTCGCTTTCGGGCGGCGCCCTGCCCCTGGCCGACGGGGTGTTGCTGGGCTTGGGCAAGTTTAACCGCATTCTCGAGATCGATTACGACAACCGTTGCGTGGTGGCCCAGCCCGGCGTCACCAATCTCGCCATCACCCATGCCGTGGAGGACAAGGGCTTTTATTACGCTCCCGACCCGTCGAGCCAGATCGTCTGTACCATCGGCGGCAATATCGCGGAAAATTCCGGCGGCGTGCATTGCCTGAAATACGGCCTCACCACCAATAACGTACTGGGGCTGGAGGTGGTCATGATGAACGGCGAGGTGGTGCGGCTCGGCGGGCGCCACCTGGATTCCTCGGGTTATGATCTGCTGGGTCTGATGACGGGGTCGGAAGGGTTGCTGGGCGTGGTGACGGAGGTCACGGTACGCATCCTGCGCGCACCACAGACCGCCCGCGCCCTGCTCATCGGTTTCGCGAGCGTGGAGGCGGCGGGGGATTGCGTCGCCGCCATCATTGCCGCCGGCATTATTCCCGCAGGCATGGAAATGATGGACCGTCCCGCCATTCATGCGACGGAGGAATTCGCCCATGCGGGCTATCCCCTCGATGCCGAGGCCCTGCTCATCGTCGAGCTCGACGGGCCGCAAGTGGAGGTGGATCACCTCATAGAGCAGGTCGGCGAACTGGCTCAGGAACATGACGCCACCACCCTGCAGGCCAGCGAGAACGAGGCCCAGCGGGAGCGTTTCTGGGCCGGGCGCAAGGCCGCCTTTCCCGCCGTGGGGCGTATCGCCAGCGACTATCTGTGCATGGACGGCACCATTCCCCGCTCCCGCCTGGCCGAGGTTCTAGGGCGTATTTTCGGCCTTTCCGAACAGTACGGGCTGGGCGTGGCCAATGTCTTCCATGCCGGGGACGGCAATCTCCATCCCCTCATTCTGTTCGACGCCAACAAGCCCGGCGACCTCGAAAAGGTGGAGAAATTCGGCGCCGATATCCTCAAGCTCTGCGTCGAGGTAGGCGGCGTGCTGACCGGCGAACACGGCGTCGGCGTGGAAAAGCGCGACCTCATGGGGGTCATGTTCACCGAGGAGGACCTCAACCAGCAACAGCGGGTGAAATGCGTTTTCGACCCCGACTCCCTGCTCAATCCCGGAAAGATGTTTCCCGTCCTGCATCGCTGCGTCGAGCTCGGCCGCCTGCACGTGCATAAGGGCGAGATTCCCTTTCCCAATTTACCGCGATTTTAGATGGGCGAGACCCTGCAACCCGCCGACAGCGCCCAGCTGCGCGAGGCCGTGGCCTGGGCGGTGGCGCGGGAACAGGCACTGGAAATCCATGGCGCGGGCACCAAGGCGGCGCTGGGACGGCCGGTGGAGGCCCCTTGCCGCCTCGATCTCTCTGCCCTTTCGGGGATTTCCTTCTACGAGCCGACGGAGCTGGTGATGACGGTGGCCGCCGCCACGCCGCTGGCCGAGGTCACGGCGCGTTTGGCCCAACATAACCAGCATCTGGCCTTCGAACCCGCCGATTACGGGCCGCTGTGGGGGAAGGGGCCAGACGGGGCCACCATGGGCGGGGTGCTGGCCTGTAACCTCTCGGGGCCGCGGCGTATCGCCGCCGGGGCGGCGCGCGACCATTTCCTGGGATTCCAGGCGGTGAGCGGGCGCGGCGAGGCCTTCAAGTCCGGCGGCCGCGTGGTCAAGAACGTCACCGGCTATGATATGTGCAAGCTCATGGCCGGGTCTTACGGCACCCTGGCGGTACTGAGCGAGGTGACCTTCAAGGTGATGCCCGCGCCCGAAACCCTGTGCACGCTGGTGTTGCCGGGCTTGTCCCCGTCCCAGGCGGTCGATGCCATGACGGCGGCGCTGCAAAGCCCCTTCGACGTGTCCGGGGCGGCCCATCTGCCGTCCGCGGTGGCGGCCGATTTCGCCACAGGAAATAACCTGGGCAACAGCGATTCGGCCACGGTCCTGCGCCTCGAAGGCCCCGCCCCGTCGGTGGCGGCGCGCTCAACGTCGCTGCGCCAGCTGCTGTCCCCCTTCGGCCACTGCGCCCTGCTGGAAGATACCGACAGCCAGGACTTGTGGCGCGGGGTGCGCGACGTGGTCCCGTTCCAGAATGGCAAAGGCCTGTTGTGGCGTATTTCCGCGCCGCCCTCGGTGGGGCTGGTCCTGGCCGAACAGATGGCGGTGCGCTTCGGAGGGCGCTATTTCTGCGACTGGGGCGGGGGGCTGATCTGGCTCGCCCTGGACGGTGAAGCCCTGACGGAAGAAGACGCCTCCAATGGCGGCGCGCTCGCACTGCGCAAGGCTCTTGGCGAGCGCGGCGAGGATCTGGCCGGCCATGCGCTTCTGTTACGGGCTCCGCAAGACCTGCGCCGCGAGGTGGCGGTGTTCCAGCCCCAGTCCCCAGAGTTGGCGAAACTCACGGCGCGGATGAAACAGGGCTTCGATCCTGCGGGGATTCTCAATCCGGGCCGCATGTATGACGGCGTGTAGGGAATAGCACCATGCAGACCCGTTTTTCCCCGGCCCAACTCGACCAGCCCCATATACAGGAAGCAGACAGAATCCTGCGCGCCTGCGTCCATTGCGGTTTTTGCCTCGCCACCTGTCCCACCTATATATTGCAGGGCGACGAGAACGACTCGCCGCGCGGCCGCATCTATCTCATCAAGCACATGCTGGAATCCGCCGCGCCTCCTTCGGCCGCCACCATCCGCCATACCGACCGCTGTCTCTCCTGTCTCGCTTGCGAGACCACCTGTCCCTCGGGCGTGGCCTTCGGCCGTCTGGTGGACCACGCCCGTCTCACCATCGAGGAAAGCGGCGCGCGTTCAGGCGCGGAACGTCTCTTCCGCGCTTTTCTCGCCGCCCTCCTGCCCCATCCCCGGCGTTTACGGCTGGCCCTGGGCGTGGCGCGCCTTATCCGTCCTTTCACCCGGCCTTTTTCCAGATGGCTGCCGCAACGGCTGGGCAATCTGCTGGACCTGACGCCACCGCCCGATACCCGTTCCCAGGCTGTGCCACCCGGCGTTCACCCCGCCCAGGGTGTGAAAAAAGGCCGTGTGATTCTCGCCCCCGGCTGCGTGCAACAGGCCATGGCGCCGCACGTGGACGCCGCCGCCATCCGTCTCCTCACCCGCCTCGGCATAGAGGTGGTGGTGCCAGAGGGGGGAGGGTGCTGCGGCGCGCTGGATCATCATCTCGGCCGCGAGGCCCCGGCCCTGGCGGCGGCGCGGAACACTGTGGCGGCCTGGAACCACATCATGGAAAGCAGCGGTGAAAACGGCGGTGTGGATGCCGTGGTCAGCACCGTTTCCGGCTGTGGAGCCCATATGCGGAATTACGGATCGCTGTTGGCGGGCGATCCGGAACACTCGGAGGCCGCCGCCCGGGTCTCGGAAAAGCTCCGCGACATTTCGCAATTCCTCGCCGAAAGAGAACTGGGCGAGGCGGAAGCGCCACTGCCCCTGGTGGTGGCCTATCATCACGCCTGTACCCTGCAGCACGGGGTTAAAACCGGGGATGCTCCCGTGGCGCTGTTGAAGGAGGCGGGATTCGATGTGCGCGAGCCCGGGGAATCCCATCTCTGCTGCGGCTCGGCGGGGGTCTATAACATGCTGCAACCGGAACTGGCCGGGGAGCTGGGGGCGCGCAAGGCGGAGAACCTGGCGCGGCTGGAGGCGCAAGTGGTGGCGGCGGGAAATCTCGGCTGCATGGTCCAGATATCGGCCCATGTGTCGGGGCCGGTGGTCCATACCATAGAGCTTCTCGACTGGGCCACGGGCGGGCCTGTGCCGTCGCCGCTGGAAGGTCTCGTGGCGGGGCTTTTATCTTCGGAGAAGTAGAGGCACAATCGAGACTATGAAAATGAACAGTCCCAAAAATTCCCGGCCTAAAAAAACCGCAAAAGACGCAGGCTCCCCACAGCCGCTTCTGGTTGCCGATGATGCGCCGCCCTTCACGCTCGTCAACCCGCAAGGCACGGCCCGCGTGTTCCTGGTCTGCGACCATGCCGGATGCGCGGTGCCGGGGGCGCTGAAGAAGCTCGGCGTGAGGAAGGACGTGTTCCACGACCATATGGGCCATGACATTGGCGCCGAAGACCTGACCCGCGATCTTTCGGCGCGGCTCGATGCCCCGGCGGTGGTGGGAACCTATTCGCGGCTGGTGATCGACCTCAACCGCGAACTGGGCCACGAAGGCTCGGTCCCCGAGGAAAGCCACGGCGTAGCCATCCCCGGCAACCGCAATCTTTCAACCCGCGAAGCCAAGCGCCGTGCGCGCGCCCTTTACCATCCCTATCACGACGCCATTACCACGCTTATCGGTGGCTTTACCGCGCGCCATATGATCCCGGCCATGCTCTCCATACACAGCTTCACGCCCGAACTGGGCGAGGAAACCCGCCCCTGGCAGGTGGGGATACTGTGGAACCGCGATCCGCGCATTGCCCTGCCCCTGATTGACCAGCTCCACTCCTGTCCCGGCCTCAATGTGGGCGACAACCAGCCCTATACCGGCCGCATACTCAATTACACGGTGGATACCCAGGCCCAGGATGCGGGCCTGCCCCATGTGGCCATCGAGGTGCGCAGCGACCTCATCGACACGCCCCAGGGCGTGGCCGAATGGGGGGCGCGGCTCGAATCGGCGCTGGCCCCCATTCTTTGCGAGGACGCCCTCTACAAAGTGGAGATGTTCTGATGCCCTTGACCGAACCTCCTTTCACCATGGGCGTGGAAGAGGAATATCTGGTGGTGGACAAGGACAGCCGCGAACTGGTCCAGGATCCGTCCCAGGCCGTGTTCGAGGAATGCCGGGAACAGCTTGGCGCCCAGGTCAGTCCGGAATTTCTGCGCTCGCAGATCGAGGTGGAAACCGGTATCTGTACCTCCATCGCCGAATTGCGCGCCGATCTGGTGCGGCTGCGCAAGACAGTAGCCCAAGTGACGGCGGAACACGGCCTCGCCCCCATGGCCGCCTCCACCCATCCCTTTTCCCAATGGCAGTCCCAGAAACATACCGACAAGGAACGCTATAACGTGCTCGCTCGCGATATGCAGGCGGTGGCGCGGCGTCTGGTGATCTGTGGCATGCATGTGCATGTGGGAATCGGCAACGACGAACTGCGCATCGACCTCATGAACCAAATAACTTATTTCCTGCCCCATCTGCTGGCCCTCAGCACTTCCTCGCCGTTCTGGCTCGGCGAGAAGACGGGGCTCATGTCCTACCGCATCAGCGTCTGGGACGAATTGCCCCGCACCGGCCTGCCGGAACATTTCGAAAGCTACGGTGAATACAAGCGTCACGTGGATATCATGACCCATGCCGGGCTGATCGAGGACGCCACCAAAATCTGGTGGGACGTGCGGCCCAGCGGCCGCTACCCCACCCTGGAACTGCGTATTTCCGACATTTGCACCCGCCTCGACGACGTGGTGACTATCGCCGCGCTTTATGTGTGCCTGCTGCGTATGCTCTATCGCCTGCGCCGCGACAACCAGCGCTGGCGCATCTATTCACGCTTCCTCATCAACGAGAACCGCTGGCGCGCCCACCGCTACGGCATCGATGACGGGCTGGTGGATTTCGGCAAGGGCCAGGTGACCCCCTTCCCGGAACTGCTGGAAGAACTGATCGAACTGATCGCGGAGGATATTGAGTTTTTCCAATGCGCGGACGAGATCGAAAACGCCCGCGCCATTTTAAAACGCGGCACCAGCTCCCATCGCCAGATCGCCGTCTATGACGAGGCCGTGGCCGGTGGCGCGGCCCCTGAGGAAGCGCTCAAAGCAGTGGTGGATATGCTGGTGGCGGAAACGGTCGCCGGGTTATAGAAGCTGGAAATTGGCTCCCCGAGGGCAAATATTAATCCCACACGCATCTAGAAACAGGACGCAATCATGGACGATCAAACCCGCACCGAACTGGAAGCCGCCGCCTTTCGCCGGCTGGTGGCGCATTTCCGCGAACGCACCGACGTACAGAACATCGATTTGATGAACCTGTCCGGGTTCTGCCGCAACTGTATGTCCAAATGGTACCGCGCCGCGGCCGAGGAAAAGGGGCTGGAAATGAGCTATGACCAGGCCCGCGAGATCATCTACGGCATGCCCTATGACGCCTGGAAGAAAAAATACCAGAGCGAGGCCACGGACGAACAGATGGCCCAGTACGAAATCTCCCACGCCCGCGCCGAATCAGAAGAGTAGGACTCCGGGCTGGTTTCAACTTATGAAGAATGGCTGGGTGTTCACCGTCTGCTTATGACCCAAAGCAGACATGAACACTAGGTAAAATCTTCCGGAAATTGATTGTAAGAACATTCTTTTTAAACCGATGAAACTGGTTTGGATTATCCTAGGGGGTTAGCGGCCAATCTCGGAGAGCACGTCAGAAAGCTTTGTTTCCATACGCCTCTGTTTCCTTGTGAATATCTAAGAAGAGAACAGTTTGGCTAAATCCTCCGCGGGGACCGGCCGGCTATAATAGTAGCCCTGGAATCTTTTGCAGCCCTTACCGACGAGAACATCAATCTGATCCTTTGTTTCAGCTCCCTCAGCGAGAACTTCCACATCAAGACATTTTCCTAAATTGATCACAGCCTCTGCAATCGCCGCGTCTTTTGGGTCAACAGTCAGGTTCTGCGTAAAGGACTGATCGATCTTCAGTTTCTGGATGGGGAACTGTTTCAGATAGGCGAGAGATGAATAGCCGGTTCCGAAATCATCGATGGACAAACTGATCCCTAGCTCTCGCAGGCAGTTAAGTTTTTCAATAGCTTGATCAACATTCTCCATCATCACCGATTCGGTGATTTCCAATTCCAGTCGCTTAGGGTCGAAGCCGGTTTGATCGAGTATATTTTTCACCATAGGCACGAATTCGTCTTCCCTGAATTGCTGAGGTGAAACATTGGCCGCGAGCTGAAATGGCGGAAGCCCCGCCTCTTCCCACGCATTGCCTTGTTCACACACCGCCGAAATCACCTTGCGCCCGATGTCGCACATCAGCCCGCTATGCTCCGCCGCGTCGATAAAGTCCCCCGGCGCCACAAGCCCTCGCGTCGGGTGTTGCCAGCGGATCAATGCTTCCACACCTATGATGTCATTGTTGGTAGCCAGAAATTGCGGCTGGTAGTGCAGGAGAAATTCGTCACGGACTATTGCCAGCCGCAGGTCGTTTTCGAGAATTCGTTCGGCCTTTGATTTTTCGTTTATGGCCTCGTCGAAAAACCGATACCTATCGCGGCCCTCCCTCTTTGCTTCGTACAGGGCCTGGTCGGTGGTTTTGAAAAGCCCTTCAATATCCTTGCCGTCACGAGGATAGAGGCCGATGCCGATACTTGTCCCGGACTGGACCATGCTGCCGCTCAGGGTCACCGGCTGCGAGAGGTCACGGATGATTCTTTCGGCCACCAGGGCGACCCTGGTTAAGTCATTTACGTTCGGCATGATGACGGCAAACTCATCACCGCCCAGCCTAGCCACAGTATCGGTTTCGCGGGTGGCTTTTGCCAGTTGAACACTGACAAACTTCAATAATCCATCCCCGACGGGATGACCAAATGAGTCGTTGACCTCTTTGAAATGATCGAGATCAAGGAGCATCAGGGCAACAAAATTTCCTTCCCGTCTCGCAAGTTTGAGCGCATTTTCCAGCCGCCGTTGGAATTCATTGCGGTTGGCCAGTCCCGTGAGCGGGTCCTGGAGGGCCATTTCCCGGATCGTCTGTTCGTATTCCTGCGCCTTTTTTAGCGCGGTTTCGGCTTCGTTTTGCGCTGTCTGAGCTTCGTTTCGCGCTATCAGCAGGTCTTCCGCCATCGCAACCGTATCGGCCGCGCTGGCTTCAACGCGTTGTTGTGTGTCCTCCAATTCTTGAACCCGCCCCATCAGCTTTTCAATGGTGAGCTGAGGGTCTTTCCTCGTCTGTAGCTGGATAATTTTCTGGGCCATTTTTTCCAATCTGGTAGCGATGTGTGAGGTTAGGGCGTCGACCATTAAAACCGGTCTACAGCCACCCAATGTGCGCAGCACAACTCACTATCCAATACAAATTATAAGATTAGAATGATTAAAAAAAATATAACCCTTTGTTTTAATATGGTTTTGTGGGTAGGAATTGTACCTGAGACCGTCAGATGAATATAGGATGCTTGAATGTCCGCTTATGGCTAAGAGCGGACCAGTCTACTCCTGACCCAAAGCGGACATTCATAAACCTGACCCCTTACCAAAAATTGAGACTCCGAAGAGTAAACGCGCCCTTATCCGCGCCCCTTTTCTTGCATGGCGCCATGACGCCCGCTAAGGTCCGCGGACGGTATCTTGAACATTCTCACATAAAGGAAACAGGCATGGCGTCAGGTGGTATCGCGGGCGAAAGGTTGCGCTCTCTGGTGGAACGAATTGAACGTCTGGAAGAGGAAAAAGCGGCGCTGGCCGCCGATGTGCGCGAGGTTTGCGCCGAGGCCAAGGCCGACGGCTATGACGTGAAGATAATGCGCCAGATCATCAAACTGCGCAAAATGGACCACGCCGACCGCGCCGAACAGGAGGAAGTGCTGGCCCTCTACAAGCATGCCCTGGGCATGGAGGACGCGCCTGCTGCCACTCCCGAAGCCACGCCTCTCGAAACCGCTATCGAAGAGAGCGCCGCGCCAACGCCCTAGGCAGGGCAGGGGAAAACGCCATGAGCGTATTGGTCACCGGCGCCGCCGGATTCATCGGCTTTCACGTCACCACCGCGCTTCTTGCCCGCGGCGAGAGCGTGATCGGGGTGGATAATCTCAGCGACTATTACGATGTGGCCCTCAAAGAGGCGCGGCTGGCCCGTTTCGAGGACGAGAAGGGCTTTACCTTCCGCCGCCTCGATATCGCCGACAAGGATGCCATGGCGGCGCTGGTGGCGGAATTTCCAGACATCGACCGGGTCATCCATCTCGCCGCCCAGGCCGGGGTGCGCTATTCGCTGATCAACCCCTATGCCTATATCCACGCCAATGTGGAGGGCCAACTGGTGGTGATGGAGGCCTGCCGCGCGCTGAAAAATCTCACCCATCTGGTCTATGCCAGTTCCTCCTCGGTCTATGGCGGCAATACCAAGCTGCCCTTTTCCGTGGACGACCGGGTGGACAATCCGGTTTCCCTTTATGCGGCCACCAAGAAATCGGCGGAGCTTCTGGCCGCCTCCTATGCCCATCTCTACCGCCTGCCCATGACGGGATTACGTTTCTTTACGGTCTATGGCCCCTGGGGGCGGCCCGACATGGCGGCCTTCATCTTTGCCGGGAAAATTATCGCCGGGGAGGAAATCTCCGTCTTCAACAACGGCGACATGGAACGGGACTTCACCTATATCGACGATATCGTGGCTGGGATTCTGGCCTGTCTCGATACCCCGCCCGCCGACCAGGGCACCCAAGGCCCCCACCGTATCTATAACCTGGGTAATCACCGGGCCGAGCCGTTGATGCGTTTTATCGAACTTATAGAGGAAGCGCTGGGGCAAAAGGCGAAGCTGAAGATGGCGCCCATGCAGCCCGGCGACGTCAAGGCGACCTATGCTGATATCGAGTCCAGCCGCCGCGATTTCGGCTTCGAGCCCACCACCTCAATCGACGAGGGCCTGCCCCGCTTCATCGCCTGGTACAAGGACTATCACGGGGTTTAAGGGCCGCAGTCTCTGACGTACTCTGGGCCCTGGCCCTGGCCCTCTTTTTTGGGGCCCGCCGCACCTAGCGTACTCTGGCCCTATTTCTTATAAAGCCCTTCTAAGCCCGCGCCGTAGATTTCGCGGATCTTGTGGCGGCGGATTTTCATGGTCGGGGTCATGAGGCCGTTCTCCACGGTGAAGGGCTCGTCGGCGAGAACGAAATGGCGCACCCGCTCAGTGAGCCCGAGCTCCTTGTTGACCCGCTCCACCGCCAGGGCCACCGCCTTGCGCACGGTGCCCATGCCCCGCGGCACGGCGGCCAGTTCCTCCTCGGGCACGATCAGGGCCACCAGATGAGGCCGCCTGTCGCCGTAGACCATGGCCTGGGCGATTTCGTCCTCCAGGGTCAGGAAGCCCTCGATGCGCTGGGGCGAGATGTTGTCGCCGCCGGAATTGACGATGATGTCCTTCTTGCGGTCGGTGATACGGATATAGCCGTCCTCGTCCATTTCGCCGATATCGCCGGTATGGAGCCAGCCGTTCTTTATGGTCTCGGCGGTGGCTTGCGGGTCGTCCCAATAGCCCTGCATCACCAGTTCGCCCTGGACCAGGATTTCGCCGTCCTCGGCGATCTTCACGGTGACGCCCTTTAACACAGGCCCCACGGTGGCGATACGGTTGTCGGCGGCCGGGTTACAGCTGATCACCGGTGATGCTTCGGTCTGGCCATAGCCCTGGAGAAGGCGCAGCCCCAGCGCCGTAAAGAACAGCCCGATCTGGTAATTAAGCGGCGCGCCGCCGGAAATCAGGGCCTTCAGCCGCCCGCCGAAACGCGCTTTCACCTTGCGCCGCACGAGAACGTCGAGCACGCCATTGACCACCTTTTCCCAGGGGGAGAGCGGGTCTTGCCCCTCATAGGCGCGCACGCCCAGCGCCAGGGCACGGGTGAATAGCCTTTCCTTCAAGCCCCCTTCGCGGGCCAGCCCCCGGGTGATGCGCTGGTGCAGGCTTTCATACAGCCTGGGCACGGCGGTCATGAGGGTGGGCCGGGCCTCCAGCATATTGGCGCCCAGGGTCTCGATGCGTTCCGCGTAATAGATCTGGGCGCCGATGGAGACGGGGAAAAACTGTCCCGCCGTATGTTCATAGGAATGGGACAGGGGCAGGAAGGACAGGAACACCTCGTCACCCAGCCCCAGCCGGGAGAGCACGTCATAGGCGCTGCCGCAATTGCAGAGGATGGCGCCATGACTCAGCATCACTCCCTTGGGCGCGCCGCCGGTGCCCGAGGTATAGATGAGACAGGCGGTGTCGGTGCGATTCAACTCCGCCGCCAGGGCCTCGATGCCGCTCGCTTCGGCGGCTCCCGATTCCAGTGTCTCCTCCCAGGAAAGCAGCCGGAACCCGCCGGTCTGGGCCATGGGTGTGGGCTCCATGGCGATAATAAATTCAAGGCTGTCGCTGCGATGGGCCGCCGGGAACAGGCGCGCCGCCAGATCGGGGGTAGAAACAATAGCCGCCCGCGCCCCGCAATTGCCGAGGATATGCAGATGGTCGTCGCTGGTATTGGTGACATAGGCGGGCACCGAAATACCGCCCGCGGCCATGATCGCCACATCGGAGATCAGCCATTCAGGGCGGGACTCGGAAACCAGCACCACCCGGTCGCCGGGCTCCAGGCCCTGCGCCTTCAGCCCCGCCGCCAGGGCGCGCACCCGCACCGCCGCCTGCATCCAATTGAGCGGTTTATAGGCGCCGTCGGACTTGGCCCAGAGAAAAGGCTTCTTGCCACGCTCGGCGGCCTTTTCGAAAAACATGGTTGCCAGATTGGGCCAGGTTTCGTATCGCATCATGGGGTCGGGTGCGGCCATGTTACCTTCATGGAAGTTCTATCAAGAGACCGCCAATCGAGACCCATAACGGGCCGTATTGCAAGGGATGAATGAATTTATGAGCGCGCA
>JADHSZ010000035.1 GCA_016776635.1 Alphaproteobacteria bacterium
GGGCACCGAGATGATCATGCCCGGCGACAATGTGACCATGATTGTGGATCTCATCGTTCCCATCGCCATGGACAAGGGCCTGCGCTTCGCCATCCGTGAGGGTGGCCGCACCGTGGGCGCCGGCGTCGTCGCGGATATCATCGAGTAGGAAACGGCGTAATGGAAAACCAGAATATCCGCATAAGGCTCAAGGCGTTCGATCACCGCGTGCTCGACCAGTCCACCGTGGAGATCGTGGAGACCGCCAAGCGGACCGGCGCTCAGGTACGGGGACCGATCCCGCTGCCCACGCGTATCGAGAAGTTCACGGTTTTGCGTTCGCCCCATATCGACAAGAAATCACGGGAACAATTTGAAATTCGCACCCATAAGCGGCTTCTGGACATTATCGATCCGACGCCGCAGACCGTGGATGCGTTGATGAAACTCGACCTCGCCTCCGGCGTGGACGTGGAAATCAAGCTCTAGGAATGACCCAGATGCGTTCAGGAATCATTGCCCGCAAACTCGGTATGTCGCGCGTCTTTAGCGATTCGGGCGTACATGTTCCGGTCACCGTATTACAGGTGGACGACTGCCGGGTGGTGTCGGTGGCATCCGAGGACACGCGCGGCTATTCGGCGGTACAGCTGGGCGTGGGCACGGTCAAGGTCAAGAACGTGGGCAAGGCCATGCGCGGCCATTACGCCAAGGCCAAGGTGGAGCCGAAGCGGCGGCTCGGCGAATTCCGGGTCGGCCCCGAGGATACTCTCGAGGTGGGGGCATCGCTTTCCGTCGATCACTTCGCGCCCGGCCAGTATGTGGACGCCTGCGGCGTTAGCATCGGCAAGGGCTTTGCCGGCGGCATGAAACGGCACAATTTTTCGGGTCTGCGCGCCAGCCACGGCGTTTCCGTCTCGCACCGCGCTCTCGGTTCCACCGGCCAGTGCCAGGATCCCGGCCGTGTGTTCAAAGGCAAGAAGATGGCCGGTCACATGGGCGCGAAACAGGTCACCGTACAGAACCTGCAAGTGGTCGCCACCGATACCGAGCGCGGCCTGATTTTGGTCAAGGGCGCGGTTCCCGGCGCCAAGGGCGGTTATCTCAAGATTTCCGACGCCAAGAAAAAGCCGGCCTTCGATCCCGCGGTCGCCGCGGAGGAGGCGGAAGCCAAAGAGGCGGCCGAGGATCAGGGTCCGACCAAGAAGGAACTGGCCCAACAGGCCAAGGCCGAAGCAGAGGCCGCCGGGGAAGATTCCAAAGGTGATGCCCCCGCCAAGGAAGCTCCCGCCGAGGCTGAGAATAAGGACGCAGGCGAATGAAGGTGGCGGTGAAAAATCTCGACAACAAGAGTGTGGGCGATGTGGATCTCAACGAGGCCGTATTCGGCGTCGATGCGCGTCCCGACATTCTCGCCCGTATGGTCGCCTGGCAACTCGCCAAGCGCCGCGCCGGAACCCACAAGACCCGGGGCATCAGCGAAATCCGCGGCACCACGGCCAAGCCATGGCGCCAGAAGGGAAGCGGCCGCGCCCGTGCCGGCAGCGTTCGCTCGCCCCAGTTCCGTGGTGGTGCGATCATCTTCGGCCCGGTGGTGCGTGGCCATGGTCACAAGCTGCCCAAGAAGGTGCGCAAGCTGGCCCTGAAGACGGCGCTGTCGGCAAAACAGGCCGAGGGTAAGCTGATGGTGCTCGATTCCACCAAGCTGGCCAAACCCAAGACTTCGGACCTGGCCAAGCATCTCGCCAAACTCGGTCTCGATAAGGCGCTGGTCATCGACGGGGCGGAAGTGAACGAGAATTTCGGCCGCGCGGCGGCCAATCTCCGGGGCATTGATGTGCTCCCGCAGCAGGGGATCAACGTCTACGACATCCTGCGCTGCGATACCCTGGTTCTGACCAGGGACGCGGTGAGCCATCTCGAGGAGCGCCTGAAATGAGCCGCAACCTCAAATCCGTGAGCCGTGAACGCATGTACGACATCGTGCGCTGTCCCGTGATTACCGAAAAGGCGACCCGGGGTTCGGAGCATAACCAGGTGACCTTCGAAGTGGCACTGGACGCCTCCAAGCCGGAGATCAGGCAGGCCGTGGAAACCCTGTTCGACGTCAAGGTAACCGGCGTCAACACCCTGCGCGTAAAGGGTAAGGAAAAACGTTTCAAGGGGCGTCTTGGACGCCGCAACGACTACAAGAAAGCCATCGTGACCCTCGGCGAGGGTCAGCATATCGATGTCACCACCGGGATCTAGAGAACATGGCGCTGAAAACACATAAACCGACAACGCCGTCACGGCGCGGACTGGTCCTGGTGGACCGCTCCCACCTGTGGAAGGGCAAGCCCGAGAAGACTCTCGTCGAAGGCAAGTCGCAGAAGGGCGGGCGCAATAATGCCGGACGCCTGACCATGCGCCACCAGGGCGGCGGGCACAAACGCGCCTATCGCCGCGTTGATTTCAAGCGTACCAAGTTCGATGTGCCGGCCACGGTGGAACGTATCGAATATGATCCCAACCGCACTGCCTATATCGCGCTGATCACCTATGACGATGGCGAAAAGGCCTACATCCTCGCGCCCCAGCGTTTGGCGGCCGGCGACAAGGTGGTGGCCGCCGACAAGGCCGACATCAAGCCCGGTAACGCCATGCCCATGAGGAGCATTCCCGTGGGCACCATCATCCACAATGTGGAGATGAAGCCGGGCAAGGGCGGCCAGATCGCCCGTTCGGCGGGCACCTATGTCCAGCTCGTGGGCCGTGATGCGGGCTATGCCCTGCTCAAGATGACTTCGGGAGAAATGCGCCGGGTTCGGGCCGAATGCATGGCCACCATCGGCGCCGTTTCCAATTCCGACCAGCAGAACATCAAGCTCGGCAAGGCCGGACGCAGCCGCTGGCTGGGCCGTCGTCCCACGGTTCGCGGCGTGGTCATGAATCCCGTCGATCATCCCCATGGTGGCGGCGAAGGCCGCACGTCTGGCGGCCGTCATCCCGTCACGCCCTGGGGCAAGCCCACTAAGGGCAAGAGAACCCGCAACAACAAGGCAACGGATAAATACATTATCCGTCGCCGCAAGAAATAACAGGAGACAGAACCCTTGGCTCGTTCCGTTTGGAAAGGACCCTTCGTCGACGGCTATCTCCTGAAGAAAGCCGAGGCCACCCATGGTTCGGGACGCAAAGAGGTCATCAAGACCTGGTCGCGCCGTTCCACCATCCTGCCGCAATTCGTGGGGCTGACCTTTGGCGTCCATAACGGCCACAAGTTCATCCCGGTTCTGGTGTCGGAAAACATGGTGGGTCACAAGTTCGGGGAGTTTTCTCCCACCCGCACCTATCACGGCCACCAGGCCGACAAGAAGGCGAAGAGAGAAGTGCTATGAGTAAGCAGGCAACCCAACGCCGCCTCGCCGACAACGAGGCAATGGCCATGGTCAAGGCCGTGCGCACCAGCCCCCAGAAGCTTAATCTGGTGGCGGCGCTGATCCGTGGCCGCGACGTGGGTTCCGCCATGGCGCGGCTCGACTTCTGCCGCCGCCGTATCGCCGGGGATGTGCGTAAGGCTCTGGAATCGGCCATCGCCAACGCCGAGAACAACCACCAGCTTGACGTGGACCGCCTCTATGTGAGCGAAGCCACGGTGGGCCGCAGTTTCGTCATGCGCCGCTGGCGCGCCCGCGCCCGTGGCCGCACGGCGCGCATCCAGAAACCCTTCAGCCGTCTGACCATCGTGGTCCGCGAGAAAGAGGAGAGCGTCTAATGGGTCAGAAGGTCAATCCCATCGGCTTCCGGTTGGGGATCAACCGAACCTGGGATTCCCGCTGGTACGCCGGGGATCAGTACGGCGATCTCCTGCAGGAGGATCTGAAGCTGCGCGAGTATCTGGAAAAACGTCTGGCCCAGGCCGGCGTCTCGCGCATCGTCATTGAACGCCCCGCCAAGCGCCCCCGCATCAGCATCCACACCGCCCGTCCCGGCGTGGTGATCGGCAAAAAAGGCGCCGACATCGAAAAGCTGCGCCAGGATATCGGCAAGATGGTTGGCGACGAGGTTCACCTCAACATCATCGAGATTCGCAAGCCGGAAATCGACGCCAAGCTGATCGCCGACAATATTGCTCAACAGCTGGTACGGCGCATCGCTTTTCGCCGGGCCATGAAGCGCGCCGTGCAATCGGCCATGCGTCTGGGCGCGGAAGGCATCCGAATCAATGTGGGCGGCCGTCTCGGCGGCGCTGAAATCGCCCGCATGGAATGGTACCGCGAGGGCCGGGTGCCGTTACACACTCTGCGCGCGGATATCGATTACGGCACCGCGACTGCGTTCACCACCTATGGCACCTGCGGCATCAAGGTCTGGGTGTTCAAGGGTGAAATTCTCGAACACGACCCCATGGCTCAGGACAAGCGCGCCGCTGAAACTCAGCTCGGCCGCTAGGAAAAAAAGATGTTAAGTCCGAAACGAACAAAATTCCGCAAGGCCCATAAGGGACGCATCCATGGCAACGCCAAGGGTGGCACCCAGCTCAATTTCGGTAAATACGGGCTGAAAGCGATGGCGCCTGAGCGTATTACCGCGCGCCAGATCGAGGCCGCGCGCCGCGCCATGACCCGCCACATGAAACGTACCGGCCGGGTCTGGATTCGTATTTTCCCGGACCTTCCGGTCTCCACGAAACCGGCCGAGGTGCGCCAGGGCAAGGGCAAGGGCACGCCCGAATACTGGGCCTGCCGCGTGGCGCCGGGACGTATCCTGTTCGAAGTGGACGGCGTGTCGCGCGATCTTGCCGAAGAAGCCTTTGCATTGGCGGCAGCCAAGCTGCCCATCGCCACCCGGTTTGTTACCCGCTTGGGCGAGGAGGGCTAGATCATGTTGGTTGCCGATTTCCGCGCCATGACCGCCGACGAGCTTGGAACCAAGCTTGTGGAGCTAAAGAAGGAATCATTCAACCTGCGCTTCCAGGGGGCCAGCGGCCAACTTGAGAACACGTCGCGGGTTCGCGTGGTGCGGCGCGATATCGCACGGATCAAGACGGTGCTGGGTGAAATGCAGCTCGCAGCCACACAGGAGAAGACATAATGTCAAAGCGTGTCCTGCAGGGAACCGTGGTTAGCGACGGCGGCGACAAGACCGTTGTGGTGCGCGTGGAGCGCCGCTTCATGCACCCCCTCTATAAGAAATATATCACCAAATCGAAGAAATATGCGGCCCATGACGAAGCCAACGCCTGCAAGACCGGCGACAAGGTGCGTATCCGGGAATGCCGCCCCATCTCCAAGCGCAAATGCTGGGAGGTTCTGGGCGAGGTGGCCGAAGCTACGGGGGCGAAGGGATAGACCATGATCCAGATGCAGACAAATCTGGAAGTCGCCGACAATTCCGGCGCCCGCAAAGTACAGTGCATCAAGGTGCTGGGCGGGTCCAAGCGCAGGACGGCGTCGGTGGGTGATGTCATCGTGGTGACGGTGAAAGAGGCGATTCCGCGCGGCCGCGTCAAAAAGGGCGAGATTCACCGCGCCGTGATCGTGCGCACCGCCAAGGACGTCCAGCGTCCCGATGGTTCGGCGATCCGTTTCGACCGCAACGCGGTGGTGCTGATCAATCCCCAGGGGGAACCCGTGGGTACGCGTATTTTCGGCCCCGTGACCCGTGAGCTGCGCGCCAAGCGCTTCATGAAGATCATTTCTCTCGCGCCGGAGGTGCTGTGATGTCCAGGGCAGGAAAAATGAAAATCAAAAAGGGTGACGAGGTTGTGGTCATTGCCGGTCGCGACAAGGGCAAGAAGGGCAGCGTGCTGCGCGTCATCCCTGCCGAGAAACGCCTCATCGTCCAGGGCGTGAATATGGTCAAGCGCCATACCCGCGCCTCGATGGCTGAAACCGCCGGCATCATCGACAAGGAAGGCCCGATTCACGTTTCCAACGTGGCCGTGGCCGACCCCAAGACCGGAAAGCCGAGCCGCATCGGCATCAAGACTATCAAGGATGGCTCACGGGTACGCTTTGCCAAGGCCTCAGGTGAGATTATCGATGGATAAGCGTGAAATGACCCGTCTACAGGACCATTACGAGAACGTGCTGAAGGCCGAACTGATGACCGAGTTCGCCTATAAGAACGCCATGGAAGTGCCGCGCCTCGAAAAGATCGTGATCAATATGGGCGTGGGCGAGGCCTCCGACGATTCCAAAAAGATCGAATCCGCCGTCGCCGACATGACCCGGATCGCCGGACAGAAGCCCATCGTCACCAAGGCCAAGCGGTCGGTGGCCAACTTCAAGCTGCGCGAAGGCGTGGACATCGGCTGCAAGGTGACATTGCGCCGTGACCGCATGTATGAATTTCTTGATCGCCTTGTCACCATTGCCCTGCCACGAGTACGGGATTTCCGGGGGGTTTCCGACAAAAGCTTCGACGGGCGCGGCAATTACGCGCTGGGTCTGAAGGAACAAATCGTGTTTCCGGAAATCGATTACGACAAGGTGGACAAAGTCAGGGGTCTCGACGTGGTGATGGTGACCACCGCCAAGACCGATAAAGAAGCCAGGGCTCTGTTGAAGGGCTTCAATATGCCGTTTCAATCAACGGACGAGGAGTAGACATATGGCGAAATGCAGCGCCATCGAAAGAAACAAAAAGCGTGAACGTCTGGCGAAGAAATTCGCTGCCCGGCGCGCGCGTCTGAAGGAAATGGCCAGGGACCAGTCCCTGACCCCGGAGGACCGCTTCAATGCCCGGCTCAAGCTGGCGGAGATACCCCGCGCCTCGGCGCCGGTGCGCCAGCGTAACCGTTGTGCGCTGACGGGGCGTTCCCGCAGCGTCTATCGCAAGTTCAAGCTTTCACGCATTTCCCTGCGCGAGCTGGCCTCCAGAGGCCAGATTCCGGGCATGGTTAAGTCGAGTTGGTAAGGGAGAGAACGGCATGACAATGTCGGATCCGGTAGCGGATTTATTGACACGCATCAGAAACGGCCAGCAGGCAAACAAGTCATCGGTGTTAAGCCCGGTGTCGAGGCTGCGCGGCAGCGTTCTCGATGTACTCAAGAGCGAAGGCTATATCCGTGGCTATGAAACCAAAAAGGGTGACGAGTCCGAGATGGAAAGCTTCCAGATCGAGCTCAAATACCACGAAGGCAAGCCCGTGATTCACGAAATCTCCAGGGTCTCGCGGCCCGGACGCCGGGTCTATTCCAAGATCAAGGACCTGCCCCGCTATTACGGCGGGCTGGGGATCGCCATTCTCTCCACGCCCCGTGGCGTGATGTCAGACGCACAGGCGCGCCAGGCCAATGTAGGCGGCGAAATCCTGTGCCGGGTATTTTAGGAGAAGGGCCATGTCACGAGTGGGAATGAATCCGGTATCTGTGCCCGAGGGGGTGAACGTGACCATCGCCGATGGCGCGGTCACGGCCAAGGGTAAGCTCGGCGAGCTTTCTTACGGCTTTACCGAAGACGTGGACGTGGCCATGAAAGACGGTCTCATCACGGTAACGCCGAAAAGCGAGTCAAAACAGGCACTTGCCATGTGGGGTACGATCCGAAGCCAGATTTCAAATCTGGTCAATGGCGTGGCCGAGGGCTTTTCGGTGGACCTCGAGATCAACGGCGTGGGCTACCGCGCCGCGGTGCAGGGCAAGTCTCTCGTCCTCCAGCTCGGCTACAGCCACAATATTGATTTTCCGATCCCCGAGGGCATCACCATCAAATGCGCCAAACCAACGGAACTCACGGTGTCGGGGGCCGACAAGCAACAGGTGGGACAGGTGGCGGCGAACATCCGGTCCTTCCGCAAGCCGGAACCCTACAAGGGTAAGGGCATCAAATACGTGGATGAATATATCCTGCGTAAAGAAGGCAAGAAGAAATAGGTAACGCTATGCTGAATTCGAATGAACTTTTTAAGCGCCGGAAAAAACGCTCCCGGACCAATCTCGCTAAATCGTCCGGTGGGCGTCCGCGTCTCTCCGTTTTTCGCTCGGGCAAGCATATCTACGCCCAGGTCATCGACGACGGCAAGGGTGTGACCCTGGCCGCGGCTTCCTCCACGGACAAGGGTCTGCGCGGGAAGCTGAAAAAGGGCGCTGACACCGATGCCGCCAAGGCCGTGGGCACATTGGTGGCGGAACGCGCGCTTGCCGCGGGTATTTCCGAGGTGGTTTTTGACCGCGGCGGTTATCGTTATCACGGAAGGGTCAAGGCCCTTGCGGACTCCGCCCGCGAAGGCGGCCTTTCCTTTTAAGTGGAACAAAAATGGCGGATTTGAAAAAAGACGACAAGAAACAAACTGGCGGCCAGCGCCCGCGGCGGAGGAATCCCTCCCAGGGCGAGCGCGAGGAAAGCGAGTTTATCGAGAAGCTGGTGAGCATCAACCGCGTCGCCAAGGTGGTCAAGGGTGGCCGCCGCTTTGCGTTCGGCGCGCTGGTTGTGGTGGGCGACGGTAATGGCCGCGTCGGCTTTGGCTCGGGCAAGGCGCGTGAGGTGCCCGAAGCCATCCGCAAGGCCACCGAGGAAGCCAAGGGCTCCATGGTCCGCATCCCCCTGCGCGAGGGCCGCACCCTGCATCACGACATCAGCGGCCGCTACGACGCCGGCCGGGTTCACATGCGCACCGCGCCGCCGGGCACCGGTATCATTGCCGGTGGCCCCATGCGCGCCGTGTTCGAGGCGCTTGGCCTGCGCGACGTGGTGGCCAAGTCCATCGGTTCTTCCAATCCCCATAACATGATCCGGGCCACCTTCGAGGGTCTGACCCGAATTCTCTCGCCCCGTTCCGTGGCCTCCAAGCGCGGTAAAAAGGTGAGTGATATCGTCGGTCAACGTGAAACCACCGAGACATCCAATGGAGCCTCCAACGGCGCCGCCGAAGCCGCCGTCGAAGCCGCCAATGGTGCCGTCAACGAGACCGGGAAGTAGGGGCCATGGCTGAAAAAAAATCAGGTACCATCAAGGTGACCCAGACCGGCAGCCCCATCGGGCGCCCCAAGGACCAGCGGGCGACCTTGATCGGCTTGGGCCTCAACAAGATGAACCGTACCAGCGAGTTGGAAGACACTCCCGCGGTGCGCGGCATGATCGAGAAGGTGCACCATCTGGTGCGTGTGGAAACGCCGTAAGCCCTTCCCTGCGGAACGGCTGTAACAGAACGATTTTTTTACGGAATTTACTGGCTATGAAACTTAATAAGATAAAAGACAATGCGGGTTCACGCCGCTCCGCCATGCGGGTCGGGCGCGGTCCGGGCTCGGGTAAGGGAAAGACCTGTGGCAGCGGCATGAAGGGCCAGAAATCCCGTACCGGCGTTGCCCTTAAGGGTTTCGAGGGTGGCCAGATGCCTCTGCACCGCCGCCTTCCCAAGCATGGTTTCACCAATATTTTCGCCAAGAAATATCAGGAAGTGACCATCGACCGCCTGCAACGGGCCATTGACGCCAAAAAGATCGACCCCAAAAAGGAAATCACGGCGGAAATCTTCAAGGAGTCCGGTGTGGTGCGGCGGCTGCGTGACGGCGTGCGCCTTATCGGCAACGGTGAGTTGAAGGCCAAGGTTACGGTTCATGTGGCGGGCGCCACCAAGGGCGCCGTGGCGGCGGTAGAAAAGGCCGGCGGTAAGGTTGTGGTCGCCGTGGTGGCCCGCAACGAGGATGCGGAAGCCAAGGCCGCCAAGACGGCGGAGAAGAAAGCCGCCAAGGCCGCCAAGGCCGCGGGCAAGGCGAAGGCAGCCAAGGACAGCCAAGCCGGAGAGAAAGACAAGGCGGGCAAGAAAAAGGCCAAATCGGAGGCCAAAGCCGACTCTGCTCCCGAATCGAAGGCTTCGGAATCAGAAGTCCCGAAAGAAAAGAAGGCCAAGCCCGCTCCTGAAGCGGCTCCCGAGGCGTCCGACGACGAGGGCGGTGAGGGCTAATGGCCTCGGTTGCCGAACAACTGGCATCCAACATAAATTTCGGAGCCTTCGCCAAGGCGACGGAACTAAAGAACCGTATCTGGTTTACCCTGGGTGCGTTGATTGTCTACCGTCTCGGCACCTATATCCCCACGCCCGGCATTGATCCGGCGGCCCTGAAAGAAGTCTTTTCTCAACAGGCCGGGGGCATCCTCGGCATGTTCGATATGTTCGCCGGCGGCGCGCTCTCGCGGATGACCATCTTCGCCCTCAATATCATGCCCTATATTTCGGCTTCCATCATCATGCAGCTGATGAGCGCCGTATCGCCGAATCTCGCCGCCCTGAAAAAAGAAGGCGAGAGCGGGCGCAAGAAAATCAATCAATACACCCGCTATGGCACGGTTTTCCTTGCCGCGATCCAGGCCTACGGTATTGCCGTGGGGCTCGAAGGGATGAGCGGAGGCTCCGGCGCGGCGGTTCCCGATCCCGGCTACTTCTTCCGTCTCACCACGGTCATCACCCTGGTGGGCGGCACCATCTTCCTCATGTGGCTGGGCGAACAGATCACCCAGCGCGGCATCGGTAACGGTATTTCGCTCATCATTTTCGCGGGGATCGTCGCCAACCTGCCCACGGCGCTGGCAAGCACGCTGGAACTGGGCCGTACCGGGGCCATCTCAACGCTGCTCATCCTGGTGCTGATGGTTCTCATCGTGGGCGTCATCGCCTTTATCGTCTTCATCGAACGTTCCCAGCGGCGCATCGTGGTCCAGTATCCCAAGCGCCAGGTGGGCAACAAGATGCTCGGCGGCGAGAGCACCCATCTTCCCCTGAAACTCAATGTTTCGGGCGTAATTCCCCCCATTTTCGCCAGCTCCCTGCTTCTTCTTCCCATGACGGTGGCGGGATTCAGCGCCGGGTCGGGGCCGGACTGGCTGATCACCTTCACCTCCTTTCTCGGCCGCGGCCAGCCGCTCTATCTGTTCATCTATATCTCTCTCATCGTGTTCTTCGCCTTCTTCTATACGGCCATCGTCTTCAACCCCGATGACACCGCCGATAATCTGAAGCGCAACGGCGGCTTTATCCCCGGTATCCGCCCCGGCAAGAACACGTCGGAATATCTCGATTACGTGCTGACCAGACTGACCGTTGTGGGTGCTGCGTATCTGGCCGCCGTGTGTATTCTGCCCGAGCTCCTGATTTCGCAATATTCCGTGCCGTTCTATTTCGGCGGCACCAGCCTTCTCATTGTCGTCACCGTCACCATGGACACGGTGACACAGATACAATCCCACCTTCTGGCCCATCAGTACGAGGGCCTGATCAAGAATGCAAAACTGCGGCAGCGCCGGCGATGAACCTGATTCTTCTCGGTCCCCCAGGCGCCGGAAAGGGTACACAGGCGCAGCGTATAGAAAAATCCTACGGCTTGGTACAGCTCTCCACCGGCGACATGCTGCGTGGCGCGGTGGCCGCGCAGACCGAAATTGGCCGCCAGGTTAAGCGGATTATGGATGCCGGAGAGCTGGTTCCCGACACCACCATTATCGAGATGATTTCGGAACGTATCGACCATGCCGACTGTGCCCAGGGCTTCATCCTCGATGGATTCCCCCGCACCACCCCCCAGGCCGAGGCTCTGGACGTGATGCTCGAGAAAAAAGGCATGGAATTGAACCATGTGATCGAAATCAGCGTTAACGATGAACTTCTTGTGGAACGCATCACCGGACGTTTCACCTGCGCCAAATGCGGGGCGGGATATCACGATAAATTTCAAAAAACCGCCGTTGACGGCGTATGTGATAACTGCGGCGGCACTGAATTTTCACGCCGCGCCGATGACACCGAAAAAGTCATCCGCACCCGGCTCCAAGCCTATCACGCCCAAACCGCGCCCATACTGCCCTATTACCAGGAAAAAAGCCGCCTGAGACAGGTTGACGGCATGGCCTCCATTGACGAAGTGGAACAGCAGATTGCGGCTGTTCTCGATGGCGGCGCCAGACCATGATCAGGTGCATTGACTTGCCGGGCAACTGCCCTATAATCGCCGCCTTCCGCCTCTCTGGGGCGGTTTTGCGGCGTGTTCCGAACATATCAAGACTTACTTAAGGAGCTGAGACGTGGCCCGTATTGCTGGCGTCAATATTCCCACCGCTAAACGCGTGGAAATTGCATTGACCTATATTCATGGAATCGGCCGCACCAAGGCCGTCGAAATCACTAAAAAGGCCGGAATTCCCCATGATCGGCGGGTTAGTGAACTGACCGATGACGAGGTCATTCATATCCGCGAGACCATCGACAAGGATTACACCGTCGAGGGCGATCTGCGGCGCGAAGTGGCCATGAACATCAAAAGATTGATGGATCTGGGCTGTTACAAGGGTCTGCGCCACCGCAAGAGCCTTCCCGTACACGGCCAGAGGACTCATACCAACGCCCGCACCCGCAAGGGTAAGGCGCGTCCCATCGCCGGCAAGAAAAAAGCAATTTAAGGAAAGATAATGGCTACACCTCCCTCCCGTGTACGCAAGCGCGAGCGCAAGAATATTATTTCCGGCGTCGCCCATGTGAACGCCACCTTCAACAACACCATCATCACCATCACCGATGCCCAGGGGAATACGGTTGCCTGGTCGTCGGCGGGTTCCCAGGGATTCAAGGGCTCGCGTAAATCCACGCCCTACGCCGCCCAGCTGGCAGCCGAAAGCGCCGGAAAAAAGGCCCAGGAACACGGCATGCAGACCCTTGAGGTCATGGTGAGGGGACCGGGATCGGGCCGCGAATCGGCGCTTCGCGCGTTGAGCGCAGTGGGATTCTCCATTACCTCCATCAAGGATGTGACGCCTGTCCCTCATAACGGGTGCCGTCCGCCCAAACGCCGCAGGGTGTAACCGCGAAAATGTAATCCCTGGCGCGTTTTCCATGCGCCCCGGACGAATTTGCCGGCCTTATCCGCCGGCTATGAAATAGAAGCTCAATCTTTCAGACGAGAGAGGCCGCCACCGTGATGAAGAAAAACTGGCAGGAACTTATTAAGCCGAACAAGCTGGACGTGGAGTCCGGTGTGGATTCCTCGCGCGAAGCGACCATCGTCGCCCAGCCCCTGGAACGTGGATTTGGATTAACCCTGGGTAATGCGCTGCGGCGTGTTCTGCTGTCGTCGCTTCAGGGCGCGGCGGTGACCTCGGTCCATATCAACAGCGTTCTCCATGAGTTTTCAACGATTCCGGGTGTGATCGAGGATGTCACCGATATCGTCCTCAATATCAAATCCCTTGCCATGCGGATGCATGGCGAAGGCCCCCAGCGTCTGGCTCTCAAGGCCAAGGGCGCCTGCGAGGTCACGGCGGCCATGATCGAAACCGGTCCCGACGTGGAAATCCTCAACCCCGACCTTGTTATCTGCACCCTCGACAAGAAGGCCGAGATCGACATGGAACTGACGGTTTCCCACGGCAAGGGCTATGTGCCGGCGGTGCAAAACCGTCCCGAGGACGCCCCCATTGGGCTGATCCCGGTGGATTCCCTGTTCAGCCCCGTGCGCAAGGTCTCCTACAAGGTGGAAAACGCCCGTGTCGGCCAGGTCACCGATTATGACAAGCTCTCCATCAGTGTGGAAACCAACGGCGCCATCACGCCCGACGATGCCGTGGCTCTGGCCGCGCGCATCCTCCAGGACCAGCTCCAGCTCTTTATCAACTTCGAAGAGCCGCAATTGGTCGCCGTGGAAGAGGCCGCCACCGAGCCTGCGTTCAACAAGAACCTTCTGCGCAAGGTGGACGAGTTGGAACTTTCCGTGCGTTCGGCCAACTGTTTGAAGAACGACAACATCGTTTACATTGGCGATCTGGTCCAGAAGAGCGAATCGGAAATGCTCCGCACTCCTAATTTCGGGCGCAAATCCTTAAACGAGATCAAGGAAGTCCTGACCACCATGGACCTTCATCTGGGCATGGAAATCGAGGACTGGCCGCCGGAAAATATCGAGGAACTGGCCAAAAAACTGAAAGATCCCTACTAGGCTCTGAGGTTTAGGGGCCGCGAGGGCCCCCACCCAGCCGTACCCGGCCCCTTCATGGCCGCGGCGGTGGGCAAACGCACCCCCGGCTTCGTGCGCGAGGTCACAACAGCAGAGAGGAGCAACGCCATGCGTCACGGTCTCAGCGGACGGAAACTTAACCGCACCAGCAGCCATCGCAAGGCCATGTTCGCCAACATGGCAGTCGCACTGATTACCCACGAACAGATCCACACCACCTTGCCCAAGGCCAAGGAACTGCGGCCCATCGTCGAAAAGCTCATCACCCTGGGCAAGCGCGGCAACCTTCATGCCCGGCGCCAGGCTCTCTCCACTCTGCGTGACACCAAAGTGGTGGACAAGCTCTTCAGCGCAATCGCCGAACGCTATGCCGAACGTTCCGGCGGCTATACCCGCGTGCTGCGGGCCGGGTTCCGTTATGGCGATTCCGCGCCCATGGCCTATATCGAACTGGTTGACCGCGATCCCGAGGTCAAGGGCGCCGAAGACAAGGCGCGCGCCGCCGAACAGGCAGCCCTCGATGGCGAACTCGCAGCGCCCGCCGAAGAGAGCTAGGACGCGGCCACAGGCCGCCTTCCTGCCACTGTTCCTGTGGGCGCTGTTCGCGGCCCTGGTGCTTCCCGCCGCCACGACCATCCCCGCCGCGCTTGCCGTCGGCTGGGATGATCCCGACGCCCCTAAATCAGAAATCCCCTCCCGGGTTGTTCCCCACAGCGGCGAACAGATACGCCTCTCCTTTGCCCCCCTGGTCAAGGCAGCCACGCCCGCCGTGGTCAACATCTATACCAGCAAGGTGGTGGCGCAACAGCAGCTCTCGCCGCTGTTCAGCGATCCTTTCTTCCGCCGTTTCTTCGGCAAGGACTTCCCCTTTCCCGGCCCCCGGCGCGAGCGCATCCAGAATTCCCTGGGCTCGGGCGTGGTGGTGTCGGGCGATGGGCTTGTGGTCACCAGCCACCACATCATCAAGGACAGCGACCAGATCAAGGTGGTGCTGGCCGATAACCGGGAATTCAGGGCCGAGGTCATCAGCCGCGACACCCGCACCGATCTCGCCGTTCTGCGTATAGACGACGGGGACCAGGCCTTCGCTTCCCTGCCTCTGGGCGATTCCGACGAGCTCGAAGTGGGCGACCTGGTTCTCGCCATCGGCAACCCCTTCGGCGTCGGCCAGACCGTTACCAGCGGCATCGTCTCGGCCCTGGCCCGCACCACCGGCGGCATCAGCGACTACCAGTTCTTCATCCAGACCGACGCCGCCATCAATCCCGGCAATTCGGGCGGCGCGCTGGTGGATATGAAGGGCCGCCTGGTGGGCATCAATACCGCCATTTTTTCCAAGAGCGGCGGCTCCCACGGCATCGGCTTCGCCATTCCCGTCAACATGGTCAAAGCGGTAATCCGCGGCGCTAAAAGCGGCGGGCCTATCGTGCGCCCCTGGCTCGGCGCGGCGGGCCAGGAGGTAACCTCCGATATCGCAACATCCCTCGGCCTTTCCCGTCCCACAGGGGTTCTCGTCAATGCCGTGCGCGAGAACAGCCCGGCGCAGCGGGCGGGAATTCTCGTCAGCGACGTGATCATCAGCCTCGACGGCAAGGATGTGGATAATCTGGACTCCCTGCGTTTCCGTCTGGCTACCCTGTCGGTGGAGGGTAGCGCCGTTTTCGGGATCATTCGCAGGGGCAAGACCCTGGAGCTGACGTTACCTCTCGAAGCCCCGCCCGAGGAACCGCCGCGCAATGTCACCACCCTTGCCGGCGCCCACCCCTTAAACGGCGCCGAGGTGGGGAACCTGTCCCCGGCCTTCAACACCGAGCTCGGCCTTGATGAACTGGCCGAAGGCGTGTTCGTCCTCAGCCTGCAACGGGGAAGCCCTGCCCACCGCTTCAATTCCCAGCCCGGCGATATCATCCTGCGCGTCACCGACGTCAAGGTGGAATCGGTGGCCCATCTGCGTGAACTCCTCAATGCGCCCACCAGCTATTGGAAAATATCCGTCCAGCGCGAGGGCAAGGTTCTGACCCAGGAATTCAGACAGTGAACACTCTTTTCGAGTCCCAGGCGCCGCGCCCGCTGGCCGATCGTCTGCGGCCGGAAAGCCTGGACCAGGTGGTGGGCCAGGACCACCTGCTGGATACTGACGGACCACTCGGACGCATGGCCGCTTCCGCGCGCATGGCGTCGGTCATTCTGTGGGGACCGCCGGGTTCGGGCAAAACCACCATCGCGCGGCTCCTGGCCGAGGTCAGCGATCTCCATTTCGAACCTATGTCGGCGGTATTTTCGGGTGTCGCCGATCTGCGCAAGGTCTTCGACGCCGCCGCCAAGCGCCGTGACGTGGGGCAGGGCACTTTACTCTTCATTGACGAGGTGCACCGTTTCAACCGTGCCCAACAGGACGGCTTCCTGCCCTATGTGGAAAACGGCACCGTGATTCTGGTGGGGGCGACCACGGAAAACCCCTCCTTCGAACTGAACGCGGCCCTGCTCTCGCGCTGTCAGGTTCTTGTCCTCAACCGTCTCGACGACGCCGCGCTGGAACTTCTTCTGGAGCGGGCGGAAAAACTCGAAGGCCGCCCCCTGCCGCTGGACGCCGATGCCCGCGCCGCGCTACGCGCCATGGCCGATGGCGACGGACGTTATATTCTCAATCTGGCGGAGGAAGTCTTCGCCCTGCCGCCCGGCCCCAAGGGCAAACAGAAAAACCTCGATACGGCGGCGCTGGCGGCGACGGTCCAGCAGCGGGCCCCTCTCTACGATAAGTCCCAGGAAGGTCATTTCAACCTGATCTCGGCGCTGCATAAATCTTTGCGTGGCTCCGATGCCGATGCCGCGCTCTATTGGCTGGCGCGCATGCTGGCCGGCGGCGAGGATCCCCACTATATCGCCCGGCGGCTGGTGCGGTTTGCTTCCGAGGACATCGGTCTGGCCGATCCCCAGGCCCTGACGCTGGCGCTGGCGGCTTGGGATTCCTACGACCGTCTGGGCTCGCCCGAGGGCGAGCTGGCCCTTGCCCAATGCGTCATTTATCTCGGCACCGCGCCCAAATCCAACGCCGCCTATAAGGGCTTCAAGGCGGCCATGGGAGTGGCGCGCGAGACCGGATCGCTGATGCCGCCCAAGCATATCCTCAACGCGCCAACGAAGTTGATGAAAGACCTCGATTATGGCAAGGACTATGCCTATGACCACGACACGCCGGAGGGCTTCTCGGGTCAGGACTATTTCCCCGACGATATGGCGCGTCAGGAATTCTACCATCCCCGGGACCGCGGGTTTGAACGGGATCTGCGTAAACGTCTCGAATACTGGAACAGCCTGCGCGAGAAGGCGAAACCATGAGGCGGAGCCCCAGGACACATAAAGAGCAAGAAACCTCATGAACATGATCTTCGCCATCGCCGTCGGCGGGGCCTTCGGCGCCGTCGCCCGCTACCTTGTGATGATTCGCGCCGCCCACTGGCTGGGGCTGGGCTTTCCCTACGGCACACTCATGGTCAATGTGGCCGGTTCCTTCCTCTTGGGCGTCTTGATCGAGGGCTCGGCCCTGGCCTGGGATGTGGGCCAGGAACTGCGCGCCTTCCTGGTGGTGGGTATCCTCGGCGGATTCACCACCTTTTCTACCCTGTCGCTGGATTTCGTGGCGCTCTATGAACGGGGCCAGGTCATTACCGCGGCGGGCTACGCGCTGGGTTCGGTAGTGCTGGGCGTGAGCGCCCTGGTGGCGGGCATGATCGCCCTGCGCGCGCTGTTGTGAGCGCCGCCAGCACAGGTGTACAAACTCTCACCGTCGCCGACGACGAGGACGGACTACGCCTCGACCGCTGGTTCCGCCGCCATTTCCCCGGTCTTACTCACGGACGTCTGGAAAAACTGCTGCGCACCGGACAGGTGCGTGTGGACGGCGCCCGGGTCAAGGCCGGGCATCGCCTGTCTCCGGGCCAAAATGTACGGGTGCCGCCGCTTGATGCCGACACCATGCGCCGCAAACCGCCCCCCGCACCGGTGGACAAAGCCGACGCCAAGGCGCTACAGGCCCTCGTGCTGCATCGCGACCGCCACGTTCTGGTGATCAACAAGCCGCCCGGCCTCGCGGTCCAGGGTGGCAGCAAGGTGACGCGCCATCTCGACGGCATGCTCGACGCGCTCACATTCGACGCCAAGGAGCGCCCGCGTCTGGTACACCGCCTCGACAAGGACACCTCCGGGGTCTTGCTGCTGGGACGCAGCGCCTCGGCCACGGCGAAACTGGCCGCCGCCTTTCGCGGTCACGCCGCGCGCAAGATTTACTGGGCGCTGGTGGTGGGGGTGCCTCGTCCGCTCAAGGGGCGTATCGATCTGGCGCTGTCGAAACGCCCGCGCAGCGGCGGCGAGGTGATGAAGGCCGATCCCGAGTCGGGTAAGCGTGCCACCACCCTTTACGCCACCGTGGAAAACGCCGGCCAAAGCGCGGCCTGGCTGGCGCTGATGCCACTCACCGGGCGCACCCATCAACTGCGGGTGCACTGCGCCGAGTTGGGAATGCCTATCCAGGGCGACGGCAAATACGGCGGCCAGGACGCCTTCCTCGAGGGTGAGGAAATTTCCAAGAGCCTCCATCTTCATGCGCGCTCTTTGACTCTACCCCATCCCGGCGGTGGCACGCTCTCGGTGACCGCGCCCTTGCCCGATCACATGTTACAGAGCTGGCGCCTCTTCGGTTTGAACCCCAATGATGACGGCGACCCCTTCGCAGGGGTGGAGGGCTAACCGAGCGCGGATGTAAGCCCTCTTGGCTCTTTAACCTCCCATAATCACTGCTTATCCAAAGTCGGCCCCTTCGCGCCCCCCGGTAATTAAAAGTTTTTTGTCGCGTCCTCATGTATGCTGTTCCCCAAACAGGGAGGCAGGGCCATGCAAGCAACAATTTCGAAACTGAAATTTCATTTCATCGCCATTTTGCTCGCGATGATCTTTTGCGCGAACGCGGCGCTCGCACAGCCTCCTCACAAACCGGTCACACAAAGCCTCATCACCCTGCTCGGGAATGATCCCGCGCTCAAGTCGATGCTTGAAGCCTCCATCGCCGAAGCGAAAAAACTCAATCCCGACCCTAAAACGAATCCCGCTCAGAGCCTGTCGGATTATTATGACTACATAGACGAGGCATCGGAACTCATCCCACGGGGCGTGCTTAAAAACCCGGCCAACCTCATACGCGACCAGATACTGCAAAGCATCTGTTACTTCTATTTTCTGGTTGACCAGCCGCTGCCCGAATTAAAAGGCAAGGGACTGTTTAAAAATGTAATTCAGTACTACGGCCCTTTTTCCTCCTGGTTGCATGATTTTGCCAAGGCTTGGGGGGCGTTCCTTGATACCGAAGAGTCTTGGAATGAAAAAACTTATCAGGAGTTTTACAACAACCCCCGCTTCGGTTTACAGAAAGGCTGGTACGAACCCTCGTCTAACTGGAAAACATTCAACCAGTTTTTCTCCAAACACTTGAAATCACCTGATGTACGGCCAATCGCTTCACCGGATAACCCGGCAGTGGTCGCGTCACCGGCCGATTCCGTCCCGCAAGGGGTGTGGGCCATTGATGGAAACTCAAATATCCGGGTAGACAGCGGACTGAAAGTCAAACTGGCGACTTATTACAACATCAGGGATTTGCTGAGCGGGGACAGTCCTTACAAAGAGGCCTTCGCCAATGGCGTGCTCACCCACACGTTCCTGAATGTGAACGACTATCACCGCTATCATTTCGCCGTTGGCGGAACGATTAAGGAAACGAAAAGGATCGTGCAAAATTTTGCCTTGGAGGTGGCGTGGAGTCCGGAACAGGCGAGATACCTTCCCATCGATTCAACCGGCTGGCAGTTTTCTCAGACTCGCGGCTATGTAATCGTGGACACGGGGAAATATGGGCTGGTCGCGCTTATTCCCATGGGAATGGCTCAGGTTTCATCCGTTAACTTCGAGGATAACGTCAAAGTGGGAAATACCCTCAAAAAAGGCGACATGATCGGTAATTTCCTGTTCGGAGGGTCTGATTTCATTATCCTTTTCCAGGAAAAGGCCGGGTTTGAAATCACCGCGCCGACGGAACATCAAATAGTCCCGAAATCTGATGCCGACCATGGGCGTAAAGTGACGACCTATAAGCACCTTCTTATGGGTCAGGCCTACGGCATCATGAAGGGACAGGGAAAATAAACTTAAAAATCAGCATCATCTTCGGGGGGGGGGTCATGAAGAACGCAATAAAAGCCTTAGGCATACTCAATGTTTTAATAATCGCTTGTCTGTTCGGGGTCTCCGCGGCCCTTGCCTGCACGACGATGATTATTACAAAAGGGGCCTCCAGGGATGGCTCGGTTTTTGTCGCCCACTCGGACGACAGTGAGATGTTCGACAACCGCTTTGTCTATGTGCCGGCGGCCGACCATGCGCCGGGTTCACTGCGCCCCGTTTACTACGATGCTTCGGCTCTGGGAAATCGCCCGGAATTTAATTCCAGCGTACTTCGGCGTTATGTGGGCACGCATAGAGGCCCCGTTTACGAGGACAAGGATCATCCTCAAAGCACGCCTCTGGGGTATATCCCCCAGGTCGCGCATACCTACGCCTATTTTGACGGCAGCTATGGAATTATGAACGAGCATCAATTGATGTTCGGAGAGGCGACAAACGGCGCAAAAATTACGGCGGAGCCAAAACCCGGAAAACTCATATTTTACAGCGCCGAACTCTCACGGGTGGCGCTTGAAAGAACGAAGACCGCCAGGGAAGCCATAAAGCTTATCGGCGAGCTCATCGACACATATGGCTATTACGGTACGGGAGAAACCCTGCCCGTCGCCGACAAAAACGAGGGCTGGGTGCTTGAGATGGCTCCAAGCCCGGAGGGAACGGGCGGTCTCTGGGTTGCGAAAAAAGTCCCCGATGGAGAGATTTTTGTCGCCGCCAATGAGTTCAGAATCAGGGAAATCGATCCCGATGATCCGGATATTATGTACTCGAAAAACCTTCATGAGGTGGCGCGGAAACATGGATGGTGGAATCCAAAAGAAGGCAAGCTGGATTGGCTGAGAACCGTCAGTGAGGGCGAGTACAGCCATCCCTACTACTCCCTGCGCAGAGTCTGGAGACTGCAATCGAAAATAGCCCCGTCGATGAATCTGTCCCCCTGGGCGGAAGACGGCTTCACCAAGAAATTTCCATTTTCAATAAAGCCCGATAAGAAACTCGATGTCCGGGATGTGATCGACCTCTACCGCGACTACTACCAGGGCACCGAATTCGACCAGACGAAGGGCGTCACCGCCGGCCCCTTCGGCAATCCATACCGCTACCCCGGTCCCATGGATGCCGGAAACGACACCGGCGATCCCAATGCAAAGTTACAAGGCGCGTGGGAACGGCCGCTTTCAATCTATCGCAGTGGCTACAGTTTTGTTCTTCAGGCCCGCGATTGGCTGCCCGATCCCATAGGGGGGATTGCCTGGTTTGGTCCCGATGAGCCCATGAGCACGGTCATCACCCCGTTTTATGTGGGCATCGATTCCGTGGCTGCGCCGTACCACACGGGATACAGCGATAAATTTGACCAGAAAAGCGCCTGGTGGTCGTTTAACTTTGTCGCCAACTGGGCGGCCCTCAAATACAGCTACATCATCGAAGACATAAAACAAAAGCAGGATGAGCTTGAATTCGCCGCCCTTGAGAGCATCAAACAGGCGGATGAAAAAGCTTTGAAACTCTACAAGGAAAGCCCCAAAAAATTGAGAGAGTTCCTCACTCAATTTTCAAGGGTCCAAGCCAACAAAGTCGTCGATGAATGGTGGGGTCTCGCGTGGCGGCTGGTGGCGAAATACAGTGACGGCTATGTCAACGAGCCCGGAAAAATGGCTCAGGAAGTGGGCTATCCCAAGAAATGGTATGACAAATCCCAGTGGCCGAATGGCCCCACTAAATACGAAAAACCTCACCACCTGCATCCGGGAGATTGAACAGCGAAGCCGAGGCTGTGATCTTTCGCCCATGGCGGATATGGCGGATATGGCGGGGCTTCCGACGCGTCAATTTTAAATGAGCGCTGGCGGCCGTATCTTTTTCCGCCATATCTTTTTCCCAAGGGAATCTTGGGGATGGAGTTTTGTGTGTTTCGTGGCCCGTTATTTCAGCCCGTTGCGTCCCGCCGCCGTTCTTTTTTTGCGTTAACTTGGCCCCTCCATTTGATTTAAACGCCATCATTTACCGGGCGTCGTTTCCTTAATGTCCCATGGGCCGGAATACGCCTTTTTATTCATGATTTCGTTTAATTTCTCTCGCAGCGCCTTTACTCTTTTTTCTACTTCCTTGTCGGAACTATCCCCGTATTTTTCAATAATTCCCTTGAGCGCCGGAATGTAAGAAGAATACCAGGCGGCGGCAAATCCCCCATTCCCTTTCTCCGTCCATCCCGGCGACATCATAGCGGCCCCGGTATGGGCGGCCTTGGCGGTGGTGTTGCACATTCCGAACCAGGTGTAATCGATGGGGTGGGTAAGGAAGGCGTACTTTTCTTTTTCCGCGGCTTGGAGCACCTCTGTAACGAGTTGGAAAAGCACCTTTCCCGGTTCCAGCCATTTCTCCTTTATGAGGCGGACTTCCATTTCATATTGCTTGAAGAAGTGGCCGGAAAACATTTTGGAATGGCAGGCGGAGCATACCTTTTCCATGTTTTCCCTGTGTTCAGAGGCCGGAGCGGGCTGCTCATATTTCAGCCCAACGGGCAATCCGCACTTTTCCTGAACGGCGATTGAGTTCGTCTCCTGCAGAAGCGCGCTCCAGTTAATGCGTTTGCCGATATCATGAGTCGCGGGCATATCCCGCGTGGCGGACATGTGACAGGTGGCGCAGGTCGGGGCCGCGGAATAATTCTCCCCCACCACCCATTCGCGGGAGTGGAAATTCATCTGGCCGGACTTGGCGGCATAGGTCGTGCCGTGCCGCGATGCGCTATAGGTCTCTATTTGCGGGTCTCCACCCTCGCTGTTATGGCAAATGGCGCAGCTTTCCGGACGCCTTGCCTGGGCGGCGGAGAACTCGTGGGTTTCGTGGCAGGAGGCGCAATTGCCCATGGAGCCGTCCGGATTTTTCCTGCCAATGCCCGAGTTGGGCCAGGTTTCCTTGGTCGGATGACCATTCTTATCCATTAAAATTTCCGAGCCGTGGCACCTGAGGCATCCGTTTGTCCCGGCGGCGTATTTGGCGTCATCCCCAAAATGCCGGGATCCCGCGAGGTTATTCAGAAAATAAGCGCCAACCCCGGTGGTCACCAGTTCGCGGGCCTTGGCGTGCTGAGAGACTTCAAATTCCTTCACCGCCGTTTCATGGCATTTCTGGCAGTCCCTGGGAGAAACGATAACGGAGATGAAGGTCTCGTAGTGTTGGAAAGCATCGGGGTCGTCCGCTTGGGCGCCGTGACAATCAATGCACGTCACATTTTTTTCATAATGCGCGCTCTTCGAATATTGTTTGTAAAGCCCCGGCATGTTGTCGGCTGTGGCATGACAGCCCAGGCAATTCTGCCCAGAGGTTATTGCGCTAGGGGGTATGGCGCTGGCCTCATCAGTCCAGAAAAGCGTCCCCAGCAGCATGAAGAGGACTTGAAGCGGTATAAATAATTTCCCCATAGCTTTTCCTTCGGGCGGACCCCACTCCTTTTTAGAGTTTCGGGGACAGCTTACTTTAGAATTTTGGGGGCGCCTTACTTAATTTTCCCGGCCCGCAAACGGCCTTGCGGAATCCCTAACCGAACACCCAGGCGGCCACGGTCATGGCGAAGGCGGTGATTACCGGCACCGCCGCCATATTGATGAGCAGTCCGGCCCGCGCCATTTGCGGCACGGTGACCCGTCCGCTGGCAAAGACGATGGCGTTGGGCGGTGTGGCCACCGGGATCATGAAGGCGCAGCTCGCAGCGGTGACCACCGGCACCAGCAGCATCACCGGATCGATGCCGGTAATCTCCGCCAGCGTCACGGTGAGCGGTAAAAAGACGATGGTGGTGGCGGTATTGCTGGTGAGTTCGGTGAGCAGGATGATGAGCGCCGTCAGGCAGACCACAATCAGTACCAAAGGCAGCCCGGCCAGCCCCTCCATGCCGGTGCCGATCCACTGCGACAGGCCGCTTTCGGTGATTCCGGCGGCCAGGCTCAGCCCGCCGCCGAACAGGATCAGCACGCTCCAGGACAAATGCCCCGCCCATTCGCGGTCGAGGATGAAGACGCCGCGTTTGGCGTCCACGGGGATGATGAACAGCGCCACCGCCCCGGCAATGGCGATCACCGTATCGCTGATCTCAATGCCGGGCAGCGCCGCTGAAAGAAAGGGCCGTACTATCCATGCCCCGGCCACACAGGCAATGACATACGCCGTCAACCGCTCGCCGCGCGACAGCGGCCCCATGTCTTTCAGTTCCCCGGCGATCATGGCCTCCACGTCGCCATGGCGTCCGTGGCCCACGGCAAAGACGATCTTGGTCAATATGGCCCAGGCCAGCACCAGCATCACCAGCGCCAGCGGCACGCCCACCAGCATCCAGCGCGCGAATCCAATCTCCACGCCGTAATGGTCCAGCATGAAGGCGGCGAACAGCGCATTGGGAATGGTGCCGATGAGGGTGCCCAAGCCACCGATGGAGGCGGCAAAGGCCACCGCCAGCACCAAAGCGGTGGCGAACCGGGCGTCTTCGGCCGCCTCGTCCTCACCCCCTGGTGCGCGGTCCCTGTTGATGAGGGCGATCACCGAGACCGCGATGGGCAGCATCATGATGGTGGTGGCGGTATTGCTCACCCACATGCTGATGGCGGCGGTGGCGGCCATGAACCCCCCGATCAGCGCGTCGGAGCGGGTACCGGCGAAACTCAGGACTTTCAGCGCGATACGGCGGTGGAGGCGCCATTTCTGCATCGCCACGGCGATGACGAAGCCGCCAAAGATGAGAAACACCACCGGATTGGCGTAATGCACCGCCGCCTGTTTGATCTCCGCCACCCCCATCAAGGGAAACAGCAACAGGGGCAACAGGGCGGTAGCCGAGACCGGCAGCGCCTCGCTCACCCACCACAGGGCCATCAGCGCGGCCACGGCGGCCACCTTCCAGGCCTCTCCCGGCATGGCTTCGGGCGCAGGGAAAGCCGAAATCAGGACGAAGGCCGCCAGCCCCAGAACCAGCCCCACCCGTTGATGGGTCTTGCGCGCCAGCGGTTCGCCGAAGGCTGGTTCTTCTGTGTGGGGCGTGGTCATATCTCTATCCCTAACATCCTTCCGCTCAACAGACATCCCCTTATGGCGGGGCTGGCAGGGGGGGCTGGCAGGGGTGGGGGTGCTGGTTTATGCTGCCGCCATGCCGCCCCCTCCCACAGAAGCCCCCCCAGAATCCCCCAAGGAATCTACAGAACGCTTGCGCCTCGCCGTGTTCGACCTCGACGGCACATTGGTGGACAGCCTCCATATCATCGTCGAGGCCATGACCAATGCCTGCCGTACCCACGGCCTGCCGCCGCTGCCCTCCGAACAGGTGCGCCGCATCGTCGGCCTGCCGTTGCTCGAAGCCATCGCCATTCTCCTGCCCGGCGAGGAAACCACGCGCCATGGCGACTTGGCGCAGAGCTACCGCACCGCCTTTCACGATTTGCGCCAGGGCGACGACTTCGAGGAACCCCTCTATCCCGGCGCACTGGCCGCCCTGGACACCTTGGAGAGCGCGGGATTCCTGCTCGGTATCGCCACCGGAAAGTCCCATCGCGGGCTGGTGAAGACTCTCGAAAATCACGACCTGGAGCGCCGTTTCGTCACCCTCCAGACCGCCGATCAGGGGCCCGGCAAGCCTGCGCCCCACATGCTCCAGCGTGCGCTTGCCGAAGCCGGGGCCGATAACGTTGACTCGGTGATGATCGGCGATACAGTCTTCGATATGGAAATGGCGCGCGCCGCCGGGGTTCCCGCCATCGGGGTGGCTTGGGGCTATCACGAAAGCGGGGATCTTCTGAATTCCGGCGCGGCGCTGGTGGTGGAACATTTCGACGATGTTCCCGCCGCCGCCAGGTCACTGTTGGAAGAGGCGTAAATGCGGGTATCCACCCTTTTCAAGATCGTCGTCGTCCTTGTGGCCGCCCTGGTGGTGTCTCTCTACGCCATTCTCCAATCCCAGGATTTCAGCCAGTACCGCGGCCTTATCGAGGAACAGGCGCGCGCCGCCACCGGACGGGAACTGGTGTTGGCCGGCGATCTGGATTTACGTCTGCTCTCCTTGAGCCCGGCGCTCACCGTGGATGATGTGACGCTCAAGAATGCCTCCTGGGGAACCCGCCCCGACATGGTCACCCTGCAACGCCTCGAGGCCGAGGTGGCTCTGCTGCCGCTGTTTTCCGGTAATCTGACGGTCAAAAGGCTGGTGCTGGTGGCGCCGGAGATTTTCCTCGAAACCGATAAACAGGGCCGCGGCAACTGGATATTTACCCCCGATAAAGCGGCGCCCACGCCTAAAGAAACGCCAGAGGATATTTCAGACGAGGACGCACCCGCACCCGCCGCAGGGATGCCATCGCTGCCGGTGGTGAACGAGGCACGCATCGAGAACGCCCGTCTCACATTCCGCGACGGCGTCACGGAGACCGAACAGCATTTCGTCCTCCGACATCTCGGCGCCAATGCCCGCGACGCGGCCTCACCCCTTAATCTTGAAGGCGCGGGCGAGGTGGATGGCGTGGCCTTCGACTTTTCCGCTCGGCTCGGCGCGCCCTCGGCCCTGCTCAAGGGAACCAAGCCCTATGGGGTCAAGCTCACGGCCCATGCCGGGGGAGCGGAACTGAGTCTCGACGGTACCATCAAGAAGCCGCTAGCGGGCAGTGGCCTCGATATCCAGGTCACGGTATCGGGCGACGACCTTTCGGCGCTTGGGGCCGTGACTGGAGCGTCGCTTCCGGCGCTGGGGCCGTACCGGGTTTCGGGCCGTTTTTCCGACGTGAAAGGCGGCTATAGCCTGCGTTCGCTGGAGCTGGCGCTGGGCGACAGCGACCTTTCGGGCGATCTCACCATTGCCCTGGGCGGGCGCACCAAACTCACGGCCAAGCTCAAGTCACGGCTTCTCAATTTGGCGAATTTCAGTGATCCCACCGCGCCGTCTCCATCAACAGAGGACAAGAAACGCCTGTTCTCTCCCGATCCCCTGCCGCTGGATGGTTTGCGCGGTATTGACGCGGACCTCTCCCTTGCCGCTGAGAAGATGATTGCCGATAAGCTGATTCTCGAAGACCTCAATCTCAAACTCGCTCTGGATAAGGGCATACTGGTCCTGCGCCCGCTTAACGTTCGGCTCGCCAAGGGTGCGCTTTCCGGCGATCTCGCCCTCAACGCGAGCCAGCCCCAGACCTCCCTCAATCTCAATGTCACCATGAAAGACCTGGATATGGGGGCGCTGCTGTCGGCTCTTTCCGATTCTGGGGCCGGGTCCGCCCCCCTTTCCGGCAGCGCCCGCGCCACTCTCGCCCTGCGCGGCAAGGGCGATTCGGTGGCGGCTCTGATGGCCGGCCTCCAGGGCAAGACCAGCTTCATCATGGAAAAGGGTGTGCTCCATGATAGCACCTTCGACCTGCTTTCCGCCGACCTTCTCAAATCCATCACACCCTGGGCCGGGGACAAGGACAGCAATGCGCTCAACTGCGCCGTCAGCCGCTTCCACATCCGCGCCGGCATGGCCGTCAGCCAGGCCCTTCTCGTGGACACCTCCAATGTGTCTGTCTCAGGCGAAGGCGGCGTCAATCTGGCGAGCGAGGCAATAGACCTCACCCTGACGCCGCGCACCCGCGATCTCAGCCTCATGAGTCTGGCGGTACCCATCAAGATCGGCGGCACCCTGGCCGATCCCACCGCCTTTCCCGACATGGCGGGGGTGGTCACGGGCGTGGTGAAGGGCGTAACCGAAGGCGTGGCGGGCACCGTCACCGGGGCGGTGACGGGAACCGCCGGGGTGGTGGGTGATATTCTCACCGCGCCGCTGGGCCTCTTCGGCGATGGCGATAAGAAGGGCGGGGAGGAACAGGCCGCTCCCGCCGCTGCCACGCCGTCCGATGATCTGTGTCAGGCCGCCATCAGCGGCAAGAAACCGGCGCCCAAAAAGGCCGCTCCGAAAGAGACGGCTCCCAAACAGGCCGCGCCAGCACCCACGGAACCCACCCCCGCGCCGCAACAGCCCCCCCCCGCGCCCGCGCCTGCGCCAACCCCGGCGCCCTCCTCGCCATCGCCCATGCCTTCGGCACCGGCGCCATCGCCACAGTCTGCTCCCGGTGAAGGATTCGGCGAAGACCTCGAGGGGCTGGGCGAGGGGCTGAGCAAGGGGTTGAAAGGCCTGTTCAATTGAAGCGCTTCTATACCGCCGTGGCGGTGGCCGAAGAGGCATCTTCGGGAAACCACGGCTCCCCCGGTAATTCCCCCGGTAATTCCTCCGAATTTCTTCTCACTCTGGACGGCCTCGCGGCGCGCACTCCGGTGGGGGAACGCCTGATCCTGCCCACATCCGCTCTGGCCGAGGCCATAGCCGGGGAGTGGCGCGGCCAAAAAGACGACATGGATTTCGAGGCCATGCCTCTGACCCGCCTCGCGGGCACCGCCATTGACCGCGTAGCCCCCCAGCGCGAGGTCATCATCGCCGGTCTCATGGCCTATGCCGAAAACGACCTTCTCTGTTACCGCGTGGACCAGCCGCCGGAACTGGTGTCTCGCCAGGACGAACACTGGCAGCCCTTGCTCGACTGGGCAGGGGAAACCCTGGGGGCGGAACTCACCACCACCACCGGCGTCACCCCGCTGGCCCAGTCCACGCCATCACTGGAGGCTCTGGAACAGGCTGTCTCCGCCCATGATCCCATGACTCTCGCCGCCCTGGGCAGCGCCGCGGCGGCGGCCGGTTCTCTCATTCTTGCGTTGGCCCTGGCCCGGGCCTTCATTGACGCCTCCCGCGCCTTCGAGCTTTCCACCCTTCACGAGGCCTTCCAGATCGAGCGCTGGGGCGAGGACGAGGAGGCGGCGCAGCGCCTTGGCGGCCTGCGCGAGGAAATCACCCAGGCTGCGCACTTCATGGACCTTTGCAGAGAGGGATAGGGCGAGCTCCATTCAAATGATTCTATTTTATCGGGCTGTGCTCTAGGATAGGGTAAGCCGGAAGCCCCGCCCTGAAGTCACCGGTGAATCGTTTTTCGCCGGGGCTGTCGCGGGTTCTTTTTTTTAACGCCGTCCACGCGGAGACCGAGATGAAGGACATCCTCAAGAAACTGGAAGAAAAACGCGAACAGGCGCGCGCCGGCGGCGGCAAAAAGCGGGTCGACTCCCAGCACAAGAAGGGCAAGCTCACGGCGCGGGAGCGCCTCGACATGCTTCTCGATCCCGACAGTTTCGAGGAATGGGACATGTTCATGGAGCATCGCTGCACCGATTTCGGCATGGATGAACAGACCATTCCCGGCGACGGCGTGGTCACCGGCTACGGCACCATCAACGGCCGTCTGGTGTTCGTCTTCAGCCAGGATTTCACCGTTTTCGGCGGCTCCCTGTCCGAGGCCCATGCCGAGAAAATCTCTAAGATCATGGACAAGGCCATGAGCGTCGGCGCGCCGGTGATCGGCATCAACGATTCCGGCGGCGCGCGCATCCAGGAAGGCGTGGCCTCGCTGGCCGGCTATGCCGATGTGTTTGTCCGCAACGTGCTGGCCTCGGGCGTTATCCCCCAGATATCCCTCATCATGGGGCCGTGCGCGGGCGGCGCGGTCTATTCCCCGGCCATGACCGATTTCATCTTCATGGTGCGCGACAGCTCCTACATGTTCGTCACCGGTCCCGATGTGGTGAAAACCGTGACCCATGAGGAAGTAACGCTGGAAGAACTGGGCGGGGCGGGCACCCATTCGTCGAAGTCGGGTGTCGCCGATCACGCCTTCGAGAACGACGCCGAGGCCCTGTTACAGATGCGCCGTTTCATGGATTTCCTGCCCGCCAACAACCGCGAGGCGCCGCCTCTGCGCGACACCGATGATCCCGCCGAGCGCATGGAGGACTCTCTCGATACCCTGGTCCCGGCCGAGGCCAACAAGTCCTATGATATGAAGGAACTGATCGGCAAGGTGGTGGATGACGGCGATTTCTTCGAACTACAGCCCGATTTCGCCGGCAATATCCTCATCGGCCTGGCCCGCATGGAAGGTTCCACCGTGGGCATCGTCGCCAACCAGCCCATGGTGCTGGCCGGCTGCCTGGATATCGATTCCTCACGCAAGGCCGCCCGTTTCGTGCGTTTCTGCGATTGTTTCAATATCCCGCTGGTGACCTTCGTGGACGTGCCCGGCTTCCTTCCCGGCACCGCCCAGGAATATGGCGGCATCATCACTCACGGCTCGAAACTGCTGTTTGCCTTCACCGAGGCCACCGTGCCCAAGGTTACGGTGATCGTGCGCAAGGCCTATGGCGGGGCCTACGACGTGATGAGTTCCAAGCATCTGCGCGGCGACGTGAACTATGCCTGGCCAACGGCGGAAATCGCGGTCATGGGGCCGAAAGGCGCGGTGGAGATCATCTTCCGCGATGAAATCGGTGACGACAAGAAAATCGAAAAGCGCACCGCGGACTACAAGGACCGCTTCGCCAGCCCCTTCGCCGCGGCTCATCGCGGCTATATCGACGACGTGAT
>JADHSZ010000036.1 GCA_016776635.1 Alphaproteobacteria bacterium
CCGGTGAGCATGGCGGCGCAGTCGGAGAGAATGTCGCCGAACATATTGGTGGTGACCATCACATCGAACTGTTTGGGGTTGCGCACCAGCTGCATGGCGGCGTTGTCCACATACATGTGCGACAGCTCCACGTCGGGATACTCGGCGTGGACCTGTTCCACCGTCTCGCGCCACATGAGCGTGCATTCCAGCACATTGGCCTTGTCCACCGAACACAACCTCTTGTCCCGTTTCATGGCTAGATCGAAGGCGACGCGGGCGATGCGCTCCACTTCACCGCTGGTATAGGTGAGGCTGTTGACGCCCTTCCTGGAGCCGTCGGGAAGCTCTTCCACTCCGCGCGGCTCGCCGAAATAAATGCCGCCGGTCAGTTCGCGCACGATCATCATGTCGAGCCCGGCCACCACTTCCGCTTTCAGGGTCGAGGCATCGGCCAGCGCCTCGAACACCACCGCGGGGCGCAGATTAGCAAACAGGCCCAACTCCTTGCGCAGGCCCAACAGGCCACGCTCGGGCTTTTTGTCAAAAGGCAGGTCTTCCCATTGCGGGCCGCCCACCGCGCCCAACAGCACCGCATCGGCGTCCGCCGCCAGTTTCAGGGTCTCTTGCGTCAGCGGCTCGCCATGGGCGTCATAGGACGCTCCGCCCACCAGACCGTCGGTCAATTCATAAGTCGTGCCGCCGTGGCCGGAGAACCAGTCGATAACGCGGCGTGTCTCGCGCATCACTTCCGGGCCGATGCCGTCGCCGTCGAGCATCAATATGGTTCTGGTGTCGCTCATTGCTTGCCGCCTTCCTGCATCCGTTCCGTCCACTGCCAGGGCTGAGAGTGTTTCTGGTCCGCCTCGAACGCTTCGATCTTGTCTTTGCGCTTCAGGGTCAGCGCGATGTCGTCATGGCCTTCCAACAGGCATTGCTTGTTGAAAGGATCAATCTCGAAGGAAATACTTCCGCCGTCTGGTCCCATGATGGTCTGGGCCTCCAGGTCCACGGTCAGGGTGGCGTTGGCCCCGCGTTCGGCGTCCTCCATCAGCTTGTCCATCTCGTCCCGGGGCAGGGTAATGGGCAGGATACCGTTCTTGAAACAGTTGTTGTGGAAGATATCGGCGAAGGAGGGCGCGATGATACAGCGGATTCCGAAATCCAACAGCGCCCAGGGGGCGTGCTCGCGCGACGAGCCACAGCCGAAATTCTCTCCGGTGACGAGAATCTTGGCCTCGCGATAGGCGGCGCGGTTGAGGACGAAATCCTCAATTTCCTTACCCTGTTCGTCGAAACGGTGCTCGTAGAACAATCCCCCGCCCAGCCCCGTGCGCTTGATGGTCTTGAGGAACTGCTTGGGGATGATCATGTCGGTATCGACATTCTCCACCGCCAGCGGCGCGGCGATCCCGGTCAGTGTGGTGAATTTTTCCATTACGCCATCTCCCGCACGTCGGCGAGATGCCCGGCCACGGCGGCGGCCACGGCCATCTGCGGACTCACCAGATGGGTGCGTCCGCCGCGTCCCTGACGACCCTCGAAATTGCGGTTCGATGTGGAGGCGCAACGCTCTTTCGGTTCCAGCTTGTCGGCGTTCATGGCCAGGCACATGGAACAGCCCGGCTCGCGCCACTGGAACCCGGCCTCCAGGAATACCTTGTCGAGACCTTCCTCTTCGGCCTGTTCCTTCACCAGACCCGAACCCGGCACCACCATGGCGGTGACGGTATCGGCCACCTTGCGGCCCTTAGCCAGCGCCGCGGCCGCGCGCAGGTCTTCGATGCGCCCATTGGTACAGGAACCGATAAACACGTGATCCACGGCCACATCCGTTAACTTGGCCCCCGCTTCAAGGCCCATATACTCCAGCGCCCGCTCCAGGGCCGCGCGGTGCGCCGGATTGGATTGCTCTTTCGGATCGGGCACGGTGCCGGTGATGGGGGCCACCTGTTCGGGGCTGGTGCCCCAGGACACCTGAGGCGCGATTTCGGCGGCGTCCAGGCTCTCCTCGCAATGATAATGGGCGCCCTCGTCGGAAGGCAGAGTCCGCCAATGGGCCACGGCCTGTTCCCATACCGCGCCCTTGGGTGCCAGGGGGCGTCCCGCAAGATAGTCGAAGGTAGTGTCGTCGGGGGCAATCAGCCCCGCCCGCGCACCGGCCTCGATGGACATATTGCACACGGTCATGCGTTCTTCCATGGACAGGGCGGCGATGGTGGACCCGGCATATTCGATCACATGGCCGGTGCCCCCGGCGGTGCCGATCTTGCCGATAATGGCGAGAATCACGTCCTTGGCGGTGACACCATCACCACGCTCGCCCTCCACGGTGATGCGCATGTTCTTGGCCGGGGCCTGGAGCAGGGTTTGGGTGGCCAGCACATGTTCCACCTCCGAGGTGCCGATGCCAAAGGCCAGGGCTCCGAAGGCGCCATGGGTGGAGGTATGGGAATCGCCGCAGACGATGGTCATGCCGGGCAGGGTGAATCCCTGTTCGGGTCCGATGATATGGACGATCCCCTGACGCATGTCGTCCATGGCGAAACACTGGATTCCAAACTCCTCGCAGTTCTCCATCAGGGTTTCCACCTGGAGCCGTGATTCGGGGTCGTCGATTCCCGCGGCGCGGTCGGTGGTGGGCACGTTGTGGTCGGGCACCGCCAAGGCGGCATCCACCCGCCGCACCGTGCGTCCTGCGTTACGCAGCCCCTCGAAGGCTTGGGGGCTGGTCACTTCATGGACCAGGTGACGGTCGATATAAAGAAGACAGGTGCCGTCTTGGGACCGGTCCACCACATGGCTGGTCCAGATCTTGTCGAAAAGGGTGCGGGGCTCGGACATGGGACTCGCTGCGTGGTTCGGTAAGACGGAAGGGGAGACAGGAAACACGCCGCCTTGGGAAAACCGGCGGCAGGGGAGGCGAAGACGCCGTCCCCGTCAGTCTTTCTTGTTTTCGGTCTCGTCCGCCTTGTCTTCGGCTTGCTCTTCCTCTTTCTCTGCGGCCTTCTCTTCAGCCTTCTCCTCGGCAGGCGCTTCCTCAGCCTTGGTCTCGGCTTCAGCGGCTTTTGCCTCCGCCTCCGCGTCGCCCTTGGCCTGTACCGCGTCAAGCACCGTGGCCTCGGCCTCGGCCTCCTCAAGATCGGCGGCTGTCGCCACCTCCTCGGTCTTGGTGGGCTCAAGATCGGCGACCACGGCCTCCTTGGCCTTGGCGCCGGCGCCGTGGGTTACTTTCTCGGCGATGCGGGCGCGTTTGCCGGTGAGACCGCGCAGGTAATAGAGCTTGGCCCGGCGCACATGGCCGTGGCGCACCACCTCGATCTTCTCGATACGCGGGGAATAGAGCGGAAACACGCGTTCCACGCCCTCGCCGTAGGAAATCTTGCGCACGGTGAAGGAGGAGTTGACCCCGGAATTCTTGCGGGCGATGCACACGCCCTCGAAGACCTGGACGCGTTCGCGGGCGCCTTCCACCACCTTGACGTGGACGCGCAGGGTGTCCCCGGCGGCGAACTGCGGCATGGTCTTATCCGCGGTCAGCTTCTCAATCTGTTCGTTTTCAATCTGTTCAATCACATTCATAACACTGTTTCCCATCTCGTCTGCCGCGCCGTTCCTTGTAACCACTGCCGCGCGGGGCATCTTGCCTGTGTTGTCCCCGGTTTTTCTCGCATTTACGTCTTTCGTCTCTCACGTCTTTCGCTCTTACTCCCGGTCCTTGCCCTGTCGCCGCAGATAGGCCTGCCACAAATCGGGACGGCGCTCACGGGTGGCTTTCTCGGCCATGTCGCGGCGCCAGGCGCGGATATTATCGTGATGCCCGGACAGCAATATTTCGGGCACCTCCTGGCCGGCCCATGTCTGGGGCCGGGTATAGTGGGGATATTCAAGCAATCCCCGTTCGAAACTTTCCTCCTCCAATGTGGCCGCGTCGCCGACAACGCCGGGAAGCAGTCTCACACAGGCGTCAATCAATGCCAGCGCCGCTGGCTCGCCGCCGGAGAGCACATAATCACCGAGGCTGATTTCCTCGATGCCGCGCGTCTCCAGCACGCGCTCGTCCAGCCCCTCATAGCGGCCACACAACAAAACCACACCCTTGCCCGCAGCCAGTTCGCCAACCCTCTCCTGGGTCAACAGCCGGCCCCGGGGCGAAAGATAGATCGCCGGACGGGCTCCCGTGGTGCCGGTTTCGCCTTGTTCTCCGGCCTCTACCGAGTCCAGCGCGGCGGCGGCCACATCGGGCCGCATGACCATGCCGGGTCCGCCGCCGAAGGGCGTGTCATCCACGGTGCGGTGTTTATCGCTCGCAAAATCGCGAATGTCCACCGTTTCCATCGCCCAATCGCCATTTTTCAGCGCCCGCCCCGCCAGGGAGTGTCCCAGGGGCCCCGGAAACATCTCCGGGAACAGGGTCAGCACGGTGGCCGTCCATGTGTTCGTCTGAGATGTCACGACCGCGTTCATTCTTCCTCGCTTCCGTCCTCATCGCCTTTCTCGCTCGTCCATTGAGGCGGATCGGCCACCACATAGCCCGCCTCCATATTGACCTCCGGCACCGCCTCGCGGGTAAAGGGCAGCATCATCTCGCCGCCGCCTGTCTCCTCCGCTTCACGGATATCGAGGATGTCCCCGGCGCCGTAGTTATGTACCGCCTTGATGGTCCCCAGCACCTCTCCGTCCAGGGAACGCACCTCCAGCCCCACAAGGTCGTCGTGGTAATATTCGCCCTCTTCCGCTTCCGGCAGCGCCGATCGCGGCACGTAGAGCTTCTTGCCTTTGAGCGCCTGCGCCGCGTCGCGGTCGCTGACACCTTCCATCTCCGCCACCACCGCGCCCTTGGCCTTACCCGTGATGCGCAGCACGGTGCTGTCCTCACCTTCGCCGACGGTGACCTCGCCATAGGCGGCCACATGGGCGGGGTCGGCGGTGAAGCTCTTGATGCGCAGCGCGCCGCGAACGCCGTGGGCGCCGGTAACGACGCCGACACAGACTCGTTCAGACGATGTGGCTGGCGGCATGGCGGCCTCCCCGGCCGTGACGGTTGTGGCTTAGGACTTGTCTTCCTCTTTTGCTTCTTCCGCGGGAGCTTCCTCGGCCTTTGCTTCCTCAGCCTTGGCCTCCTCAGCGGGAGCTTCCTCGGCCTTGGCCTCTTCAGCAGGAGCTTCCTCAGTCTTGGCCTCCTCGGCGGGAGCGTCCTCGGCCTTGGCCTCCTCGGCGGGAGCGTCCTCAGCCTTGGCCTCCTCAGCGGGAGCTTCCTCGGCCTTGGCCTCCTCAGCGGGAGCTTCCTCAGCCTTGGCCTCCTCGGCGGGAGCGTCCTCGGCCTTGGCCTCCTCGGCGGGAGCGTCCTCGGCCTTGGCCTCCTCGGCGGGAGCGTCCTCAGCCTTGGCCTCCTCAGCGGGAGCCTCTTCCTCAGCCGGTGCCTCCGCCGCCTTCTTGGCTTCCGCTTCCTTGGCCTCGGCGGCGGCCTTTACGGCCTCTTCCTTGGCGGCGATACGCTCCAGGGTCTTGGGCCTGGGCTTGTCCTTCTTGGTCTGTCCGGTGGGGATCGGCGGTTTCTCATAGAGCCCCACATCGGCCAGGAAACGGGCGACGCGGGTACTGGGCTTGGCGCCGACGCCAAGCCAGTATTTGATGCGCTCTTCCTTCAGGTTCACGCGGTCGGGATGGTCCTTGGCCACCATGGGATTATGGGTACCCACCCGCTCGATGAAGCGGCCGTCGCGGGGCATACGCGAATCGGTGACGACGATACGGTAAAAGGGGCGTTTCTTGGCGCCGCCCCGGGCCATTCTGATTTTCAGTGACATGATGTGTGTATCTTTCCTTGCTGGTTATTCTTTAAAAACAAATCGAAAAATTACGGCAGTTTGGGGAAGCCGCCGGGCAGCCCCCCGGGCAGTCCATTGGGTAGTTCACCGGGCATTCCTGGGCCCATAAGATCGGCGGGGAGTCCCTTGCCGCCCATTTTCCCCATGCGTTTCATCATCCGGTTCATATCCTTGAACTGTTTGAGGAGCCGGTTGACGTCGGAGACGGCGGTGCCGGAACCGGCGGCCACCCGCTTCTTGCGCGAGGCCTTGAGAATCTCGGGACGTTGGCGTTCGGCGGGGGTCATGGAGGAAATAATGGCCTGCTGACGCTTGATGAGTTTCTCATCGAGGTCGGCTTCCGCCACCTGTTTCTTGATCTTGCCGATGCCGGGCATCAGCCCCATGAGCTTGCTCATGCCGCCCATTTTGGAAATCTGGGCCAGCTGAGCGGCGAAATCCTCCAGGTCGAAGCTGCCCTTCTGCATCTTTTTCGCCAACCGCTCGGCTTCTTTCTGGTCGATGACCTCGGTGGCCTTTTCCACCAGCCCCACCACGTCGCCCATGCCGAGGATGCGCGAGGCGATACGGTCGGGATGGAAGGCTTCCAGCGCGTCGAGCTTTTCTCCGGTGCCCAGCAATTTGATGGGACAGCCGGTCACCGCACGCATGGACAGGGCCGCGCCGCCACGGGCGTCGCCGTCGATACGGGTGAGCACGATCCCGGTCAGCGTTATCTTGTCGTGGAAGCTCTGGGCCACCTTCACCGCGTCCTGGCCGGTCATGGCGTCGGCCACCAACAATGTTTCCTTCGGGTTCGCCAGCGCCGCTACCGCCGCCAGCTCGTCCATCAGTTCGTCATCGATGTGAATACGTCCGGCACTGTCCAGCAACACCAGGTCGAAACCTTCCCGCGCCGCCGTTTCCAGGGCGCGTTTGGTAATCTCCAGCGGTTTTTCATCGGCGACAATGGGCAGCGTGGCGATATCCGCTTCGCGGCCGAGAATCGCCAGCTGTTCCTGGGCGGCGGGGCGATAGACGTCGAGCGACGCCATCAGCGCCTTTTTCTTTTCTTTTTGCTGAAGGTCGAGGGCGATCTTGGCGCAGGTAGTGGTCTTGCCCGAGCCCTGCAAGCCCGCCAGCAACAGCACCACCGGCGGCGCGGCGGCGAGATCGAGCGCCACGCCTTCCCCGCCCAGCATCTCCACCAGATGGTCCTGCACGATCTTCACCACCATCTGGCCCGGGGTGACGCTTTTCACCACCTCCTCGCCACCGGCCGCTTCCCGGACCTGGGCAATGAACTCCTTGACCACGGACAGGGCCACGTCGGCCTCGAGCAGGGCCACGCGGACCTCGCGCAGGCCTTCGTCGATATCCTCTTGCGACAGCGCGCCGCGCCCCTTGAGGCGGTCGAAGACAGAGCCGATCTGGTTGGATAAATTCTCGAACATGGGCGTTACTGTAGTTTCCTGCGTTTCCCTGTAGTTCCTTGACGGCCAAAGCAAAAAAGCACCAGTGCGCGAAACTCGCGGGCTGGTGGGCTCCGGCCCTCTGGGGGCGTGGGAGCGTTCGTTTTCACTCTGTTAAACGTGAATGGCGCGGAATGTAGGCGTGGCCAGTCTTCAAGTCAAGCCAAGCTATCCCTGCCCGCCGCCATCAAATTGTTTCCATTTGGCCCGTCTGTGCTCTATATGGCGCCTATGAGCGGCACGCCTTTCATAAAGATGCACGGACTCGGCAACGATTTCGTCATCCTCGACGCGCGGGAAACGCCTTTGGCTCTCGACGGGGTGGCTGCGCGCGCCATTGCCGACCGTCATACCGGTGTCGGTTGCGACCAGGTGATCGTTATGGAAGCCGCCGATGACGGGCTGGCCGACGTGTTCATGCGTATTTTCAACGCCGATGGCGGCGAGGTGGCGGCCTGTGGCAACGCCGCGCGCTGTGTGGCCTCGCTGCTGTTTTCCGACTCCGATTCCGATCATGCGGTGATTGGCACCGAAAGCGGGCTGCGCGACGCCGAGAAAACCCCCGATGGCCAGATCGCCGTGGATATGGGGCGGGCGCTGTTCGACTGGCGCGACATCCCCCTGGCCGAGGCTGCCGACAGCAACCATCCCGGAATCTCGCAAGGCCCTCTTTCCGACGGCTGCGCGGTGGGCATGGGCAATCCCCATCTGGTGTTCTTCGTCGACGACGCCGAATCGGTAGCGCTGGAAACCCTGGGGCCGAAGCTGGAACGCCATCCCCTGTTTCCCGAACGCACCAATGTGGAAATCGTCGAGGTGCTTTCACGTGAGAAACTGCGCCTGCGTGTCTGGGAGCGCGGCGCCGGCATCACCAACGCCTGCGGCACCGGGGCCTGCGCGGCGCTGGTGGCGGCCAATCGCCGGGGGCTGGCCGAACGCCGGGCCGAGGTTGTGCTTGACGGCGGCACACTTGTGGTAGAATGGCTCGCCGATGACCATGTGTTGTTGACGGGTCCGGTTTCGCCGAGCTTTACCGGCGAACTGGACCAAAATCTCCTGACGGCGGGGAAGACGTCATGAGCCTAGAGCAAACAGAGAACCGGAAAACGGATGAAGCCACAGTGAACGCAGTGGACGCGGTGCGCGTGGTGACGCTGGGCTGCCGCCTCAACAGTTTCGAATCCGAGATCATCCGCGATCATGCCCACGCTGGGAGCAAGGGGCACCACAGCGAAACTGTCGTGGTCAATACCTGCGCGGTAACTGCGGAGGCCGAGCGCCAGGCGCGCCAGACCATCCGCCGCCTGCGCCGCGAAAGCCCCGGCGCGCGTATCGTCGTTACCGGCTGCGCCGCCCAGCTTTCGCCGGGAGACTATGCCGCCATGCCAGAGGTAAACCGGGTTCTGGGCAATGCCGAGAAGCTCGACCCCGCCCGCTTTCTGATCCCTGACATGGAAGAAGGCGCGCCGGTAGCGGTCTCTGACATATCCGCTGTGCGTGAGACGGTGCCTCATCTGATTTCCGGATTCGAGGGCCGCAGCCGCGCCTTCCTCCAGGTCCAGCAGGGCTGTGACCGTGACTGTACCTTCTGCATCATTCCCGCCGCGCGCGGGTCCAGCCGCAGTATTCCGCTGGGGCGAATCGTCGCACAGGCCCGCCTTCTCGCCGCCAACGGCTATCGCGAGTTCGTGCTGACCGGGGTTGATCTCGCCTCTTACGGGGACGATCTTCCCGGGGGGGTAACGCTGGGAAGCACGGTGCGCCGCCTGTTAGCACAGGTTCCGGAAATTTCCCGGCTGCGCATGTCGTCTCTCGATCCGGCCCGTTTCGACGAGGATCTTTTCTCCCTCATTGAATCGGAGCCCCGGGTGATGCCGCATCTCCACTTGAGCCTGCAGGCCGGTGATGACATGATTTTACGGCGCATGAAGCGCCGCCACAGCCGGGACCAGACCCTGGATTTGTGCCGGACATTGCGCCAGCGCCGCCCGGGCGTGGTTTTCGGCGCCGACCTCATCGCCGGATTTCCCACTGAAACGGCGGCCATGTTCGAGAACACGTTGTCGTTGGCAGAGGAATGCGGATTGACCTATCTCCATGTATTTCCCTTCTCCCCGCGTCCGGAAACCCCGGCGGCGCGTATGCCGCAAGTGGCGGGGCCTGAGCGCAAAGCGCGGGCGGCACGGCTGCGCGGGGCCGGCAAGGCGGCGCTGAAGCATCATCTCGGTTCCCTTGTGGGAAGCGACGTGTCGGTGCTGGTGGAGCGTCCCGGCTGGGGCCACAGCGAGACCTTCGCGCCGGTGCGCCTCACAGGCGACGCGCGTTCCTTGCCCATGGGCTCCATCGTCCGGGCCAAAGTGCGCGGCGTGGCGGAAGAGGCGGAGCTTATGGCCGAAGTTTTGGCCGAGTGCACCACGGAAACGTTTCTCGGTGAGGCGGCGGCATGACGGGGCACAAGACAGGAGGCTGGTTATCGCGGCTGCGTTCGGGGATGAGCCGTTCCTCGAAAAGCCTCAGCGACGGGGTGGCGAAAATCTTCACCAATAACCGGCTCGATGCCGAAACCCTGGGGGAGCTGGAAGAACTCCTTATTTCCGCCGATATGGGCGTGGCCACGGCGAGCCAGCTCGTGGGGTCTCTTGAGCGCCACCGTTTTCACGAGGAAATCTCACCCGATCAATTGCGCGAAATGCTGGCCGACAGCGTCGCCGGTATTCTCGAGCCGGTGGCTAAGCCGCTGGTGCCCGATCCCGACCTCAAGCCCCATGTGATCCTTGTGGTGGGCGTCAACGGCAGCGGCAAGACCACCACCATCGGCAAGCTCGCCAAGATGTACGCCGATGACGGGTTGTCGGTGATGCTGGTGGCGGGCGATACCTTCCGCGCGGCGGCCGTGGAACAGCTTGAAATCTGGGGTGAGCGGGCGGGCTGCCCGGTGATTTCCGGGGCCCCGGAAGCCGATGCCGCGGGTCTTGTTTTCGATGCCATGAAAAAGGCGCGGAGCAAGAAGGTGGATGTGCTTCTTGTTGATACCGCCGGCCGCCTGCAAAACAAGAAAGACCTGATGGCGGGGTTACAGAAGATCATCCGCGTCATGCAGAAGGTGGACGCAACCGCCCCCCATAGCTGCCTTCTGGTGCTCGACGCCACCACCGGCCAGAACGCCCATTCCCAGGTGGAAATCTTCCGCGAGATGGTCAATGTGACGGGGCTGGCGGTGACCAAGTTCGACGGCACCGCGCGCGGCGGGGTGCTGGTGGCACTGGCCGATAAATTCGCCATGCCGGTTCACGCCGTGGGCGTGGGCGAGGCCATAGACGACCTGCGCCCCTTCTCGCCGGCCATCTTCGCCGATTCCCTGATGGGCGTGGAACGCTAGGACGTCCGGCCAGGTACCCCACTACTAAGATGTCAGATTATCAGTACGAATATATTCTGTGGCTCAACGTCATGGCCTATGCCCTCCATATCATCGAGGAATACGCCATGGATTGGCGGGGCTGGGCCGAGAACTCCCTCGGGTTCAAGGGCATTGAATGGGGCCAGTTTTACGTGGTGAACGCCTGCGCCATGGTGGTTGCCATTGCTGCTGCGGTCATCGGCTGGCGTCTGCCCGAGGTCTCGCTGGCGGTACCGGCGACGTTTTTCATCAACGCCGTGTTTTTCCATCTTCTGCCGACGCTGCGCATGGGCGTCTATTCGCCGGGAACCGCCACGGCGGTGGTGCTTTACCTTCCGGTGACGGTTGCCGCCTACATCCTGGCCGACATGGATGGCGTGCTGACCCTGCGGGTGGGGGTGATTTCCTTCCTCCTCGGGGCTGCGTTGATGGCCTTCCCGGTGGTGCTGCAACGCCTGCGGATGCGACTCTCCGCCCCCTAACGGTCGTAAGACACCCGCCATATGCGGTTTCCCACGTCGTCGGCGATGAGCAGGCTGCCGTCCTTGGCCAGCGCCAGCCCGGCGGGGCGGCCCGCCACCCGGGCGGTTTTCTCGCCCATGGTCCAGAACCCGGTGACGAAGGCCTCGTAATACCCTTGCGGGCGGCCATCCTTGAAGGGAACCCGTACCACCATATAGCCCTGGGGCTGGGCCGCGTTCCACGACCCGTGCAGGGCGACGAAGGCATCGCCGTGATAGTCCTCGGGGAACTGGGCGCCGTCATAAAAAACCAGCCCCAAGGGCGCGGAATGGGACTCGAACAAAAGGTCGGGAACAATTGTTTTTTTCACCAAATCGGGCCGCTTGTCCGCGAATCCGGGCTGCGGATGGGATCCTATATAAGCATAGGGCCAGCCGTAGAAGCCGTCGCGGGTAAGCCGCGTCAGATAGTCCGGCACCAGCCCGTCACCCTGTTTGTCGCGTTCGTTGACCACCACATAGAGGTCTTCGGTGCCGGGGTAAAAGGCGATCCCCACCGGGTTGCGCAGCCCGGTGGCGAAGCTCTCGCGGTGCGAGGCGTCGAGGGTGAATTCCTGCACCGAGGCGCGGGGCAGGGGCTCCTCGCCAAGATTGCCGGCCGAACCGATGGCCATGTAGAAATGCGTGCCGTCGGGATGAAAGGCGATATTGCGGGTCCAGTGGCCGTTGCCGGGGCCCAGCGCGCCGCCGGCGGTGACAAGCTGGGTGGGGCCGGCGGGCCGGACCAGGCCCGGGCGATAGGGCAGGCGCCGGACCCGCTGGGTGTCGGCCACGTAAAGCCAGCGTTTGCGCAGCGCCATGCCGTGGGGATTTCTGAAGCCCTCGGCATAGGTGACAATGGTGTCGGCCTCTCCGTCATTGTTCTTGTCGCGCAACAGGGTAATACGCCCGGCTCCCGATTCGGCCAGGAACACATCGCCGTTTTCGGCCACGGCAAGCCAGCGCGCGTCATCGAATCCTTCGGCGAAGACAGTAGCCGTAAAACCAGGCGGGGTTTTGAGCTGCGGCGTGCCCTGCGCCAGGGCGCGAACGGGCGGATTGATGGCGCTGGGGGTTGCGCCGGGGGCGGGCATATCTCCCGCGCGCACCTCAAACCGTGTGCCTGGCGCCACATTTTGGGCCTGGGCTTGGCTCGGGGCGGTGGAAAAAAACGGCGGAAATAGCAAAAAAAGAAGCAACAGACTTATTCGCGCGAGCCTGTGTAGTAGCCTTAAAGTCCCTGTTTCCGCCATTTTCACCCTTCCCGTGGCGAGTGATGTACATCACTCTGTTATATGTAAATTTGCCGTAGTGTTTTGTTAAGGCTTAACCGCCATATTAGCCCCAACGCATGTTGCCGCCACAAGGGGCCGTGTGCAACCATGGGAAGAGTAACAAAGAGTTTCCTGGAGTATGAACAAAACCCCCTCAGACGAGACAGAAAAGCTATTCAAGCTGGCGCGTGACAAGTCGGTGGCTGGCCGTACCGCCTTGGTGGCCACCGTCAGCGATCTCTTCTTTGGCCATGAAGATGTGCTGTCCGAAAAAGAACGGACGCTGATGACGGAAATCCTCAATCAGCTCCTTCACGACGTGGAAATGACGGTGCGCCGGGAACTGGCCGAGCGTCTGGCCGACCAAGAGGAAGCGCCCCGCGACCTCATTATCACCCTGGCCAATGATGAAATCGATGTGGCGCGGCCTATCCTTCTTAAAAGTTCCGTCTTGCGGGATGCCGAGCTCATCGAAATCATCCAGCACCGTACGCACGAGCACCAGCTTACCGTCGCCATGCGCGAGGGGATCGGCGAAGATGTTTCCGAGATTCTGGTGGAGACCGGCGACGAAGATGTGATCTCCGCTCTTCTCGAAAACCCGGAAGCCAGCATTTCTCACGGCACAATGGAATATCTGGCGGAAGAGTCACAACGGGTGGACCGCTACCAGAAACCGCTTCTCAGCCGTGGCGACCTGGGCCCGGATCTGGCGAAGAAGATGTACTGGTGGGTTTCCGCCGCCTTGCGCTCCCATATCATGGAGAATTTCGACATCGACCCCGGCGAGCTCGATGCCACCATTGAGGATTCCGTGGGCGAGGCCATGACCCATCTCGAAGAAGACAGAGATGAGTCCTCCAAACCGTTCAGACTGGCGAGGGAGCTGGCCGACAAAGGGGAAATCACACCGAAGATGCTGATTCAGATCCTGCGCCAGGGCGAGATTATGTTGTTCGAGGCGCTTCTGGTGGAACTGACCGGGCTGCGGCTGACTCTGGTGCGCCGTATCATTTTCGAGAGCGGCGGCGAGGGGCTGGCCATCGCCTGCAAGGCGGCTGGTTTCGAAAAGCCGGATTTTGCCTCCATCTTCCTGCTCTGCCGCAAGGCCCGTCCCGGCGACAAAATAGTAGACCCCAAGGAACTTTCCCATGTTCTGAAATTCTACGACAAGATCAGCCTCGACGCCGCCGAAAGCGTTCTTCAGCGCATGAGCCTCGATCCCGGATATCTCGACAGCCTGCGCCGGATCGGCGAGGGTGGTGACAAGAAAGGTGAGGATTAGGCCCTTTGGAGGGGCCTCCGCCGCGTCAGGCTGCCGCAAACGTCTCCCGATAACCCCTAGAAACGATAGCCATAGCGTACGCCCAGGGAATCCATGCCTTCATTGGGGTCGCCAAATGCATGGCCGTGGGAAATGTGGTCGAGAATGACCGAAATACGGTCCTTGTTGTAGAAGTTCCAGCCCAGCTCCAGGGATTCCCGGAACAGGACCCGTGACCCGAGATCTTTTCGGCCCAATTCGTTGTCGTCGATATTGCCGTCATGGACGGCGAAGCCGAAACTGAAATCAATGAAGACGCTGTTCAGGGGCCACCATTCCCAGGTCAGTCCGCCATAGGCCTGGCTGGTGTCGCCGTCATCGTTGACGGTGCCGCCAAGCATGGGCCGGGGCGACCACATGAAGTCAAACATCTCGGGAGAAACGAACAGGGCCTCGAAATTATAGTCGTTGCCGCCTTCCTTGTTGCGGCCGAAAACCCCTGCGTCGTGGGCGAAAAAACCACCTCTCACCTCGGAGATAATGCCCCCGAGCGGCCTCTCCTGACGGTGCGAGGACGGGGTCTTGCGGATTTGGGATCGGGCGGTCTGATCTCTCGGCGCGCCGTGGCCATAGACGCGGCTCTGGGTGGCAGCGGGAATGGCTTCCCATGTGTTCTGGGGTGCATTCCGGGCTATATCCTGGGCCATGTCCTGGGCCATGTCCTGGGCGCGAAGAACGCGGTGGTACTGGCCGGCGTCAGAATCCTCAGCCAAGACAGGTGCGCCGCTTCCGGTAATGACAAGGAGAGCCACGGCCACCACCCGTAATGTGGTGGACCGGCTGCCCAAATCATTCAAGCGGCAACGATTTCTTTGCGAATGCGGCGTCACGGTTGTCACTGTGCCTTCAGGAACAATCTGGCATCATACCGCTCCTTCACGGTTTTCCCAGCCCTTTCGCGATGGTCAGCCTGCTTCCGGCGCGGCGCGGCGAAGCGCTTTTTCCACCTTCGCCACCTGCTTCTCCACCGAAATTGGTGTTTCCGAAGTGATATCGAGTCCGCGATCCTCGTAAACGCTCCCTTTTTTGCCGCGTTTCCGCCATTTTTCCACGGCGGCGTCGCGCTCATGGATCAGGATTTCGATCTGGGGCCGGAACAGGCGCAACATATTGGTGATCCAGATATTGACCGGCCAGGAGGGCTGCGCCAGGTCCATATCGAAACAATCGAGCATGGCGATGACGTCATCGGCCTTGTACCAGTTATCGGCGGTGACCCAGCGGTTGGTGGTGAACAGGCTGGTGGGATAGCCGGCATTGTTCATGGAGATGGCCATAAGGTGGCTCAGGGTATCGTCGCGTTCCTTCATAAAGGCGGCCTTGGGCTGGCGCACCGGACGCACACCCCTGGGCATGCCCTTTTCCCTGAGAAAGGCGTGAAAATGGCCGTGCTCGCCGCCGCCGCGGTGGGAATGGTAATAGTACTGGGAACAGGTCTCGTGGTCGTAGACGTCGCCCTTGGGGTAATGGTCGAGCTCCACGAACTCCCCCTGTCCGTGCAAGACCTCGCCCACCACGTTGGCGCCGCTTTTCTGCAGAACGCGATAGCATTCGAGGACCATTTCCCCCGCCGCCGCCATATCTTCAAGCCGGTGGCGCGTCAGTTCGCTCCAGGCGACCGGGTCTTTTGGGGATGGGCTCATGGGGCGATTCATTTTCGGATCGTTGAAGGGTGTTTCATGCCTCTGCGCCGTGATTATCCAGAAAAGTGGCGGCCACTTCAAATAATGCGGACAGACGATGCGGACAGGGCACAGAAAAACGGCGGGCCGCAAACCCGGCCCGCCGTCTCAGAGGGGAAAAATATTCCGGGCGGCGGTGGCCGCCCATTCTCCTGCCGTTATTTCCCCGCGCAGGGGTTACAGGGATTGCACGGAGCGCAGGGGTTCTTGCCGGCGCAGGGGTTGCACGGGTTACACGGATTCTTACCGGCACAGGGATTACAGGGGTTACAGGCGGCGATCTGTACCAGACCTCCCTTGGCGGCGGGCTGGGCCTTGGCCTCGGGCAGGACACTCATGGCGCCGGCGCCGGCGAGGGCGGCGATACCGATAGTTGCGACAGTTTTCTTCAGCATAATCTTGTTCCTTTTATAGGGGTGGATGATCGAAAAACAACTGCTCTCAATTAAGACGATGACGGCTTGTAAGGCGAATAACATTTGAGTGCCGCCGCTTCACGTTTGTGTGAGTGGCGGCGGCGCCCCCAGTTTGAAGGGTGTTCTAGAATTTCAGGCGATAATCCTCGGGCAGGAAAAAGAGGGAATCCTGGTCCTCATCGACCGCCATGTGGCATTCATGGCAAAAATTCATCTTCACCGAGTTCTTGCCCTTGGTGGCGCCGAACACCGAGCCGTTGGGCATAATCATGGTATAGCGCCAGTCGCCGCTTGCCCGGTTGAAGCCCTTTTTCATTTTCTCCATGACGAACATGGGGCCCACGCCGAGTCCGCCCTTGGGCGAAACCGTGAAGCTGTCCTTGGCGATGACGGCGCCGGCGGGCATCTTGCCCGCTTTTTCAAATTTCTTGTAACGGGCGGCCGCCTTGCCGTTGGCGTAATTATTGACGTAACGGTTGCCGTGGGTGGCGGCCTGATAGGGCGCGCTGTTGACGATGGTCCAGCCGGCGTATCCGGCGATGGAGGAAGCCCCGGCCTTGGCATAGGCGGCGGTTATTTCGCTCTTCATACAGGCATAGGCGGCCTTGGATTCGGCGTGGGAAAGCTCCACCGGCGTCGCGCCACCGCACGGATTACAGGGGTTGCCCGCGCCACAGGGACCGCAAGGCCCACAGGGATTCTTGGCCGCACAGGGGTTGCACGGATTACAGGGATTCTTGGCCGCACAGGGGTTGCACGGATTACAGGGATTCTTCGCGCCACAGGGACTGCAAGGACCACAGGGATTCTTGGCCGCACAGGGATTACACGGATTACAGGGGTTCTTCGCGCCACAGGGACCGCAAGGCCCACAGGGACCACAGGGGTTCTTGGCTGCGGCCTTTTGCAGGCGCGGCACCACGCAGTTCTTGGAATGGCCACCGCCGCCCCCGGCCGCACAGGGATTACCCGCCCCGCAGGGACCACACGGATTACCCGCCCCACAGGGTCCGCATGGCCCGCAGGGGTTCTTGCCTCCACAGGGTCCACAGGGACCGCATGCGCCACAGGGATTACCCGCCCCACAGGGATTACAGGGATTGCAGGCGGCAATCTGGACGGGTCTGGGTTTGGCCACAGGTAGGGGGGCGTTCAGGGAGGTGAAAACGCCTGCCGGAGAAACCCCCGGAGAAACCACAGATAATGTCGTCTCCGCGGCGGCTTGCGAATTCAAGAGCACCATTCCACCGCTGGCGGCAACACCGGCCACCGCGAAGACCGGAATAAGAACGCCGGATTTGCGTTGTGTTCTCGATTGTCTTGATCGTCTGGATAGGGACCGCTGCAACACGGACGGCTTCATGGTCTGGACTCCTGGTTTGTCTGAAACTCCGAAGAATTGCGAATATGTTGCTTTCGCAATTCCCCAAGGGTGTCAGAATTGGGCGTTTCATTCCAGTAACAGGCGATCACGGTTTTGTGAGGATGGGGCGCTGGCGGTTGTCCTGCAAAAATCTTTATCCGCCTTGTGCGGGGGGACTGAAGAGCGGCACACTTGGCTCCTGCGAAGGAGAGAAAAATCTCATGAGCCGGAAACCGCGCCGCTCGGCAAAGACGCTGCGGCGAAAATCCCCAAATACACCGGATAAATCGGATGCGCCGGACGCATCGCATGCGCCCGTCACCCCACCACCGGACCCGGCGCTGGTCCCGGTTTTGAGCGCGGGATGGACGACGTACCAGGAGGGACATCTGGCGCAGGCGGCCGACATGCTGGCTGCCGCTTGCATCGACTATCCCGCCTCCGCCGAGGCTCACCACATGCTCGGCGTGGTTCTCCTCGAACTGGGACGCCCCGGCGAGGCCCTGAAATCACTGGTTACGGCGCGCGATCTCGACCCCGGCCGGCCCGGCGTTCATGACGATATGGGCGCGCTGTTTTTCACCCAGGGCTATCTCGGTAAGGCCCTGGAGTCTTACGAAAAGGCCCTGGCCTGTGACGGCGCGCGGGCCGAGACTCATAACAATCTGGGCGCCGTTTACACGGCCATGGGGGATCACGAAAACGCTCTGGCCTCCTATCGCAAGGCACTGGAACTGGATCCCGGCATGGAGATGGCGCAACAAAACATCATTCTCAGCCTCGATTATCTGCCCCATATAGACATCGAGACGCGGCGTAACGAATGGGCGCGCTGGTGCGGGCGCTTTGCCACCCCCACCCCGATTCCCGACGCCTCCGCCCTCCGTCCCCATGACAACGACCGCGACCCGGAACGGCGCTTGCGCGTGGGTTATGTGTCGGCGGACTTCAAACAGCATTCGGCGGCGCGGGTCTTCGGCGGCGTTCTCGCCCATCACGACCATGATGCGGTGGAGGTGATCTGTTACTCAGGCGTCAGGGGCGAAGATGAACAGACGGCGCGATTCCGGGACATGGCCGATCACTGGCGCGGCGTTTTTCACCTCTCCGACCACCAGCTTGCGGACATGGTGCGTGAGGATGGCGTGGATATTCTGGTGGATCTGTCGGGGCATTCGGGCGGCAACCGGCTCTCCCTGTTTGCGCGCCGCCCCGCTCCGCTACAGGTCACCGCCTGGGGCTATGCGGCGGGCACCGGGCTTGCCGCCATGGACTATCTTTTTGCCGATGAATGCGTAATTCCGCCCCCTGAAACCGGCAACTACGAGGAGACCATCGTTCACCTGCCTTGCTTATTCGTGGCCGAACCCCCCGCCGATCTGCCGCCGGTGGGTCCGTTGCTGGCCTTGACCCAAAACGCCGTTACCTTCGGCAGCTTCAACCGCCTGCCCAAGCTCACGGAGACGACCCTGGCGCTGTGGGCGGAGGTTCTGGCGGCGGTACCGGAATCGCGGCTGGTGCTCAAATGCGCGGAGTTCAATGACCAGGCCCAGCGCCGCCGCATCGCCGGTTTCTTTGCCGATAGGGGCATCGAAGATGCGCGTGTGGAGATGATGGGAAAAACGCCCCAGCGCGAACATTTGGAGGCCTATGCCCGGGTCGATGTGGGACTCGATACCGCACCCTATGGCGGTGGCGTCACCACTCTCGATGCCCTGTGGATGGGGGTGCCGGTGGTGACTCTCTATGGGGCCACGGTGCCGGGTCGCGGTTCCGCCTCTTTTTTGAACGCGGTGGGCCTGCCTCAATACGTGGCCCGGACGCCGGCGCAGTACGTGGCCGTGGCCGTGGCCGCGGCGGCGGATATAAAGGAGCTCGCCTCGTTGCGCGCGGGGCTGCGGGAACGGATAGAACAGTCACCGCTGGGGGATATGGCGGCTTATACCCGCGAGGTGGAAGCCGCCTACCGCAACATCTGGCGCCAATGGTGCGCCGGGTCGTCCTAAGCGCCTGCCGTCCTTACTCTGGCTACCATTCGGGCCATTATTGGGACATACCCTCCGGTCCTTCCACCACCAGTTTGTAATCAGGCGTGGTGTTGAGGGGACAGGAAAACAGGTATTCGCCGGGTTCCAGGCCCACCTCATAGTCTCTCGTCTTGCCCGGAGACAATCCGCCGCCCGAGACGCTGGTCCTGGTTATCTTGTGCAGCGGGTTTTTCCAGTCGTAATCGTGGGAACGCAGCCAGAATCCCAGGTCATAGGGCACGTCCCGGTTGGTGACGCGGAACACGTAATCACCGGGCGCAAGCCGCATCACCGTGGCTTCCTCCAGCCGCGTTTCGCCGGTCTCGGCATTGATGGCATCGCAATCGGCCTTTTTACCGGTGGTGTAATGACGGTCGGCGCCTTCGGGCTCGATGAACTGGCACCCGGTCTGGGTCAGGGTGATGGTTTCGGCTTCTGCGCTGTGGGCCGGGAGGCTGGCTGATAAAACGGCCAACGCCGCACCCAGCGCCAACAGCTGCGTCTGGAAACGGGATGGAGAGAAAGACGAAAAGGAATGCAACAGGGGACTGGTCATAGCGGAGTCTCTTAACCTTTGGGGGTCCATTATTGGGGAAGTTTCGTTCATACTACGTACATATTACGACGCCGCGCTCACTGGCAAATCACCTTGACGTGAAGGCCCGCCGACGAAATTCTCCCCATGCGCCATGCTGCGGGAGAGAGGGTAGATAAAGGCTTCTGTTGTTCCCTCCGGCATTCCGGCGTGAATTTCTTTAAAGTACAAACCGATGCTCCCGGAGCGGGTGAGGATTGGATGCACCCGGGGGCAAACTGTTTGGGAGGAAAAAACCAGGTGGAATTCACGGTCAGCGACAAGGAAGACGAGGCCGAGGTTAAAATCACAGGCCGTCTGACCTTCGCGGAACACGAACAGTGCCGCCGCATCATGGCGGAACTTGGTGAATCCTCCGGGAATCGCCAGGTGGTTGACCTGCGCGAGGTGGAGTTCATTGATTCGGCCGGGCTCGGCCTACTCCTCCTGCTGCGCGAGAATGCCGAAAAACAGAGCCGCTCCGTGGTTCTGCGGGTGCCGGCGGAAGGCCAGGTCAGGCGGATGCTGGATATCGCCCGTTTCCAAGACCTGATTCCCATCGAAAACTGATAATCCCGGCGGCACCCCGTGTCTTCCCGTTTACGATTATGTGGTGAGGGCGTCGCCTCCGGATTGGTGGCGCGGCTTGCAGCCCTTTGGGGCATGCCCGAAGACAATACCGGGGAAAATACCGCGGAAAAAACCGCCTCCGGCCCCCATATTCTCGTTTTCGGAGAAATCAGCGAAGACAATCTGCACCGCGCCCTGTCCCCGCCTTGTCAGGGGGGGATGGAACTCAAGGACGACGGCCTGCCGCCGTTGCCGCCGCTTTTGAGTGACCTTCCCGAGAACGGTCTGTTTCTTTCGCTGACCTCGGCCTCGGCGTTTTCGTATAACGTGGCGGGGCGTGTCTGCGAGGCGCTTGGGCGGCGTCTTTCCCTGGCTGACCGGCGCCGCCAGGATATGGAGACGGTTCTCCAGGAAGCCGTAGCCAACGCCCTGATTCACGGTAATCTCGGGATTCAATCCCTGGAGAGTCTGGATGCGCGGGGGTTTGTGCGCTATTCGCAGCTCCTCTCCCGGCGCCTGCTGTTCGATGAATACACCTCGCGACGGCTCCATATCCGCGTGACCTGGGACGATGACACCATCGAGATAACCGTGGCCGACGAAGGGCTGGGCTATGACATCCAGGACGAGTCCGGAGAAGACGCCTCCCCTGAACGGGAATCTCCAGAGGACATACTGAAAAGCGACCGCCCCTCGGGGCGGGGCATGGCGATCATTCGCTCCCTGACCGGCCATGTGGAAGCGAGCGATCACGGTCACCGCCTCGCCATGCGGTTCTCACGAACGGAAGCTGCGCCGGGCTCACAGGAAGGGGCGGAAAGGCTGCGGGACCGTCTCTCCGTTTCTCCGGGCATGATGGACAGCCGGATTCTCGTGGTGGATGACGATGCCGTGGTGATTGACCTCATCGTCTCTTATCTCACGGCGGCGGGGTTCAGGAATCTCGACACCGCCAGCGATGGACAGGAGGCCATGGAAAAGGTCATGCAGTCTCCCCCCGATCTTGTGGTGCTCGATATCGTTATGCCCCGCATGGACGGGTACGAGGTGGCGCGCAACCTGCGCCGGATTCCTGAATTTCATGATCTGCCCATCCTCGTCGAGACCGGCTACGACAATGCCGAAGACCGGAAGAAAGCCTTCGACTCAGGCGCTACTGATCTGGTGATCAAGCCGATTCAGAAGGCCGAGCTGGTGGCCCGGGTAATGGTTCACCTGGAGAACCATCACCTGATTCAGGGCCTGCGGGGTTATCACGACCGCGTGGAGAGCGAGCTTGCCTTCGCCCGCCAGATGCAGCGCGACCTTCTTCCTTCACGGGAATTTCTTGAACGGGTCTGCCAGCGCCATGATGTGGGCGTTGCAGGTTATTTCGAGCCCTCCTCGGAGCTGGGAGGAGATTTCTGGGGCGTGGTGGAAAGCCGTGATGAATGGCTCGGGGTCTATGTGGTGGACTTCACGGGACACGGCGTCATGTCGGCGCTCAATACCTTTCGCCTCCATGCCCTTCTTTCCGAAATCCGCGACCATGCGGCGGACCCCGCGGCCTATCTGACGGCGCTCAACCAACGGCTGACGCCGCTGCTGCCCACGGGACAGTTCGCCACCATGGTCTATGGCGTGGTGGATGCGGAAAAAGACCTTTTCACCTATGCCGCGGCGGGTGCGCCCAGCCCCCTTTTTGGCCAGGTGGGCGGCAAGGAAATGGAATTCACCGATGCCTCGGGCGTGCCGCTGGGGATCGACGCCGCGTCGCAATACCGCAATCGCTCCATCCCCCTGCCGCCGGGGGGCGTGGTGTTCCTCTACAGTGATGCCCTGATCGAATCGGCGGACGCCTCGGGGGCCATGATGGAGGACGCGGCGCTGGCCGAACTCGCCTCCCGCCAGCTTGATGCGGCCGAGCCAGCGGCTTTCGTCAAGGGTGTGATTGACGGTTTCTACGGCCATGCGGCGCTGCCCGTGACCGACGACCTTACCGCCGTATGTCTTATTCGCGGTTCGCCTCCGCTCCCCGTTGGGGAAGGCATCTAACCCTGACCCGCTCTAGTAAGGGCGCGGCGTTCCTTACTCTTACCGGCGGCCTTACTTATATCTTCGCGGCCGGCGCTTGGCGTCGGGCTCAAGAGTCAGATAGCCAAGCCCGGCGCTCGCGCCGAAACCGGTATTGCCTTCCAGCGCCACCGGCTGGAGCGAAAAATTCTTGGAACCGCCGCCCACCAGCGCCGCCGCGCCGACCCCGACTCCGGCGCTGGCCGAGGCCTTGCCGCCGACATATTTTCCGCTCAGGGAATGGGCGCCGATGCGATAGTCGGAGGTGGCGCCGATAACGGCGAAATCGATTTTCTCGACGCTTTTGATGCTGAGGTCCACGCCCAGGCCGATACCGGTCTCTCCCCTGTAGAACTCAACGCCCAGGGGTGATTTGAAGGTGCATCTCACATCCACCGAAGAGGTGACAAGAAGATTAAGCCGGGTGCCGGGAATGGCGCGGCAGGCAAGATAGCCGATCTCGACCCCGGAACCGGCGTGCACCGGGGCCGCTTGGGACAGGGCGCCAAAGCCCAGGAGGGTAAGAGCAAGACAGATTCGGAAAAAAAGTGTCATGGCTGTTTCCTCATGATTTCGGCGCCCCTCTTTCAGGTGGCATCGGGGCTGGATTCTCCGCTAATTTTTCTCAAAATATCGAGGGATTTTCTGGCCAGATCAACGATGGTCGCCGCAAGTTTCCCGGCGCTTTCCAGGTCGCCGTCGGCGCAGGCGGCTTCCAGCTTCTTGGCCTGGGCACTTAGTTTGCGGGCGCCAAAAGTCCAGGATGCGCTTTTCAGGGTATGGGCTTCGGTTCTCAGGGACTCAAAATCCTTCTTCTCCAGAGCGGTCTCGATACGGAGAATGCGCCCGGCCGTTTCCTCCAGATATTTTTCCAGAAGCCGTGGCATGATCTCGTCCCCCACGTCCTCGGCAAGCTGCTTCAGGGCGTCGGAATCAATGGCGTCACCGGCTTCCATTTCTTGCTTGAAGGCCGCGCTGGTCTGCCCCGCGCCATCGGCCAGGGCTTGGACGTCGCTTTTATCTCCGGCGCGGCGCAGCCACAGGGCCACCTTGTCGAGCAATGCGGTCTTGTCGAAGGGCTTTCCGATGTAATCATCCATGCCGGCGGCAAGGCATTTTTCGCGGTCACCTTCCATGACGTTGGCGGTCATGGCGATGATGGTGGGCGCCGCCTTTTCGCTGGGAATGGCCAAAATATGACTGGTGGCGGTGAACCCGTCCATCACCGGCATGGAGACATCCATAAAGATCAGGTCATATTCCTTTCTCTTCGCGGCTTCGATGGCGGCCTTGCCGTCGGAAACGCAATCCACGCCATATCCCGCGTTTATCAGCATATTCATGGCCACCATTTGGTTGGTGGGGCTGTCCTCGGCGAGAAGAATGGTGGCGGTGGGACGCACGGTATTTTGTGGCGGCGGTGGCGCGGTCTCTTGGCCGGCGGCGGAAGGCAGGGCCGGGTCCGGCCGGGAGGGTAACGATCCGCCTGCAACCTCAAGGGAGACATCATCCCCCCGCCACACGCCGGAAACACAACTCAAAGTGACCTCGCGGCGCAGGGGTTTATAGAGAACGGCGGAAAATCCCTTCTCCCTGGCGTCTTCGCTGTTGGGCCAGGGCGCGGTGGTGAGGATACGCTTGGTAACTGCGAGCCCGGGGTCGCCGTTCATGGTGGCGGCCACGTCCATGCCGCCACCGTTGCCGGCCAGGGTCTGATCAATGATGGCGAGATCGAAGGGCTGTCCGGCCGCGGCGGCATCTGCGAGGATGTCCAGAGCGGTTTCAACCTCATCGGCCTTTTCGACCTTCGCGCCGTGGTGGGTCAATGTGAGGTCCAGCATGTTGCGGGTAAGTTCGCTGTCGTCGGCCACAAGAACCTTCAGCCCGTGGAGCAGGGGCTCTTCTTTGGTTCCCTCCTTGGCGTCGAATGTCATGGGGTCTTCCAGGGGAATGGCGAACCAGAACCGGCTTCCCTCACCGCGCTTGCTGGTAAAGCCGATCTCGCCACCCATGGAATCGACGATCTTTTTGGAAATAGCCAGCCCCAGGCCGGTGCCGCCGAATTGGCGGGCATAGGAAGGGTCGACCTGGGAAAACTGTTCGAACAGGGTCTCCTGGCTGTCCTTGGGGATGCCGATTCCCGTATCCGAAACCTCGAAACGTAAAATCATCCGGCCATTGGTTTTTTCATGGACAGTGGCGGAAACGGCCACCTCTCCGCTCAGGGTGAACTTGATGGCGTTGCCGGCGAGATTGAGAAGCACCTGCCGGATGCGGCCCTTATCGCCCAGCAGAAGGTCCGGGATTTCCGGCATCACCAGCGAGGCAATGCCGATATCCTTGGCATGGGCGCGTGGCGCCAACAGCTGGACCACGCCCTCCACCACCTCGTTCACATCCACCTTGTCCACTTCCAGGGTCAGTTTTCCCGCTTCCATCTTCGAGAAATCGAGGATATCGTTGAGGATATTCAGCAGGGCCTCTCCGGATTCGCGGGCGATGCGGATGTAATCACGCTGGGCGTTGGTGAGGTCGCCCTCGAACAACAGTTCAAGCATGCCAAGGATGCCATTCATGGGGGTGCGCACCTCGTGGCTCATCACGGCCAGGAACTCGGTCTTGGCGCGGTCGGCGGCCTCGGCCATTTCCTTGGCCTCGTGCAACAGCCTCTCGCTGTGCCGGCGTTCGGTGACGTCGCGCAGCAGGCCGGTGAAGATACGCCTGTTTTCCAGTTTGGTTTCGCTGACGGCAAGTTCCATGGCGAACAATTCGCCATCCTTGCGCTGGCCCACCACCTCGCGGCCGACGCCGATGACTTTCTTCTCTCCGGTTTCCAGGTAATTCGTGAGATAGCCGCCATGTTGCCGGGCTTCCTCCTCGGGCATGAGCATGCCGACGCTGCCGCCCACCACCTCGTCGGCGTCATAGCCGAATAGTTTCTCCGCCGCCGGGTTGAAGGCTTCCACCATGCCCTTCTCGTCGATGGTGATGATGGCTTCCACCGCCGTATCGAAAATGGCGTTAAGCCTGGTCTCGCTTTCCTGAATCGCCTCCAGGCTCCGGCGCAGATTCGAAATGTCGCGAAACACCACCACCGCCCCATTCAGCTCGCCGTCCTCATGGATGGGGGTACAGGTATATTCCACCGGGAACTGGGCTCCGTCCTTGCGCCAGAAGACATCATGCTCGATATGACAGGCCTCACCGGCGGATATGGCGATGGAAATGGGACAGTCCTCCTCTGGATAGGGAGAGCCGTCGGGATGGCTATGGTGGAGGCTGAGGTGGAGCTTTTCACCGATGAGTTCGTCATGACTATAGCCGCACATGAGCAGGGCCGCGGGGTTGGAGAAGGTCATCCGGCCTTCCGCGTCGAGGCCGAAGATGCCCTCGCCCGCGGAATTGAGGATCATTTCGGTCTGGTGGCTGAGGCGGCGTATGGCCTCGTCGGACCGCTGGCGCTCGAGTTCTCCGGCGGCGCGGTTGGCCACCAGCCGCAGCAGTAATTTCATCAGATCAGGGTCATCGAAGGGCTGTCGTCCCATCACGGCAATAATACCCAGAGCCCCTCCGGAAGCGGAAAACAGCGGCGCGCCGGCATAGCTCTCTGTGCCCCATTCCGCCAGGAAGTGGTCCCGCGGGAATGTCTTCGCCACGCCTTCGTCATAGAAGCACGGGGACTGGCCGACCACGTTTTCACAGGGCGTACCGGCAAGGTCATAACTGAAGTTTTCCATGATCCCGCCATCGGCGGATACGGCCAGGGTTTGCACGGCATCCTCGTCCCTGGAACGGACCTCACCCACCAGGGCAATATCCCCGCCGGTGGCGTCGATCAGAAACGCCGTCAGCCTCTGGAAAAATAATTCACCGGTAGTGCCAAACGTTTCCTCCGCCAAAGCCTTGAGCGTGCTTTCGATACGCCGCCGCCGGGTGGAATCCCGGCCATAGACGTTTACGTAGTTGGAATCGGGGAAAGGCACGAAAAGAAGTGCATAGATTTTCCCGCCACAGGTCACATCGTGGGCTGCGGATTCGCCGCTGGCCAGCACCGCGGCCACCCAGTCTTTCTGCTCCTGTCCCAGGGTATTATTTTTATCGGTGCCCCACATCTCCAGAAGGCGCTTGCCCGGTTCGTTGGCATAAAGCACACGGCCATCATCCGTGATACGCAGCACGGGATCGGGATTTTCATTGGGGAACTGGGCCAGGGAACGGATTTCCCGGGTCGCCCGTTCGCGCTCCATCTCCGCGGCTGCCCGCCCGGCGACGATCTTCATCGACGATGCCACCAGCCCCGCATTCTCGAAGGGTTTGCCGTTCATGACCATCAGCACGCCGATGGTGTTCCCGTCTGAACCGATCAGGGGCGCGCCGGCGTAAAAGTTGGCCCCCCATTCGCCGAGGTAGGGATTGTCGGGATACAACTCCCGGATATTTTCCTGGAACACCACCCGCCCCGTCTCCACCACCTGGGCACAGGGCGTTCTGGCGACATCACATTTGATGTTCTCCTGGATCACGCCGTCCAGGGAAAGGGAAACGGTGCTCATGGTTTCCATATTGTCTCCCATGAGTTCGCCGATGAAGACCACGTCGCATCTACAGGTTCTGGCGAGAAAGTTCGTCAGCGACCGGAAGAAGGCATCGCCGGTGCCGGTGGAGACCTCCTCGGCGATGGTGCGGATGGTGCCTTGGGCGTCGGCACGTTCGTGACTTTCGACCACCTGTGCGGTCAACACCGCGATCGAGGAGGCAAACTGGATGTCTTCGGGCGACCAATAGCGTTCGGCCTCGGTATGCTCGCAACAGACCACACCCACCAGTTTCCCGCCGAGAAATATGGGAGCATCCAGCATGGCGCTGATTCCGTGCCGGCTGAGATAGGGCTCGGAGAGTTCATGGGTGCGCGGGTCGCGATGGGCATCATGGGCGTCAATGGGGTCGCCTTTCCTCAGGGCGGCGAAATAGGCGGGAAAGGCGGCCGCCGATATATCGTCGGCTCTGGAGTGCCGCTTTTCATCGGCCAGAAACAGGTCAAGACAGCGCAGGGCGGCTCTGTCCTCGGAGAACATCCATATCCCTGCCTGTGACACGCCGAGAGTGTGGGTGGCGGATTCGGTGATGGTGTTCAGGGCACGTCCCAGGTCGCTGCCGGCCAGGGCTTCGTCGGCGACGAGATGTATCAGGGCCTCGTTATTGCGCCGCGCCCGTTCCGCGCTTTCCCGCAGGTGTTCCTCGCGCCGCATGATCTCGGTGATGTCGGTATGGATACAGATGGTACCGCCGTCGGGCGTCCTGTTTTCGCTTATTTCCAGAACCCGGCCGTCGCCAAGCTCTTCGGTAAAGGATTTCACCGGGTCGCGGTGCTTGGCGATGCGCTCCAGGGTCCACTCCCTGACGCGGCCCTCGGCGGCGGAAAAATGGCCCTTGGGGACGGCGTGCCGGATCATCTCCTCGAAGCTGGTCCCGGGGCGGGCCGTGGCGCCCAGGCCCAGCATCTCCCGATAGCGGGCGTTACAGACCACCAGCCGGTCCTCGGAGTCGAAGAGGGCGAACCCTTCGAGGATGTTCTCGATGGAATCCAGCAGATCGGTACGGATGGTGACGGCATTGCTCTCGGTGGCGTCGGCGCGGCGGGTGGCCATCGCGGCCCTGCGGCGCTCGATATACAACAGAACCAGCAACAAGACCCCTGCCGTCAGACCGGCGAACAGCAACAGCAGAATCTTGAGTATTATGTCCCTGCTGAATGCTTCCTCGGCTTCCATCAGGCTGTTCTGAAGCTCGCTGAAAACATAGGCGGCCTCATGCAGGGAAGGGCCGAGAGCCTCAAGGTCGGCCACCAGCGCGTCCCGCGCCGCCACCTCGCCGCGCGCCATGGTTTCAAGATGGCCGCCGATCCGCGACAGGATATCGCGGATCTGCTCGACCGTGCCGCCAAGATCGCTCTCCGCGCCCAGGGGCTCCAGAAGCAGGGCGAGGTGGGTGTAGTGGGGAGTCAGGGCGGCGGCCGCGACCTGTGGCGGGTCCGTTTCAAGAGTCTGAACCGCGTCGCGGAATTCGATCACGCCGCTATGGGCGCGCAGGGTGACGGAGATGAGTTCGCTTAAAAGTGCCTCTTCATCCTCCATATCCTGCTGTTGGGAGCTTATGCCGCCCATGGCCATAAGGACGCCCGCAAACAGGACAGCCGCCACCGCAAGGGCCGCGACCCCTTTTATATACCGGCTGAAACGGTTCATGACGTCTGCTCTGTTCGGTCTATTATTTCTGTTCTATCCACTATTCCTGGCCTAATCCTTAAGGGGTTCCACGGAGACCACATGAAGTTTGCCCAGAATACGAAGCTCGTCGCCCTCGGTGATGAACGGGAAAAAACCGTCGTCACTGTTGAGCACGTCTTGGATGCGCGACGTGGCCTCGATGAAGAAATAACCGGTGACTACCTCTTTGGTGACCATGGTAACCCGGGCGTATTCCCTCACCTTGGGGATTTTGACGGGCATGTTGGTTCTCATGGACGCGCTCCTGAAAGGAATTCGGTGAACATGCGGGGTGGTTTATGTCCCGTGACACGGCACCGATATGGTTTCGGTATCGGCGACAACGGACACATCCCTCCGCGCCCCCGCCGTTCCGCGCGGCAACCGGGGCGTGCCCTGTCTTTGCGGGTGAGTGAGACCGTATCGCCATTTGCTTTTTGCGGCAAGATTTCCCTTTAAAAAATATGGGTAGAGAGTGCCGTTCGTCAGATTTTGCAGCGGCTCTGACAGCACTCCAACGGTACGGGTCCGCCCGGAGAGGGTGCGGTGGTTTCCCCGGTGGTTTCCCCAGTGGGTTTTGGGAGGGCTTTTGGGGAGGCTCTCCGGTGTTTTCTCATCTGTGGGCGTCGCGGTCGGGGCCGTCTCCATATGCGGCCCCTTATGTGCAACTGCAATATCTTGCTAGCGGCAGTTATCTAGGCTATATTGCCTATTGATGCTGCGCCGCAAAAGAATGGTTCTAAACGTGGTGGCTCAAAGCCCGAATGCCCGGAATCGGGATATTCTGGCCCCTTCCGCCGCAACCCACAGGGCCACCAGCGCATAACAGGCGCATAAATAAAGAAGGTGACGTTACATGGATAAACCCGCGATTTCCCCCGATCATGAAGAGCTTCATGGCTATTATCTCGACGATCTTTCCGTCGGCATGACCGCCATTTACGCCAAGACCATGACCGACGCCGATATCGTCCTGTTCGCGGGTATTTC
>JADHSZ010000037.1 GCA_016776635.1 Alphaproteobacteria bacterium
CGAAGGCTCGGTGGCCAATATCGAGGCCATCGCCGCCGGCGGTCTCGAATCCGGATTGAGCCAGGCCGACGTGGCCTATTGGGCGCTCACCGGGACCAAGGTTTTCGCGAAAAAGAAGAAGGGCAAGAAGGCCAAGAAGGCCAAGAAGAAGGACAAGAACAAAAAGCCGGTGGGGGAAAGCCTGCGCGCCATCGCCAATCTGTTTCCCGAAAACGTCCATCTCGTGGTACGGGCGGATTCCGGCATCAAGAGCATCTTCAAGCTACAGAAAAAGCGGGTTTCCCTGGGCGAGCCGGATTCGGGCACCCTGGCCAGCGTGCTGCCGGTGCTCAAGGGCTATGGGCTTACCCGGAAACACATCAAGCCCTTCTATCTGCCTCCCGGCGAAGCAGCGGACAGGCTGCGCGAGGGAACCCTGGATGCCTTTTTTCTGGTGGCGGGAAGTCCGGTGACGGCCATCGCCGATCTCGCCCGGACCATCCCCATTGCGCTGGTTCCCATTGCCGGCAGCCAATCAGAGAAGATACGCAAAAGCGATCCTTTCTTCGTCCAGACGGTTATTTCCAAGGGAGTCTATGAGGGGGTGGAGAATACCTGGACCCTGGGTGTCGGCGCCCAGTGGCTGGTCTCGGCCGAGGTTCCCGATGAGCTGGTTTACGAGATCACAAAGGCCCTGTGGCACGATAACGTGTTGGATATCCTCAAGGACGGCCACGCCCTGGGCGAGATGATCAGCCTGAAAACGGCCCTCGAGGGTCTCACCGTTCCCTTACATCCCGGTGCGGCGCGCTTTTACCGCGAACGCGGCATGATCGATCCGGCACAACCCGCCGTGGCTCCTGAGGCAGCCCCTTAAAACAGGCCCCTAACAACACCGTCTAAAATTCAAAATCGGGAATGATCCAGGGCTCGTCCTTGGCCTCCGCCACCCAGGCCCGCATCATGGGCAGCTCCATGAGGACGTCGGCATAGGAATGGGCGTCCTCGTCAAGCTCCACGCCATAGGTGATCAGGCGGCTCGCCACGGGGGCGAACATGGCGTCGGCGATGGTGAAGTCGCCGAACAGGAAATCGCCGCCGGAACTCTTGCGGCATTCGCGCCAGATGGCGGTAATGCGGTTGATGTCGCTCTGGACCTCGGGCGTCATGCCCAGGCCGGGAAGAGAACTGCGTATGTTCATGGGCATATTGCGGCGCAGGTCGAGAAATCCCGAATGCATTTCTGCAGCTACCGCGCGGGCATGGGCGCGGGCGGGCGCCTCGGCGGGCCATAACCCGGCGGCCGGGAACTGCTCGGCCACATATTCACAAATGGCCAGCGAATCCCACACCGTCACCCCGCCATGGAGGAGCACTGGCAATTTTCCCGATGGCGAATAACGCAGGATGGCCTCGTGGGTGCCACTTTCGCGCAGGGGAATTACCACTTCCTCGAATTTGAAACCGGCATGGGTGCAGACCAGCCACGCCCGCAGCGACCACGAGGAATAATTCTTGTTGGCCAGTACTAGGGTGCTGTCAGTCATGAGACCCTCCCAGATTTTCGTTTAGCCATCTATTCTAGGCGGGATTCCTTCGCTCGCAAAATGAAGAAATCGCGACCGGGAGACCGTTCTTGCTTTCCCGCTCCTTTTAACCCTGAAAAGACGAAAACAAGGCCGTTTTTAGTCCGAAACGGGATTTTTCAGGAACGGTGAAAACCCCAGTATACTGAGAGTTACAGGCCTGTTCTCACAATATGTTGTAGGTTTTGGGAGTTTCTTCCTTGAAATGGGATCGCTTCTGGCATAGATTGATCCGCGTACGGAATGATCCGCCGGTTTAATGAATATCCAATCCGGTGTGAGAGGAACAGAACCCGGAGGCGCAGACATGAACATGGTCGGTCAAAAAGCCCTGGATATCTGGCGCGGGGCATTGGTGGAAACGGTGCGGCGGGATATCCCCGATCTTACCGCGCGTCAGATGGCGGTTCTGTTGACCGTTTATCTCAGCGATGGCCCCCATACGGTGCGGGGCCTTTCCAAAATTCTCAACGTTTCCAAACCGGCCATCACCCGGGCCCTGGACAAGCTGGGCACGCTCGATCTGGTGCGTCGCAAGCCCGACGAGGCCGACCGCCGCAGCGTCCTCGTCCAGCGCACGGTCAAGGGTTCGGTGTTCCTCAGCGAATTCAACGACATCATCTCCCGCGCCGCCACCGCCACCTCCGGGACCGCTTCTGATTCTGCGGAAGGTTCTCCCCTGGCCGGAGAACAGAGCGCGACACCAGAGACCGCCGCGCCCATGATGGCGCAGGGCTGACGGCTTTTCCCACGACTGTTTCTTTCTGGGGCTGTTTCTCTCTGGCGGCCGGGTTTCAAACCATCCGCAATCCGTGAGGCCCGCGGCCGGGTGGATCAGGTCGCCACCCCCGCATCGGCCACGGCTTCAAGGTGGAGCGCCGCCTCCATCAGCGCCTTGGTATAGGATTCTTTGGGGCGGTCGAAAACGTCGTCCACCTTTCCCCATTCCACCATCTTGCCCGCGCGCATAACCAGGATGTCATCGGCCAGGGCGCGCACCACCCGCAAATCGTGGCTGATGAAGATATAGGCCAGTCCGTGGCGGGTCTGGAGGTCGCGCAACAGGTCCACGATCTGGGCCTGGACCGACATATCCAGCGCGCTGGTGGGTTCATCGAGGATAATCAGCCGGGGTTTCAGCACCAGGGCGCGGGCGATGGCGATGCGCTGGCGCTGGCCGCCCGAAAACTCATGGGGATAGCGCTGTGCCGAATCGGGGTCGAGGCCGACTTCGGTCAAGACCTGTTCTATGAGGCCCCGGCGTTCTTCCCTGGTGGCGGCAAGGTCGTGGACCTCAAGACCCTCACCGACGATCTGGCCCACCGAAAGGCGCGGGCTCAGCGAGGCGAAGGGGTCCTGGAACACGATCTGCATTTCCCGGCGCAAGGGCCGTATCTCGCGGCTGCTCAATTCATCAATGGCGCGCCCGGAAAAGGCAATGGCGCCGTCACTTTTCACCAGTCGCAACAGGCCGAGGCCGAGGCTGGTCTTGCCACAGCCGCTTTCGCCCACCACCCCCACCGTATGGCCTTCCCGCACGCTTAAATCTATGCCGTCCACGGCCTTTACGTGTCCCGTCACGCGCCGCAACAGCCCGCTCTTGATGGGGAACCAGACCCGCAGATCCTTGGTTTCCATGATGGTGGCCGCCTTTTCCGGCGCGGTTGCGGCCTTGCCCTTGGGTTCGGCTTCCAGCAGCTTGCGGGTATAGGCATGGACGGGGGCTGCGAAAATATCTTCCGTGACGCCGCTCTCCACGATCTCGCCTTCGGTCATGACACAGACCCGGTTGGCCATTTTGCGCACCACGCCCAGGTCGTGGGTAATCAACAGCATGGCCATGCCGAGACGCTGTTGCAGGTCTTTCAACAAAGCCAGCAATTGCGCCTGGATGGTCACGTCCAGCGCCGTGGTGGGCTCGTCGGCGATCAGCATATCGGGCTCGTTGGCCAGGGCCATGGCGATCATGACGCGCTGGCGCTGGCCCCCGGAAAGCTGGTGGGGATAGGTGGCGAGACGTTCCCGCGGCCGGTCGAGTCCCACCATCTCCAACAGCTCCACAATGCGCTCCCGCGCCGCCTTTGGCGTCATCTGTTTGTGCAGGAAGAGGATTTCGCCGATTTGTTTTTCCACTGTATGCAGCGGATTGAGGGAATTCATGGGTTCCTGGAAAATCATGGCGATACGGTTGCCGCGGATGGAACTCATCAGGCCCTTGCCTGCGCCCATCAGCTCCTCGCCCTCGAACAGGATGCTTCCCCCCGGATGGCTGGCCACCGAATAGGGCAGCAGTTGAAGGATGGAGAGCGCCGTCACCGATTTCCCCGAGCCGCTTTCCCCCACCAGGGCCACGGTCTCGCCGTGGCCGATGTCGAAGGAAACATGGCGCACGGCCTCCACCTCCTCTACCTTGCCGCCGCTTCGGGTGCGGAAGGTGACCGAGAGATCGCGCACCTGCAAAAGGGGTGTTTTCGCGTTCATCTCAGCACCTTCCTGGGATCGAAGGCGTCGCGCACCGCCTCGCCGATGAAGACCAACAGGCTCAGCATCACCGCCAGCGTCGCAAAGGCCGTCATGCCGAGCCACGGCGCCTGCAGATTGGTCTTGCCCTGGGCCAGCATCTCGCCCAGGGAGGGTGAGCCCGGCGGCAGGCCGAAACCGAGGAAATCCAGCGATGTCAGGGTGGTGATGGAGCCGCTGAGGATGAAGGGAAGGAAGGTCAACGTCGCCACCATGGCGTTGGGCAGAAGATGGCGGAACATGATGACCGGCGTGCTCACCCCCAGCGCGCGGGCGGCGCGCACATATTCGAAATTGCGCGCGCGCAGGAATTCCGCCCGCACCACGCCTTCCAGCGCCATCCAGCTGAACAACAGCATCAGGCCCAACAACCACCAGAAATTGGGTTCCGTCACACTGGCGAGGATGATCAGCAGATAAAGGATCGGCAGCCCGGCCCAGATTTCGATGAAACGCTGGAACAGAAGGTCGGTGAGCCCCCCGAAATAGCCCTGAACCGCCCCGGCGGTGATGCCCACGACGGAACTGAACAGGGTCAGCGTCAGGCCGAACAGGACCGAAATGCGGAAACCGTAAATCAGCCGCGCCGCCACGTCGCGTCCCTGGTCGTCGGTGCCGAGCCAGTTTTCCCGGCTCGGCGGGGCCGGAGAGGGAATTTCCAGGTCATAATTGATGGTGTCATAGGAAAAACGGATGGGGGGCCACAGCATCCATCCCTGATCCTCGATGAGGCTTTTCACGAAGGGATCGCGGTAATCGGCCTCGGTCTCGAACTCGCCGCCAAAGGCGGTCTCTGGGTAAGTGACCAGGACCGGGACGTAGAGATCGCCGTTGAATCGCACCAACAGCGGCTTGTCGTTGGCCACCAGCTCGGCGAACAGGGTTCCCGTGAAAAGAAACAGGAAAATCCAGAAGGAAATAAAGCCGCGCCGGTTGGCCTTGAAATTCTCGATGCGGCGCCGCGTCAGGGGCGTAATGGCGAGGCCCAGGAATTTGTCCTGTTTCACCGTTTTGGGGGTCGTTTCAGAGACCTGTGTCATCTCAGACCTCCCGGCTTTCGAAATCGATGCGCGGATCGATCAGCACATAGGTGAGGTCGCTGACCAGCTTCAGCAGCAGGCCGATCAGGGTATAGATGTACAGGGTGCCGAACAGCACCGGGTAGTCGCGGCCGATGGCCGCCTCAAACCCCAGCAATCCGAGCCCGTCGAGGGAAAAGATCACCTCCGTCAACAGCGAGCTGGTAAACAGGATGCCGATGAAGGCGCTGGGGAAGCCGGCAATGACGATGAGCATGGCGTTGCGGAACACATGGCCGTAAAGCACGCGGTTTTCGTTCAGCCCCTTGGCCCGGGCGGTCATCACATATTGCTTGTTGATTTCGTCGAGGAAGGAATTCTTGGTCAGCATGGTGAGTCCGGCGAACCCCCCGATCACCATGGACAGCACCGGCAAGGTGAGATGCCAGAAATAATCGGCGACCCGCGCCGGCCAGGCCAGGGACTCCCAGTTTTCCGAGACCAGTCCTCGCAGCGGGAAAATGTCCCAGAAGCTGCCTCCCGCGAACAGCACGATCAGCAGGATGGCGAAGAGAAAGCCGGGGATGGCGTAGCCGACGATAATGAAGCCGCTGGTCCAGATGTCGAAGGGCGTGCCGTCGCGCACCGCCTTGGCCACCCCCAGCGGGATCGAGATGAGATAGACGAACAAGGTGGTCCACAAACCCAGCGAGATGGAGACCGGAAGCTTGTCGGCGATGAGGTCCACCACCGAGCGGTCGCGGAAAAAGCTCTCGCCGAAATCGAAGGACGCATATTGGCCGATCATCTTGAAGAAACGTTCATGGGCGGGCTTGTCGAAGCCGTAGAGTTTCTCGATCTCGCGGATCAGTTCCGGGTCGAGCCCGCGCGAGCCCCGGTATTTTCCCGCTATCCCGGCGCCGCCGTCGGAAGCGCTGTGTTTCTGAGCCTGGGTGGTGGTTTCGCCGCCTTTGCCGCCGCCGATCCGCGCCGTGGCCTCAATGGCGGTGCCCTTGATGCGGGCGATCATCTGTTCCACCGGCCCGCCGGGGGCCGATTGCACGATGAGAAAATTGACCACCATGATCCCGAACAGGGTGGGAACGATCAGAAACAGCCGGCGCAGGATATAGGCAAGCATGGTTAGTCCTGAACCGTCCTAGTCGTCGTTGCGGTAGGTTCTGCGCCGCCGCTGTAACAGGAAAGCGACAACGGCGAGGGCCACCAGGAACAGCCACAGACTCCCCGCAGTGAAGCCGGGGGGGCCGTCTTCTTCCTGTTCCACATCGGCGCTCACCGCGGCGCCCTTTTCACGCTGCAGAACGGCTTCTTTTTCCGGGTCAACCCACCAGAAATCGAAGCCAAGGGCGTATTTAGGCGTCACCTCAGGCCGCGAGAACATGTTCCAAAAGGCCACCCGGAAGCTGCGGATATGCCAGTGGGGAACCAGGTAATGGCCCCATAACAGCACCCGGTCCAGGGCCCGGGTGCGCGTCACCAGACTCTTGCGGTCGGGGGCGGCGATCACCTCTTCGATCAGTTCGTCCACCACCGGATCATGGATACCGATGATGTTGCGGCTGCCGGGGGTGTCGGCGGCCCGGGAGCCCCAGTAATCCCGCTGTTCGTTGCCCGGCGACAGGGATTCCCCGAAACCGGCCACCACCATGTCGAAGTCGAAATCCTCGATGCGTTTTTCGTATTGCGAGGTGTCCACGGTGCGGAGTTTTGCCGCAACCCCAAGGCGCTCCAGATTCTTGCGATAGCCCGCGGCGATGCGTTCGAACTGGGGATTAACGAGCAGAATTTCGAAAGCCATGACTTCACCGCTTTCGCCATGGACCAGTTGGTTGTCTTTCAAGACCCATCCCGCCTCTTCGAGAAGGCGTCTCGCCTTGCGCAGATTGCCGCGAATACCGCCTTCGCCGGAGGTGGAGGGCGGGACGTATTCCTTGCCGAAGACTTGCCGTGGGATGCGATCCTTGAATTTCTCAAGCAGGATCAACTCCTTACCGGCGGGCAGGCCGCTTGAGGCCAGTTCCGAATTGGAGAAATAGCTGTGACTGCGCGTATAGGCGCCATAGAACAGATTGCGATTGGTCCATTCGAAATCGAAGGCCAGACCCAGCGCCTCGCGCACCCGGGGATCACGGAAGATGGCGCGCCGCGTGTTGAAGGCAAAGGCCTGCATCCCCGTGGGCTGTTGGTGGGCGATGGCTTCCTTGATCACCAGCCCGCGTTTGAGCGCCGGGAAATTGTACCCCGTGGCCCATACCTTGGAGGCGTTTTCGAGCCGGAAGTCATAGGCCCCGGCCTTGAAAGCTTCCAGCGCCACCGTCTGGTCGCGGTAATAGTCATAGCGGAGGGTGTCGAAATTGGCGCGTCCCGCATTGACGGCCAAATCCGCCCCCCAATAGTCGGCCACCCGGCGATAGGTGATGGAACGGCCGGCATCCACCGCGTCCACCTTGTAGGGACCGCTCGCCAAGGGCGGCTCCAGAGTGGTCCTGGAGAAATCGCGGTCCCGCCAATAAGCCCTTGAGAGAACCGGCAGACCGTTACCGATAATCAGCGGCAGTTCCCGGTTGTCGCCGGGAACGAAGGAGAATTTGACCCTGTGGTCATCGAGCGCTTCCACCTTGTCCACGCTGCCGTAATAGGAGCGGAAAAAGGGATGGCCCTTTTCCATCAGCATGTTGAAGGAAAACACCACATCCGCGGCGGTAATGGGGCTGGCGTCGTGAAAACGCGCCTCGCGGCGCAGGTTGAACACCACCCAGGAGCGGTCTTGCGGCACCTCGACGCTTTCGGCGATCAGCCCGTACTGGGAAAAGGCCTCGTCATCAGAAGACTTCATCAGAGTCTCGAACACGTTGCCCAGCCCCGCCGCCGCCACGCCCTTGAGAATATAGGGGTTGAGGTTGTCGAAGGTGCCGATGTCCGAGAGCCGCACCGTGCCGCCCTTAAGGGCGTTGGGGTCGGCATAGTCGAAATGGGTGAATCCGGCCCCGTATTTGAGATCGCCATGCATGGCCATGCCGTGGGAGGCCGGAGGTTGGGCCTCTCCTGCCCCAACCGGCAGACATAAGCTCAGCAGGCACAGGTAAAGGAGGCCACGCTTGAGGGAACGGGAATAACTGGCCGGAAGGCGCATCAGGCCGGTTCCATGCCTTCGCCGCCTTCACCAAGTACCGCCAGGGCCTGTTTGTGGAGCTGGCTGTCCCCGGCGGCGAGAACGCTGCCATCGGAGGTGAGCCCCAGCGGCTTTCCAGACCAGTCGCTGATGACGCCGCCGGCGGCTTCCACCACCGGAACCAGGGCGCAGTAATCGCAGACCTTCATGGTGGTTTCGGCCACCAGATCCACGAAGCCGCTGGCGAGCAGGCCATAGGCGTAGCAATCGGCCCCGTATTGCGGGCGCTTGACGGCCTGGCACAGATGGTCGAAGGCCCGCGCCGCGTCGCCGCTGAACATATGGGGCGTGGTGGCATAGAGCATGGCCTGGGAGATGTCGCCACAGGCGCGTGTTTGTACCGCTTCGCCGTTACAGGTGGCGCCCATGCCTTTGCCGCCGATCCAGCGTTCGCGGGTGATGGGGTGGTCGATGACCCCGAAAACCGGCGCGCCTTGATGCAAGAGCCCGATCAGGGTGCCGAACAGGGGCTTGCCCGTAATGAAGGCGGCGGTGCCGTCCAGGGGGTCGAGGGTCCACACATACTCGGCGTCTGTCCTGGTCTCGCCGAACTCCTCGCCGATGATGCCATGTTCGGGAAACTCGGCCTCGATCATGGCGCGCAGGGTTTCCTCTGTCTCGCGGTCGGCGATGGTGACGGGGCTTTGGTCCGGCTTGTCCTCGGCGGCTACCGCCGTGCGGAAATAGCGCCGCAGGATTTCGCCGCTGGCGTCGGCCATGCGCTGGGCGAGGGCGGTAAAGGCATCTGGGCGGGGAGTGTCCATGGCCGATAGTCTTACCAGAAACAGCGGGGGCCAGAAACAGTGGAGACCGGAAACAGCGGCGGCGTGGAAATTTACGGCAGCGGCTGGGGGTCGTCGCTTAGCGAGTGCAGATAGAGGATGAGGTTGGCCCGGTCTTGAGGCTTTTTGAGCCCGGGAAACAGCATCTTGGTTTTCGGCACGAAGGCCTTGGGCGCGGTCAGGAAGGCATCGAGATCGTCATAGGTCCACATCCCGCCTTTCTCCGCCAGCGCCGGGGAATAGGTAAAGCCTTCAACGCTCCCCTTCTTGGCGCCCACCATGTTCCATAATGCCGGGCCGATCTTTTTCTTACCCCCCTGTTCGAGGCTGTGACAGGCCTTGCATTTTTTGGCCAGCTTTTTGCCCGCGCCGGCGTCCGCCGCGCCAAGCAAAGCCGCCAGTTGCGAGGCGGGTTCTTCTGATTCTTCCGCCGCACCGTCATCCTTCGTTGCGACATTGTCCTTGCCATCGGCCTCGTCCCCGTCTTCGCCGCCATCCTCTTCATCGTCCTCGCCTTCGCCCTCATCGGTGCTGTAATCCTCGCTTTGGGACTCCGGTACATAGGCGTTTTGCGCCAGCTTTTCTGGTATCAGCATGGCGTCGCCGCCAACCCGGAGCAGCGTTACCAGCAGAAGCGCAAACAGGATGGCTCCGCAAATCTTGTAGGGTTCATAGCCGAACATGGCGCGACCTTTGTTTGCGACGGAATCATAGAGATGAAAAAGCGTGACGGGCAGAGTAGTCCCAACCCTCTTGGCCTTGCAACCGCTTCCCTGTATGAGTTTTCTATGAGCCTACCGAAAAATCCCGTGGTCATTATCCCCGCGCGCCTCGCCGCCACCCGGCTGCCGGGAAAGATACTGGCGGACATTCACGGCCAGCCCATGATCGTGCATGTGTGGCGCCGCGCCGTGGAATCGGGCGTCGGCCCCGTCGTCGTCGCCTGTGCCGAGAAGGAGATCGCCGAAACGATAGAGGCGGCAGGCGGTCAGGCGGTGCTGACCGATCCTGGGCACCCTTCCGGCTCCGACCGGATTTTCGAGGCCCTGAACAAGATTGACGAAGCGCGGGCTTATGATGCCGTGGTCAACGTCCAGGGCGACCTTCCGGCCATTGATTCCGCCGCCATCGCCGCCGTTTTCGCGCCTTTGGCCGATCCGGCGGTGGATATCGCCACCCTGGCTTTCGAGATCACGGACTCGCAAGAAGCCGCCAACCCCAACGTGGTCAAGGCGGTGGTTTCCTTCGCGCCGGGCAAACGTATAGCCCGCGCCGTTAATTTCACCCGTGCCGCGCCGGAAGGTGAAGGCCCGCTTTATCATCATGTGGGCTTGTACGCCTATCGCCGCGCCGCGCTGGAACGATTCGTGGCGCTGCCCCCCGGCGAGCTGGAAAAACGCGAGAAACTGGAACAGCTGCGGGCGCTGGAAGCCGGTATGCGCATTGACGTGGCGCTCGTTGACACGGTTCCCCCCGGGGTTGATACTCCCGCCGATCTTGAACAGGCTCGCGCCATGCTGGAGCCGAAATCCGGGCCGTGAACGCGGCACGAAAAAGGCTAAAAAGATAAGGCTCTTCCATGCCGGAAACAAAACAAGCATCCCAGACCATCGCCTTCCAGGGCGTGCCCGGGGCCTATTCCGACCTCGCCTGCCGCGAGGCTTATCCCGAAATGGCGACCCTGTTCTGTCCTTCCTTCGAGGACGCGCTCGATGCCGTGAACAACGGCCAGGCGGCGATGGCCATGATCCCGGCGGAGAATGCGGTGGCCGGGCGGGTGGCGGAAATTCATCACCTTCTGCCCCATACCGAGCTTCACATTATCGCCGAGCATTTCCAGCGCGTGAATCACCAGCTCTTAGCACCCAAGGGGGCCACCGTCGAAGGGCTGAAAACCATTCACAGCCATGTCCACGCCCTGTCCCAATGCCGCAAACTGATCGGTGAGCTGGGCCTGGAAGCCGTGGTCTGCGCCGATACCGCCGGAGCTGCCGCCGAGGTGGCGGAAGCCGGCGATACCACCCAGGCCGCCATCGCCTCATCCCTGGCGGGGGAAATTTACGGACTCGAGGCGCTGCGCTCCAATATCGAGGACGCCGAGCACAACACCACCCGGTTTCTCATACTTGCCCGCGAGCCTTTCGATCCCGATCCCGCCAAGGGAGCGGTGATCACCAGCTTCGTCTTCTATGTGCGTAACGTGCCCGCCGCCGTCTACAAGGCGCTGGGCGGATTTGCCACCAACGGCGTCAACATGACGCGGCTGGAAAGCTTCATGATCGACGGCAAGTTCACCCAGGCCCAGTTCTATGCCGATATCGAGGGGCATCCCGGTGATCCCGATGTGAAGCTGGCCTTCGAGGACCTCAACCACTATTCCCGCGAAGTGAAAATCCTCGGCTCCTATTACGCCCATCCCTTCCGCCATCTCGAAAAGGCGGCGTCAGAAAGCTAAATCATAAGACTGGATCGGGGGCTAAATGGGAGAATCGTCCTCTCCTTCGCTCTTGCGAGTCGGCCCCCCCGGCGTGGTAGAATGCGCCTGGGAGGTTGGCGGCGGACGGTGCCCTCGCCAACCCGGTCAGATCCGGAAGGAAGCAGCCGTAACGAGATTGTTCCGGGTCGTCTAACCAGCCTCCCACCTGTTGTTTTCCGCCGTTCCTGTTGTCGTTTTTAAGGCCTGCCGGGCGTCATGACCGAGAGCCCAGAATCAGAAAACCCACAGCCAGCTCCGCCGGATTCCGGGGCTTACCGCGTGCTGGCGCGGAAATACCGCCCCACCACCTTCGCCGACCTCATCGGCCAGGAGGTCATGGTCCGGGTTCTCACCAACGCCATCGCCAGCGGCCGTCTCGCCCATGCCTTCATTCTCACCGGCGTGCGCGGCGTGGGAAAGACCACCACGGCGCGCATCGTCGCCCGCGCGTTGAACTGTATCGGCGCAGACGGAAACGGCGGCCCCACCGACCAGCCCTGCGGCCAATGTGTACATTGCATGGCCATCGCCGAAGACCGCGATGTGGACGTGATCGAAATGGACGCGGCCAGCCGTACCGGGGTGGACGATATCCGCGAACTGATCGAGGGTGTCCGCTACAAGCCGGTGGCGGCCCGCTACAAGGTCTACATCATCGACGAAGTGCATATGCTCTCCAAGAACGCCTTCAACGCCCTGTTGAAGACGCTGGAAGAACCACCCGAACATGTGAAATTTATCTTCGCCACCACCGAAATTCGCAAGGTTCCGGTGACCGTGATGTCGCGCTGCCAGCGTTTCGACCTGCGGCGCGTGGATGTGGAAACCCTGTCCGCCCATCTCTCGCGTATCGCTGGGCAGGAAGGCGCGGCCATTACCACCGCCGCGGCCATGCTCATCGCGCGCGCCGCCGACGGTTCCGTGCGCGACGGCCTGTCCCTTCTCGATACGGCCATATCCACCGAAAGCCCGGACGGCAAGGGAGAGGTGGACGAAGCCCAGGTTCGCGCCATGCTGGGGCTGGCCGATCGCACCCAGGTCTTTGATCTGCTGGACGCCGTGATGGCGGCCGATCCCGCCAGCGCCCTTACTCTGTTGGAGGAACTCTACGCCTCGGGCGCCGATCCCGGGGTCGTCATCCAGGATTTGCTTGTCTTATGCCACTGGCTGACCCGGTTGAAGGTGTTACCGCAAGCGGCGGAGGCCCCGGAAATACCCGAGGCCGAGGCCAAAAGGGGTCTGGACATGGCGGGGAAGCTGGCCATGCCGGTGCTGACCCGGGCCTGGCAAATCTTGCTCAAGGGCCTGGCTGAGGTACAGAACGCGCCGTCGCCGCTTGTGGCCGCCGAGATGGTTCTGGTGCGTCTCGCCTATAGCAGCGACCTGCCCACACCGGCCGAGATTGTCCGTGACCTTCGCAAGGAAGGCGGAGCCAAGGAAGGCGGAGCCAAGGAAGACGGAGCCGAGAGCGGGGAAAAACCGGCCGTAACACCGCCACCCCAGGACGTGTCTTCCCAGGACGTGTCAGCGGAAGCCGAGGTGGAAATGGAAGAGCCCGCTCCCGCGCCTTCCGCGCCCCAGCCTTCCCCTGCGCCGCCGCCCACTGTCGGCGCGTCGCCATCGTCTTCCGCCACACAGGCCGCCCTGGCTCCCGATCTTGAGGCGCCCCCGGAAGAAGTCCCGGAAGAAACTCCCGAACAGCAGGAAACCGAAAGCGTGACCAGTTTCCGCGATGTGGTGGCGCTGGCGCAGCGGCGCCGCGAAGCCCGTCTTCAGGCCCATCTGGTCAATGACGTGCACCTTGTGAGCTTCGAGCCCGGCCGCATGGAATTCCGCCCCGGCCCCCAGGCCCCGGCCAAGCTGGCGGGGATGCTGAGCGATCATCTCGGCAACTGGACCGGGCAGCGCTGGTTGGTGAGTGTATCCCAGGCGGAGGGCGACCCCACACTTGCCGAACAGATGCAGGCAGCGGAAGAAAAGGCCCGCGCGGAAGCCGAGACCGATCCCCTGGTGCGCGCCGTCCTCGATACGTTTCCCGGTTCCACAATTACCACCGTCCGCAATGTGGACGACAGCCTGGACGACAGCGCCAATCCGGAAGGAGATGACTCTCAATGAAGAATATCGGCCAGATGATGAAACAGGCCCAGCAAATGCAGGAGAAAATGGCGGAGTTGCAGGCCACTCTCGACGCCGCGGAGATCACCGGCGCGTCGGGCGGCGGCATGGTGGAAGTGACCCTGAGCGGCAAGGGAATGGCCAAGGGCGTGAAAATAGACCCATCTCTGGTGACTCCCGAGGATGTGGAGATTCTCGAAGACCTCATCGTCGCCGCCGTCAACGATGCCCGCAACCGGATCGAAGAAAAGATGAAAGAAGAAATGTCCAAGGTCACCGGCGGGCTGGAGCTTCCCCCGGGCATGACCCTGCCGTTCTGACCGGCGGGGCCGGCGAAACAGCGCTCCATCATGACGGTCTCCCACATTGACAAGCTGATCGGGCTTCTCGCCAGGCTTCCCGGCCTGGGGCCGCGTTCGGCGCGCCGCGCGGCGCTGCAGCTCCTGAAAAAGCGCGAATCCCTGCTCGCTCCGCTGGCTTCCGCCTTGACCCAGGCGGCGGAAACCATCCGCATCTGCGGGGAATGCGGAAATCTCGACACCACGGACCCCTGCGCCATATGCGGCGACCCGGAACGCGACCAGTCACTGATCTGTGTGGTGGAGGAGGTGGCGGATTTGTGGGCGGTGGAACGCTCGGGCATCTATCGCGGGCGCTATCATGTGTTGGGCGGCACCCTGTCGGCGCTGGACGGCGTGGGGCCGGAGGAACTCAAAATCGCCAGGCTGGTGGAGCGGGCTTCCGCTCCGCAAGTGACGGAGGTCATTCTCGCCACCAACGCCACGGTGGACGGCCAGACCACGGCCCATTACGTGGTCGACCGCCTGGCCTCCTGCGGGGTGGAGGTGACAAGACTTGCCCACGGCCTGCCCATGGGCGGAGAACTGGATTACCTCGATGACGGTACCCTGACCGCGGCCTTGAAGGCGCGCTCGCCCGCCTGATTCATTTTCTTCTCTAGAGAAGTGTTCCCACCACCGCCCCGGTGAGACAGGTGGCTAAAGTTCCCGCGGCAATGGACTTCAGCCCCAGGGCGATGATCTCGTCGCGCCGTTCCGGGACCAGCGCGCCCATGCCGCCGATCATGATGCCGAGACTTCCGAAATTAGCGAAGCCGCACAGGGCATAGGTCATGATCAGCCGGCTACGCTCACTTAAAGCGCCTTGGGGAAGGTGGGTCAGCTCCACATAGGCGATCAGTTCATTGAGAACCACCTTGGTGCCCAACAGCCCACCCGCCACATGGGCCTCGGCCCAGGGCACGCCCATGGCCAGCGCCAGCGGTGAAAGCAGGGCTCCGAACAGGCGTTGCAGGGTGATGGCGGCGCCCTCGAAATCGGGCAACAGGCCCAGTATCTGGTTGGCCAGGCTGACCAGGGCCACCAGCACGATGAGCAGGGCGATAATATTGATGAGCAGCTGGACCCCGTTCAGGGTGCCGCGGACGATGGCGTCCATGGCGTTTCTGTCTTCGCTTGCCGTGTCCAGCTCGCCCGGCGTCGGCGGCTCGGTCTCGGGCACCATCAGCCGGGCGATGAGGATGGCCGCGGGCAGATTGATGATGGAGGCCGTCAACAGATGCCCCAGCGCGCCGGGCAGGACGGGCGTCAGGATACCGGCATAGAGCACCATCATGGTGCCGGCGATGGTGGCCATGCCGCAGACCATGATCATGAACAGCTCGGCGCGCTTGAGCAGCGCCAGATAGGGCCTCACTAAGATGGGCGCTTCCACCATGCCCATGAATACATTGGCCGCCGCCGCCACGCCCACGGCGCCGCCCAGTCTCAGGGATTTCTGCAGAACCTTCGAGAACCCTTCCACCACGGCAGGAAGCACCCGCCAATGAAACAACAGCGCCGACAGGGCGCTGATGACCAGGATCAGCGGCATGGCCTGAAAGGCGAAGATGAAGCTCGACCCGGCGCCGCTTTCCACGAAGGGAATGCCCTTGCCGCCCACATAACCGAAGACGAATCCGGTTCCCGCCAGGGTCGCCTCCTGCAAGGCGAGAATCACGCGGTTAAGCTCGAGAAACACGGATTTGACGGGCGGTAATTTAAGCAGAATCAGCGCCAGAACAAATTGCAGGGCCACGCCCCAGGCGGCGGTCCTGAGACAGGCGCGGGGCCGGTTCTCGCTCAGCAACCAGGCCAGCGTGACGATACCGGCAATGCCGGCGGCGCTTTGCAGGATCATGGCGCTATCCCTGATAGATCAGTCATTGGATCGGGGCGGCAACAGGGCCGCCGCGCCATCCTCGGTAAGCTCCTCGGATTCGGAAAGGTCTTCAGAGAGGATGACTTCACCGCGGCGGGTGATCTTGCCGGTGGAGGTGTTTATCTCCCGGATGTCCTTTTCCGCCAGGTCGAAATGCTTCTGAAGACTGTTCACCCTCTTGTCGAGGCGGACGATATCTTCCAGCAAGGTATGGACCTCTTTCTGGATGGCTCCGGCCTGTTCGCGCATTTCCACGTCTTTTAAGACCGCGCGCACCGTATTGAGGGTCGCCCACAGGGTGGAAGGCGAGACGATCACCACCCGGGCGCGGAAGGACTTTTCCACGATGTCGGGGAAGTTGGCGTGAATCTCCCCATAGACGGCCTCGCTGGGCAGGAACATGAGCGCCGTTTCGGCGGTTTCGCCGGGCAGGATGTATTTCTCGGCGATGTCACGCACATGTTTCATCACATCGGTGCCGAAGCGCCGCGCCGTTTCCTTGCGGGTGGCCTCGTCGCCTGCTTCGTGCAGGGCATGATAGCTCTCCAGGGGAAACTTGGCGTCGATGGAAATGGACCCTGGCGGGTTGGGGAGCCGGATCAGGCAATCCACCCGTTTGCCGTTGGAGAGAGTCGCCTGGGTCTCGTAGGCCGAGGACGGCAGCACGTTCTGCACCAGATCGTTAAGGCGGATTTCGCCGAAGGCGCCGCGCGCCTGTTTATTGGCGAGGATGTCCTGAAGCCCCACCACCTGGCTTGAAAGCTCGGTGATGTTTTTCTGGGCGGCGTCGATGACGGCCAGGCGCTCCTTCATCTCGGTCATGCTGGTCTGGGCCTTCTGCGAGGTCTTCTCCAGACTTTCGCCCACCCGTTTGGTCACATCGGCCAGCCGTTCATCGAGAAGTTTCTGCGCGGCGGCCTGATTTTCCGTCAACTGGCTGATGCGTCCGGCAAGCTCGGCCTGGGCGGTGACCAGCTTTTCGGCGGTTTCCGAAAGCGAACTGGTTTCCTCGCCGCCGCCGCGCCGCGCGATCACATAGATCGCCAGCACCACCAGCGTGAACGCGGCAAACAATAAAATGACCTGATCGGGGCTCACCTGTTCTCCCTTTGAAAAAACCGCCACAATTTCCTACGGGGGGACAGTATATTGTGGCCGGTGACGGGAAGGCACCCAATCTTTACACCGCAAGGACCATGACCGCATATTTTTTCCCCACAATAATCCCCGATGCCTCCCGCCGTTCTTTTTTACTGCGCGGCGCCGCCGTCATGGCGGCGGCCTTGTCTTCCGGTCTTGTCCCGTTCCCGGCCCGTGCCGCCGCTTTTCCGGCCCTGTTTAACAGCCGCCAACACCAGGTAATGCCAAACTCCGCCGTGGCCGCCAATATGGCGGCGCTGGAGGTGCCGCGTGATGGCTTGCGGAACCCCGGCGCGTCCGAGGTCGCGCGTTTTCTCCCTATCCTTCAGGAACGGGTGAATGCCCGCCGTTACCGGCCCGGGACGCGGAGCGAGGACTTCACCGTGTCCTTTCACAGGGGAGATGGCGATTGCCGCGACTTCGCGGTGGCGAAATATAGGCTGCTGCGCCGTTTCGGTCTCGCCCATCATGATCTGCGGCTGGTCCTGCTCCATCTGCCCCCCACCCGCCGGCCGCGCCCGGAACGGCGCGCGCAAACCGTGCTTGCCGTGAATCTCGGGGGCAAAATAGGCGTTCTCGACAATTTCCATAATCATGTTCTGGCTCATGAAGGGATGCTGGGATGCCGTCCGCTGTGGTCGCTCAATCGCCACGGGCTGTGGTATCACCGGGGGCGGGACTTGACGGCAACAGAGGCGCGGCATAATTAGGGCGTAACTAGAACGTATCAATTCTCTTTAATTACGGCGTTTTCCCATGGCCATACTGGACATCATCACCGCGCCCGATCCGCGCCTGAAAGTAAAATCCACCCCTGTGGACAGGGTGGACGACGAGGTGCGCGGGCTCATGGACGACCTTCTCGAGACCATGTACGCCGAGGATAACGGTGTCGGACTGGCCGCGCCCCAGGTGGGGGTGGCGAAACGGGTTCTGGTGATTGATCTTTCCCGCGGGGAAGAGGTGCCGGACCCTTTGTGTATGGCTAATCCCGAGGTTATCTCGTTCTCCGAAGATCTCGTCTCCACCGAGGAAGGGTGTCTTTCGGTGCCCGAACATTACGCCGAAGTCGTCCGTCCGGCATCAGTGCGGCTGCATTATCTCGACCGCGATAACGAAATCCGGGAAATGGACGCCGAGGACTTTCCCGCCATCTGTATCCAGCACGAGATAGACCATCTCGACGGCGTTCTGTTCATCGATCACCTGACGGCCATAAAACGGAGCATGATCCTTCGCAAGCTGAGCAAGACGCGGAAGCACACCACCGCCAAGACCGCGGCAACCGCTCCCGTTCTGTAATTTTTTCGGGAGGCCATACCCCTTGCGCCTGATTTTCATGGGATCGCCGGATTTTTCCGTGCCCGTCCTGGCGGCTCTGCTGGAGGCCGGCCATGAGGTGGTCTGCGTCTACAGCCAGCCTCCCCGCCCCGCCGGCAGGGGACAGCATGAACGGCCCGCCCCGGTTCATGCCTATGCCCAAGCCAAGGGGCTTCCCGTGCGCATTCCGGCGAGTCTGAAAAACCCGGAGGAAGCGGCTTCCTTCGCCACCCTCAAGGCCGATGCCGCCGTGGTGGCGGCCTATGGCCTGCTCCTGCCCGCCGCTTTCCTCGACGCCCCGCCTCTGGGCTGTTTCAACGTTCATGCCTCACTGTTGCCGCGCTGGCGCGGCGCCGCGCCCATCCAGCACGCCATCCTCGCCGGGGATGAGGAATCCGGCGTCACCATTATGAAGGTGACGGAAGAGCTCGACGCCGGTGACATTCTGTTGGCCGAGTCCCTTCCCATAACCCCGCAAACCACGGCCCAGAGCCTCCATGACGAACTCTCAGGCCTGGGCGCGCGGCTCATGGTCACGGCCCTGGAAGGCATGGCGGAGGGTTCGTTGACGCCCCATCCGCAGCCGCAGGAGGGCGTCACCTATGCCGGGAAGCTCACAGCCGACGAAGGCCGGCTCCAGTGGAACCGCCCGGCAAGGGAACTGGAACGCCGGGTGCGCGCCTTTACGCCCTGGCCCGGCGCCTGGTTCGAATACGACATCGCGGGCAAAGGCGAGCGCATCAGGGTTCTCTCGGCGCAGGTGGTGGATGATGGTAAGGACACGGAACCAGGTACAGTACTGGATGACGCTCTCACCATTGCCTGCGGTGAGGGGGCGCTCCAGATCGGCCGTCTGCAACGACCGGGCAAATCGGCCATGGAGGCGGAGAGCTTCCTGCGCGGTTGTCCCGTTCCCGCCAAGACCGTGCTGCCACAGGGATGACAGGGATGAGAACTCATGCCCCGCTATAAACTGACCATAGAATATGACGGTGGCGGTTTTGTCGGCTGGCAGCGCCAGGAAAACGGCCTCTCGGTGCAACAGGCTATCGAGGACGCCATCGAAAAATTCTGTGGCCGGGAAACCACCTTGTTCGGCGCGGGCCGTACCGATACCGGGGTTCATGCGCTGGGCCAGGTGGCTCATTTCGATCTCGCCGAGGCGGCCGAGGCCGACACCATCCGCGACGCTCTTAACTTTCATCTGCGCCCCGCCGCCATTTCAATCCTCGCCGCCGAGCCGGTGGACGACGATTTCCACGCCCGGTTTTCGGCCACGCAGCGGGCCTATCTGTTTCGCATCATCAACCGCCGCTCGCCGCTGACCCTGGACAAGGGGCGGGCCTGGCAGGTGGGCACACCTCTCGACAGCGACGCCATGGCCGAGGCGGCGCAGGCCCTGGTGGGTTTTCATGATTTCACGTCTTTCCGTTCCGTCCACTGCCAGGCGGAATCGGCGGAAAAGACCATGAACCATATCTCGGTCACCCGAGAAGGCGAGGAAATCCGGTTGCTGTTACAGGCGCCCTCTTTTCTCCACAACCAGGTGCGTATTATCGCCGGCACCCTAGGCTGGGTGGGGGAGGGTAAATGGACGCCTAAGGACGTATCGCAAGCGCTGGCCGCCTGCGACCGCACCGCCAGCGGCCCTACCGCACCACCTGAGGGGCTGTATCTGCTCGACGTGGTCTATGGAAAAAAAGCGGGGGGAGAGAAAAAGAAGGGCGGGAAAAAGAAGAAATAACCCGCCCGGGATGCTTCAGGTGCCCGGGCTCATATAGAGCATGGCGTTTGCGATTCCGGTGATGAAGATGGACAGCGCCATATCCAGGCAGACGATGGCCACCGCCGCGCCGGCTTGTATTCGCAGGGCGGTGCGGGTGATGAACCACTGGTAATAAAGGATGGCGAAGAAAACGATCATGGACAGGAAATCCCCCACCGCCGCCGGAAACAGGCCCGAGACACTTAAGACCACCGCGCACAGGAAGGCGGCTATCTGCAGCACTCCGGCCCAGTTATAGGCGATGATGAAGCCGAAATATTCCTGCTCGCGCTGCAGAAGGTCCGTCACCCGGATCATGACCAGGGGAAACAGCACCCAGCCGATCACATAGGCCAGGGTCTCGATAAGAAAGACCCGCATGCCTCCCGCCATCTCCAGCAATTCCCTGCCGGTATCGTCAAACAGGTGCAGGGCGGTGAGCAGGATATAGAGAGGGGCGGCAAGGACGGCCGCGAAAAAGGATTTCCAGAATCCCGACAAGGTTCTGTCGAACCAGGCTATGCCCCCGGTGTCCAGTCGCGCCAGCCGATAGGCGCCATAGAGGCCGGTGGCGATCTCGCGGGGGGAAATCATGTTCGTTGCGCCACCTCAGGAGGCCGGAAAATATCCGTCGAGAACGCGGAGATAGATTTCCGTGAGCGCCTCGAGGTCCGCAAGAGCCACACTTTCATCTGTTTTGTGCATGGTGGCTCCCACCAGCCCGAACTCGGCCACGGGACAGAAATGACGGATGAACCGGGCGTCCGACGTGCCGCCGGAGGTGTTGAGCTGCGGAGTCTTGCCGGTAACGCCTGAAACCGCATCTTCAACCAGCGTGCTGAAATCGCCGGGCGGGGTGAGAAAAGCTTCACCCGATATTTCAATATCCAGCTGATAGTCCGCACCCACCGAATCAAAATTTTCCCGCAGCCAGCGTTCCAGTTCGGCGCCGCTATGGCTGTCGTTGAAGCGGATATTGAACCGGGCCTCGGCCCGCGCCGGGATGACGTTGGGGGCCTGGTTGCCCACATCCACCGAGGTCACCTCAAGGTTAGAGGGCTGGAAATGCTCGGTGCCCTCGTCCAGAGGCCGCTCGGTAATCTTGCCGAGCATGCGCAAAAGGTGCGGGAGGGGATTGTCGGCGCGCTGGGGATAGGCCACATGGCCCTGGGTTCCCATGACGGTGAGATGGCCGTTGAGACTGCCGCGGCGGCCGATTTTTATGGTTTCGCCGAGAGTTTCGGGATTGGTGGGCTCGCCCACCAGACAGACATCCAGGGTTTCGCCGTTCTCCTTCATCCAGTCGAGAACCCGCGTCGTGCCGTTGACGGCCGGGCCTTCCTCGTCGCCGGTAATGAGCAGGCTTATGGAGCCGGGGATATCGCCGCCGCGCCGGTCGAGGAAACGGGCGCTGGCGGCCACGAAACAGGCAATGGCGCCTTTCATGTCGGCGGCCCCGCGGCCAACGAGTCTGTCTCCGGAGACCTCGGCGGCGAAGGGGTCGACGCTCCAGCTTTGCGTATCGCCGACCGGGACCACATCGCTATGCCCGGCGAAACAGAAATTGGGCGCACCATCGCCGATGCGGGCGTACAGATTGTCCACATCCGCCGTCCCGGGAGCGGAAAAGGTCATGCGGTGACAGGTAAAGCCCAGTTTCCCGAGCGACTCATCAAGAACCGCCAGCGCGCCGCCGTCTTCGGGTGTCACGCTGGGACAACGGATGAGGGCGCGGGCCAGATCGAGAGGATCGGTATTCATATTAAAGCTCTAGATAGGGTTCTGGCGCACCTCAATCGCGCAGTAATTCGTTGATCGAGGTTTTGGAGCGGGTTCTTTCATCCACCTGTTTGACGATGACCGCGCAATAGAGGGACGGACCCATGGAGCCGTCGGGCAGCGGTTTGCCCGGCATGGAGCCCGAGACCACGACCGAATAGGCGGGCACCCTTCCGAAATGGACCTCGCCGCTGGCGCGGTCGACAACTTTCGTCGAAGCACCGATATAAACGCCCATGGACAGCACCGAGCCGGTTTCGATGATCACACCCTCGGCCACTTCGGCGCGGGCGCCGATGAAACAGTTGTCCTCGATAATCACCGGCCCCGCCTGAAGGGGCTCAAGAACGCCGCCGATCCCCGCGCCGCCGGAAATATGGCAATTCTTCCCCACCTGGGCACAGGAGCCCACCGTGGCCCAGGTGTCCACCATGGTGCCGGAATCCACGTAAGCCCCAAGATTGACGAAGGACGGCATCAGCACCACACCGGGCGCGATATAGGCGCTGTGGCGTACCGCACAGTTGGGCACGGCGCGGAAGCCCGCCTGTTGCCAGCGTTCCTCGTTCCAGCCGGCGAATTTGGAAGCTACCTTGTCGTACCATCCCGATTTGCCCAAGCCAGGATCCCACTGGCCGGCCGGGATCACCACGTTGTCCTTGAGCCGGAAGGAAAGCAGAATGGCTTTCTTCAGCCATTGATTGACATGCCATTCGCCATCGCTTTTCTCGGCCACGCGCAGCGTTCCCGAATCCAGAAGTTCCAGGGTCTCGGTCACGGCTTCGGGGATTTCTCCCTTGGTGTAGATATCGATTTCCTGGCGTGCTTCCCAGGCGTCGTCGATGGTCTTTTGCAGATTTTTATAAGTCATCAAAACCCTGATGCGTAAAGAGGTGGGAAAGAAGGGGGAACATGCGGCAGCAGGCTTTCCCTGTCAACGCTCTGGCGGGGAGGGATCAGGCCGGGCAGCGTCGTTCCGTGAAGCGCGGGCCGCCACCAGGCCGCCGATCCAGCCCGTCAGGTCGTCGGTGACATGGTGAATATGGCCGGGGCTTTCGGCTTCCTCGGCCCAGCAGGTATCGTTGCGGACCCATATGGTGGTCATGCCTATTTCCGCGGCCGCGACGAGGTTCCTCGGCAGGTCCTCGAACAGGGCGCTGGTTTCCGCGCACAGGTGGTAACGCTCAAGAAGGTGGCGATAGGCGGCGGGTTCGGGCTTGGGCAGGAAATCGGCCTCGATGATATCAAACACACCGCTGAAGAACTCGTCGATACCGAGCCGCTCGAGAACCCTTCTGGCATGCTTCCCGGAGCCGTTGGTATGGATGATCTTGCGTCCCTCGAGCTTTTCCAGGTGTCTCGCCAGTTCCGGATCGGGGCGGAGCCCGGCGAGGTCAATATCGTGCACATAATCGAGAAAGGCATGAGGATCGGTGTCGTGGTGAAGCATGAGGCCACGAAGGGTGGTGCCGTATTTCCTGAAATAGTCCTTCTGGACCTTGAAGGCGTCATCGGATGCAAGCTCCAGTTCGGCGCCGATGAAGGCCTTCATGCGCTGGTCAATCACGGCGAAAAGGTTTGAATTCGCCGGATAGAGCGTGTTGTCGAGATCGAAAATCCAGTCTTCCACATGCTCCAGGGCCATAGGTTCCGGGGAAGGCCCGGAAGCGGGCGCCGGGGTTTCCCGGTCACGGGAAGGGGGCTGGTTTGTGCTGGAAAGGGTCTTTGCGGGCATGGTCAGTGATTTTTCTCTGGGGCTTTCTCCGGGGTTTTCCCTGGGGCTCTCTCTGGTGGGTTTTCAGGTGAAAAAACGCTCCGTCAGTCTGATCAAGCGGTGCGCTTCTGGCAAGCCCAGGATATTAAATCTGGGCTACAAGTCCGGGAGGGGGGCGTCAGGGGGCAATGAATCACTGTGTTTTAGGAAAATTGGAGGAACTAACAGGGCCCATAGTGGGGAAATTTCATAAATTCTTCACACTATTTTGACAGTTTTACATACGGAAAAATCTACGTAGGGATTTGTTCAAGTCTTTGAGAATAATGCTTAAATTTTAATAAAATGTTTTATAGGGGGGGCCTTTGCGGGTGGTTTCCGCAAAGAGCAAGTGGGTTAGTGAAACCATGAGTGTCTCCATAGCCGATAACGGTGTCGATGAACTCCAAGTAAGTGCGTTGCGTGGCGAGCGCGACCGGCTGCTGGCCTTTGCATTTTGTGGCTCGGATTTCCTGGTGGAACTCGATGCCTCACTGAATGTGAGTTTTGTCAGGGGCATGACGGCCGTGTTCACCGGCCATTCGTCAGAGAGCCTCATGGGTCAGTCCTTCAATGACCTGGTCCAGGATTCCGATCGCGTCAGGATTTCGGCCCTGCTCAAGCGGGCCATTTCCGGCGCCCGCATCGAAATGCATAACATGCGGCTATTGGGTCCGGAGGGGCCTTCGCCGCTTCTCTCCATGACCGGTTATTTCCTTCCCGATCTTAAAGGGCGGTATTTCCTCGGCTTTCGGTTGGGCGCGGCGCCGTCGGCCATCGCGGCGCGGGACGGCGTGGCGCGCGATACGGAAAGCGGCCTTCTCGACGCCGAGACCTTTGCCATGCTCTGCGAGCTGAAACTCAACGAGGCCCATGAAGAAGGCAGGCAATACCAGGTCACTCTCTTCGATATTCGGGGCCTGAAAAAATTCAGTCGCCGGCTTGACCTGTACCAACGAAACGAATTGATGACCAAGCTGGGCGAATCTCTCCAGTGCCATTCCCTTGGCTGCGATTCAGCGGGCCGCTTCGGGGTGGAACGCTATGGCCTCATCCACGAAGCGGAGCTGGATATCCAGGCACTGCGGGGCGAGCTTGCCGGGCTTGCCGCCCATGAGGGCTCCGGGGCGGGTCGGTTCGATATTCACGTGGCGACCATGGATCTTGCTCAGGAGGGCTTAAGCCCGGCCGATTCGGCCAGGGCCCTGGGCTTCATGATTTATCATTTCAGATCGCAGCAGGAAGAAGAGGTTTCGGACAAGATTCTCAAGGCGCATCTGGACAGCGTTATCGAAGACACCGCACAGCGTATCACCGGCGTTCGCAATGTTGTTTCCGACCAGGCCTTTGATATTGCCTTCCAACCGATCGTGGACCTCAAGACCCGTTCCATCCACCATTACGAATCCCTGACCAGAATCATCAAGGACGGGGTTCATACCTCGCCTTTCGAGTTTATCCGTTTCGCCGAGGAAGTGGGCGTGGTGAGTGATTTCGATCTTGCCATGTGTCGCCGGGTGGTGGAATGGCTGATGGAGAACCGCAGGCTGGGAAAGGAATACTCCGTCGCCGTCAACCTTTCGGGAAAATCCATAGCGTCTTCTGAATTTGTTACCCAATTGCTTGAATTGCTCAGAAACCATAAGGAAATCAGCGACCGCCTTCTTTTCGAACTGACCGAATCGGCCAGTATCGATAACCTGGAATCCGTCAATAATGTGATTCAAAGCCCGCGTCAGGAGGGGCACAGATTCTGCCTTGATGATTTTGGCGCCGGCGAAATGGCGTTCCATTACCTGCGCGCCATTGACGTGGATATCGTCAAGATAGACGGCAGCTACGTCCGCGAAGCCCTGGACAGCAAGAAAGACAAGCACTTCCTGAAGGCCATCTCCGGCCTGTCCAGCGATCTTGGCATTGAAACCGTCGCCGAGATGATCGAGGACGAACAAACGGTTGATCTGCTCGATAAATGCGGCATCCAGTTTGGCCAGGGATATCTTTTCGGGAAGCCGTCTTTCGATATTTCCTCCTTCGAAGCTCTATACGAAGAGGAAGAATCAGAGGATACTCAACAGAGCCAAACAGCGGTTGGATCGTAAGAAGCCACTGTAACGGTCTTTCTGTTTGAATAAACCGGGGTGCGGTGCCTATGTCTATGGGGTGACACCATGGCGCACCGGTCAAAAGGAGTGGCCAAAAGGCCCAGAAGAAAGGCCCAGAAGCGAGAAATGAAGAATATCTTTTCATTTCCCCGACAGCCCGAAAAAAGCGGCGTAATGGGGGCCGGAGAACCGTCTTCCTTTTTTTCTGAAAACGGCCCGTTCTCCCGTTTCCCTGCCCCTGCTTTCACCATTGACCGCAAAGGCGATGTTATCGAGTGCAACAGCGCGGGAGAGGAGATCATTGCGGCGCTGGGCGGAGATGCCGGAGAAAAATATCTCGCCCTGGTGGAAAGCGTCCTCATCACCGGGGATTGTCAGAGTGCCGTCCTGAAACTGCCGGAATTAAATGAGCTGTGTTTCCTGGAGTTTTCCATCATTCCCCTTGGCGCCGTCCTGGAGGGCGATTCGGGCGCCGCCCTTGGAGCTGATTCCGCAGACGATTCGGCTGACGCCGAGAACAGGCAGGCGTGCGCGCTTGTTCTGTGCCGGGATATTACCCTGGAGCGCAACCTGCGCACGGCCCTGGTGGATTCCCGGCAGCGTTATAAAGACCTGGTGGAAGCCTCCAGTGATTTTGCCTGGGAAACCGATGACGACGGCGCCTATGTCTTCGTCTCTCCCCGGGGCGCCCTGGGCTACAGCGCCGAGGAACTGGTGGGCCGCCAGGCCGACGACATGGTGATCGGGGAGAACCTCGGGGATCTGTCCACACCTTTTTCCAGCCGTGTGCCGCTGGATAACGCCGAACTCTGGTTCCGCCGCGCCGATGGCCGTCCCACCTTCCTCCAGGTGTCCTGTGTTCCTCTGTATAACGATGAGGGGGACTGGGTGGGTGTTCGTGGCATCTGCCGCGACGTGACGGAAGAACGCGAGCGCGACGCGGCCCTGGCCCGGGCCCATCATCGCGAACAGCTCCTTAACCGAATCGTGCGCGAAATCCGCGACGAGATCGTGCCCCAGAAAATGATGAGCACCGCGGCCAGCGTGACGGCCCAGGAACTGAACGCCAGCGGCTGCCGGCTCTATCGGATTCGTGGCGGCCATGTGTTTGTTCCCGCCGCCGAATGGGGAACCATCCCCAAGGATGCCACGGAACTTGTAAACGGCCTTAAAGGTGACGTGGACTGCAACAGGCTCGAGGGCAAGAAGCAGCTGGGGATCGCCATGCCCACGCGTTATCACCAAAAAATCAACGGCGCCATCTGCCTGTGGCGCGAATCGGCCACCTTTCCCTGGAGCGGCGATGACCAGGTTTTGCTGGGGGAGATCGCCGACCAGCTTGGGATCGCCATCGAACAGGTCACCAATCACGAAGAACTTGAGCGGATTTCCAGCACCGATGCGCTGACCGGCCTGCTCAACCGGCGCACTTTTTTCGCCACCATGCGCGACCGTATCAGCCATGCCAAGCGAACCTCCCGTGTTGGCGTCATGTGCTATGTGGATTTTGATAATTTCAAGCTGGTTAACGATATTCACGGACACAAGCGCGGTGACGAGGCGCTGAAAAAACTGACCGAGATTCTGGGCGAAAATACCCGCGCCAATGACCTTATCGGCCGTCTTGGGGGCGATGAGTTCGGAATCTGGCTCGAGGAAACCGATGAGGCCGGCGCTCGCGCCAATGCCGAAAAACTGATCGAAAGTTCCGAGGCTCTGCGCGTGTTTTCCGGCGCTCCCGATCACCCTCTGGGCATTTCCATCGGCATTGCCGTATTTCATCCGGAATCCGGTGAAAGGCTGGAAGACTTGGTGTCGCGCGCCGATGACGCCATGTATGCGGTTAAAAATGATGAAAAGGGAGGGTTTGCCCTGGCCCCGCCCGCCGAGACTTCCGCAAATTCCGAAGATTCCCCAGAGTCTTCCTAATGAGCAGTATCCTCGACCGGCTTATGAAGGGGCTGCCCTTCGGTAAAAAGCCCCTGACCTATGACCAGGAAAAAGAACTGGCCAGTCATGACAACAGCGAGGTCAGGGAAAAGCTTGCCGCCAGAGAGGATATCCGCCCCGAGATTCTCTATTATCTGGCCGAAGATTCCGAACCCGTGGTGCGGCGCCAGATCGCCGCCAACCGCAAAACCCCTCTCCAGGCCGACCTGCTTCTAGCCAAGGATGGCGACGAGGATGTGCGCTGTCATCTGGCCGAGAAGATCGGCGGTTTGGCACCCAACCTGAGCACCGACGATACCGACCGGCTCAGTCAGTACGCCCTCAGCGTTCTCGAAATCCTGGCCCGCGACCAGCTGATCCGGGTGCGCATGATTCTCGCCGAGACGCTCAAAGATATCACCAACGCGCCGCCCCACGTGATTCAACAGCTGGCCCGCGACACCGAGATCGAGGTTTCCGGCCCGGTCCTGCGCTATTCACCTCTTCTCTCCGATGACGACCTGCTGGAAATCATCAAGGCCGGCCCCATCAAGGGGGCGCTGGTGGAAATCGCCCAACGCTCGGAACTTCAAGAAAGCGTGTCGGACGCCATTGTCGCGGTCGACGAACGCGACGCCATCACCGCGCTGCTCGGCAATGAAAGCGCCCAGATCAGGGAGGAAACCCTGGATGAACTCATTTCCAGGGCGCCGGGGGTCCAGGACTGGCACGCGCCCCTGACGAAGCGGCCCGATCTTTCTTTCAAGGCGGCGCAGGCCATTGCCGGTCTGGTGGCTGATTCGCTTCTTGAGAATATGCGGGGGCGCAGCGATCTCGACCCCGAAACCCTCCACATGGTGGAAGACGAAGTGCATCGGCGGCTGCTTGATCCCGATGGGGAATCGCCGGCCAAAAAGCAGGGCGGCAAAGGAACCGCCGCGGACACACCCAGCGAAGCGCAAGATGCGGAAAGGACCGAAAAAGCCCGTCGCATGCGCGATGCCGGGGAACTCACCGAAAAGGCGCTGACCGATTCCCTGAAAGAAGGCGACCATCATTTTGTCGCCACTGCGCTTTCGGTTCTCTCCGAGGTGTCGCTGAAAATCGTGCGCGGCATGGTCAAGGCCAAAAACGCCTGGGCCATGACGGCCCTGATCAGGAAGGCCGGTCTGGGCATGGAGTTTGCCGTGAAATGCCAGAAGGATATGGCGGCAATTCCCGAAGCGGAGATCATCCATCCCGCCGAGGACGGCGATTTCCCCATGAGTGGCGAAGAAGAGGAGGCCACTCTCGGCTCCTTCGCCGAGGA